>NZ_JBKBHK010000001.1:0-369479 GCF_046297735.1 Vogesella sp.
GTGTGTGGCAGCGTGTCATTTAATGCGTGTTGTAGCAGGCTCATACAGCAAAAAAGGGAACATGATGAACATGTTCCCTTTTACTGGATTTGCAGTCGCAAGTCTTAACTGACTGGCATTAAGCCCTCGGGCTGGCTTTTTTACGTGCTGGCGGCCGGGTTTACAGCTGGCGGATGTCTACCACCGGCTGGCTGCCGAACGCCGGGCTGGCCAGGTAGCGGCAGATGGCCGCGGCGCAGTCGGCGGGCTGCGTCAGCTGGCCGTCGGCCTTTAGCGCCGTGAAGCGCGGCAGGTTGGGGAAGTGCGCCGGGTCGGCGGCGCGGATCTCGCTCTGCATGCCGGTATCCACCACGCCGGGGTACAGCGACACCGCCAGTACCGGGTTGGTCGCCGTTTGTTGCTCCACCGCCAGCGTGCGGGTGAAGTGGTCCAGTCCGGCCTTGCTGGCGCAGTACACCGCCCAGCCCGGGTAAGGGTTGGCCGCAGCGCCGGACGAAATATTCAGCACGCGGCGCGGGCCGGTAAAGCCGGCGCTGTGCGCCACAAAAGCGTTGCACAGCACCACGGGGGCGGTGAGGTTCAGCGCCAGCGCCTGCTCGGCGGCGCCGTCGGCAAAACTGCCGACGCTGGCGATGGGCTGCACGGTGCCAGCGTTGTTGATCAGCGTCAGGCTGGTACAGCCGGCCAACTGGGCCAGCGCGCGCTCGGCCAGCAGCGGCAGCAGCTGGCTGTCGGCCAGGTCGGCGTCGATGGTGGCCAGTTGCGGGTGCGCCGGCAGCGGGCTGCAGTCACGCGCGATCGCTACCACGCGGCCGCCATCGGCCAGCAGCTGCGCCACCAGCGCGGCGCCCAGCCCGCGCGAGGCGCCGGTGACCAGATAGCCGTTCACGCGCGGCCAACCTTGGCCAGTTCGGCGCGCATGGCATCGATGGTGGCCTTGTAGTCCGGCGTGTTGTAGATGGCGCTGCCGGCGACGAAGGTGTCGGCACCGGCGGCGGCGATCTCGGCGATGTTGTCGATCTTCACGCCGCCGTCCACTTCCAGCCAGATCTCGCCGCCGTGCTTGGCGGTGTATTCGTCAATGCGCTGGCGTGCGGCGCGCACTTTTTCCAGCGCGTGCGGGATGAACTTCTGGCCGCCAAAGCCTGGGTTCACCGACATGATCAGCACCATGTCGATTTTGTCCATCACGTGGTCCAGGTAGCTCAGCGGGGTGGCCGGGTTGAACACCAGGCCGGCTTTACAGCCGGCTTCCTTGATCAGGCCCAGCGTACGGTCGATGTGCTCGGAGCCTTCCGGGTGGAAGGTGATGATGTCGGCACCGGCCTTGGCAAAGGCGGCTGCCAGCGCGTCTACCGGTTTCACCATCAGGTGCACGTCGATCGGCGCGCTGCTGTGCGGGCGGATGGCTTCGCAGAACATCGGGCCCATGGTGAGGTTGGGTACGTAGTGGTTGTCCATCACGTCGAAGTGGATGATGTCGGCGCCGGCGGCGATCACATTGCGCACTTCCTCGCCCAGGCGGGCAAAGTCGGCGGACAGGATGGACGGTGCAATACGGTATTGGCTCATGGCGGTGTACGGTGGCAAGGCTGGGAAAGGCGGCATTGTAAGCCATCGCGGCGCGGGGGGCGATGGCTTACAATGCGAGCTTGAATTGTCACATGCCGCCGTGTCATCGGCGCGCCAGACTGCGTTGTTACCGGGAGTTGCCGTGAGCCAGACCTACCACATTACCGTGAGTGCCGAAGCCTTCTACCAGGAAGCCGAATCCAGCGTAGCCGAAGACCGCTACGCTTTTGCCTACCGCATTACCATCCGCAATACCGGCAGTGCGCCGGCCAGGCTGCTGTCGCGGCACTGGATCATTACCGACGCCAACGGCCGGGTGCAGGAAGTGCGCGGCATGGGCGTGATCGGCGAGCACCCGCACCTGCAGCCGGGAGAGAGCTATAGCTACACCAGCGGTGCCATGCTGAACACCCCGTACGGCAGCATGAAGGGCAGCTACCGCATGGAGGCCGACGACGGCCACGCCTTTGATGCCGATATCCCCGAATTCCACCTGCTGGCGCCGCGCGTACTGCACTGAACCAGCCTGACCGAAAGCCTGCATGCGTCCTTATGTTTCCGGCAGTACCCCGCCCCCGGCCGATCGCAACGATCTGAAAACCCTGAAAACGCTGCTGCCTTACCTGTGGCGCTTCAAGCACCGCGTGGTGCTGGCGCTGGGCTGCCTGATTGCGGCCAAGGTGGCGGGGGTGACCACACCCCTATACCTGAAGGACATCGTCGACCAGCTGTCGCTGCCGGCCACGGCGGCGATGGTGCCATTGCTGGCGCTTGCCGGCTACGGCCTGGCGCGCTTGCTGTCCAGCGTGCTGGGCGAGCTGCGCGACGCGATCTTTGCCCGCGTGGTGCAGGGCGCGGTGCGCAACGTGGCGCGCGAGGTGTTTTCGCACCTGTTCCGCCTTAGCCTGCGTTTTCACCTGGAGCGCCAGACTGGCGGCATGAGCCGCGATATTGAACGCGGCACCAAGGGTATCGGCTTCTTGCTGAACTTCACCGTGTTCAACATCCTGCCGACGCTGATCGAGATTGCGCTGGTGGTGGGCATTCTGCTCAGCCGCTACGACGCCTGGTTTGCCATCGTCACCTTCGGCACGATTGCCATTTACATCGCCTTTACGCTAACGGTGACCGAGTGGCGCACCGTGTTCCGCCGCAGCATGAACGAGCTGGATTCGCGCGCCAACAGCAAGGCCATCGATGCGCTGATCAACTACGAAACGGTCAAGTACTTCGGTAACGAGCGTTTCGAAACGCAGCGTTACGACGGCAACCTGGCGTCGTGGGAGCAATCGGCGATCAAGAACCAGGTGTCGCTGTCGATGCTGAATGCCGGACAGGGCGTCATCATTGCGGTAGGAGTGACGCTGATCATGTGGTTGGCCGCACGCGGTGTGACGCGTGGCGAAATGACGGTGGGCGACGTGGTGCTGGTGGCCACCTTCATCACCCAGCTGTGGTCGCCACTGCACTTCCTGGGCTTTGTCTACCGCGAGATTCGTCACGCGCTGGCCGACATGGAGCGCATGTTCACCTTGCTGAAAGTTGGGGCCGAGGTGGCAGATAGCGCCGGTGCGGTGGCGCTGGATGCGCGCCAGGTGAGCATTGCTTTCGAACAGGTGGCGTTTGGCTACGACGCCAAGCGGCAGATATTGCACGACGTCAGCTTCGAGATTCCGGCCGGCCATACTGTGGCGGTGGTCGGTGCCAGCGGCGCCGGCAAGTCCACGCTGTCGCGTTTGCTGTTCCGTTTTTATGACGCCAGCGCCGGGCGCATCACCTTCAATGGCCACGACATCCGCCAGCTAAGCCAGGACAGCCTGCGCGCCCATATCGGCATCGTGCCGCAGGATACGGTGCTGTTCAACGACAGCATCTACTACAACATCGCCTACGGCCGGCCCGACGCCAGTCGCGAGGAAGTGATCGAGGCGGCGCGTTCGGCGCATATCCACGATTTCGTGATGGGCTTGCCGGACGGTTACGACACCACAGTGGGCGAGCGCGGCCTGAAGCTGTCCGGCGGTGAAAAGCAGCGGGTGGCGATTGCGCGCACCATCCTGAAAAACCCGCCGGTGCTGGTGTTCGACGAGGCCACCAGTGCGCTGGATTCGCGTACCGAAAAAGCCATCCAGGCCGAACTGTTGAGTATTGCGGCCAACCGTACCACGCTGATCATCGCGCACCGCTTGTCCACCATTGCCGAGGCAGACTGCATCCTGGTGATGGATGCCGGCCGTATCATCGAGCGCGGCACTCATCGCGAGCTGCTGGCCGCTGGCGGCCGCTATGCCGAGATGTGGCGGCTGCAGCAGGAGGGCGAGGTGCTGGAGGCGTAGGGCAGGCAGCCCTGACGTGGCGGCTGCGTGTAAATAAAGCCTGCTTGCCTTGCAAGCAGGCTTTGTCTTGTGTGCGGCGCTGGCGTCGCGTGGGGCTGTGGCGCAGCCTGAATGACAAAAGCCCCGCACGGTGTCGTGCGGGGCTTTTGCGTGTCTGGTGCCGGAGAAAGGAGTCGAACCCTCGACCTTCTGATTACAAGTCAGCTGCTCTACCAACTGAGCTACACCGGCGAAGGAGGCGAATTATGCCGTCACTTTTTTTGCTTGGCAACCTTGCGCAGCGGTTTTTTAATCGCCTGGGGCTTTTTTACCGATTTTTTCAGTTGGGCCGTTTGTCGCGTGGCTTTTTTTCGTTTGAGGCTGTTCTGGCTGGGTTTTATCGCCTTGCCGTTGCGCGCGCTGCTACGCTTGGCCATCGTTGCTTTTTTACTACGTGCCATATTGGCGGCTTTGGCTTGCGCCCGTTTGGTGCGCGGAGTAGCTGTCTGGCGCTGACTGGCGCGTGTTGCCTGCACCCGTTTGCCGGCCTTGTTGCGCGTAGCCTGGCGAGGCGCCTGTACCGCGCGGCGGGTAGGTTTGCGTGCCTCGGTCGCGGTCTTTTTGTTATGGCGCTTGGCACTGGTGGCTGCTTGCCCGCTTGATTTTGCCGCTTGCGGTTTGTCGGCGCTGGTGTTGACCGGGGGCAGATTGAGTGGTTTGGCCTTGGGCGGCTTGGGTGTTGGTGCCAGCTGGAAGTCGCCCGGCAGGGGTGCATCTTCACCCTCGGCGTGCACTGGTATGGCAGAAAGTGCCAGCCCGAGCGCCAGGATGGATGCAATGGTGCGAGTTAATTGCATGTGAATGATTCTGTGGTTTTGGCCATGCGGTTTTTCGCATTGTGGCCCCTGAACGAGGTTGCTATATTAGCACGCAGCCCGTTCCCACAAGGAAAAGGGTTAAGCGCCGAAAATCAAGGAGAATAGGGATGAAACAAACGAGAAGAACATTGCTGGCAGGTATGCTGTTGTCTGCTTTTGCACTGGCAGGTTGCGGCCAGAAAGCGCCGGAAACCGCCGCGCCGTCCTCTGCTCCGCAGGCCGAGGCATCGTCAGCCGGGGGGGATCTGAAAGAATACGTTGTCGGCACTGACGCTAGCTATGCGCCGTTCGAATTCCAGACTGATACCGGTGAAATCGTCGGCTTCGATATCGAGGTGTTGAGCGCGGTAGCGGCCAAGGGTGGCTTCAAGGTCAAGTTCGTCAATACGCCGTGGGAAGGCATGTTCGCCACTGTGGATCAAGGCGACCGCGACATTCTGGCCTCTGCCATCACCATCACCGACGAACGCAAGCAGAGCATGGATTTTTCCGATCCGTACTTTGAAGCGCGTCAGCTGATTGCGGTGGCCAAGGGCGTGTCCGACGTGAAGTCGTTCCAGGATCTGAAAAACAAGAAAGTGGCCGTGCAGACCGGTACCACTGGTGATGAAGTAGTGCAGAAGCTGCTGGGTAAGACCAACCCCAATATCAAGCGCTTCGAGAACATGCCGCTGGCACTCAAAGAGCTGGAAACCGGTGGTGTGGATGCGGCGGTGGGTGACAATGGCGTGGTGGTCAATTACGTCAAGAACAACCCGCAGCACGGCATGACCACGGTGGAAGATACCAAGAGTTTCGCCCCCGAGTACTACGGCTTTGTTGTGAAGAAAGGTAATGTCGAATTGCTGGGCAAGGTGAATGAAGGCCTGAAAGCCATCAAGGCTGACGGCACGTACGACCAGATTTTCAATAAATACTTCGGCGCCAAATAACAACAAGATCAGCGGCGGGTCTGCGGGCAGATCCGCCGCTTTCTATTTTAAAGCCGGGAGCAGAGCATGGATTTCCGTTGGGGCATGATTGCCGATTACGCACCCTTGTTTATCGAGGGCGCCAAGATGACCGTTGGGATTACCCTGGTAGCTGTAGTGCTGGGGACGCTGATCGGTCTGTTCATGGGGATGGCGCGGCTGGCCGAGGCCAAGCACGGCGCGGCCAAGTATGTGTTGAAGTTTGGCGTGCGCTGGCCGTCAGCGGCCTATGTGGCCTTCTTTCGCGGCACGCCGCTGTTCGTGCAGATCCTGCTGGTGCACTTTGCGTTGATGCCGATGCTGATTCATCCGATGGATGGCATGCTGATCGACGGTGAGCTGGCGCGCGAGCTGCGCCAGAACTACGGGGCCTTCCTGTCGGGCCTGGTGGCGCTGACGCTGAACGCGGGGGCCTACATTACCGAAATTTTCCGCGCCGGTATCCAATCCATCGACAAGGGTCAGATGGAAGCCGCGCGCTCGCTGGGCCTGAGCTACGGCCAGACCATGAAGTTCGTCATCGTGCCGCAGGCGTTCCGCCGCATGCTACCGCCGCTGGGCAACGAGGCCATCATGCTGCTGAAAGACAGCTCGCTGGTGTCGGCCATCGGCCTCGCCGAGCTGGCTTACGCGGCGCGCACCGTGGCCGGTGTGTACTCGCGTTACTGGGAGCCGTATCTGACCATTTCCTTCATCTACCTGGCGCTGACCATGCTGATGGCGTGGGGGATTTCGCGTCTGGAGAAAAAACTGCACATCGGCGCACGTTAAGTGCGAGGGTGCAGCACCGAAAAAGGCCGGCTTTGCCGGCTTTTTTCATGGGCGGGCCGCATTGCACAGGGGCATGCCGGACAGGGCTTTGTGGTAGAATGGGGCATAATTTTTGTCTCTGATACGGATTTCCATGACCGACCAGCTTTTTGCCAAGGAAACGCTTCCCATCAGCCTCGAAGAGGAGATGCGTCGTTCTTATCTCGATTACGCCATGAGCGTGATCGTCGGCCGTGCCCTGCCGGACGTGCGCGACGGCCTCAAGCCGGTACATCGCCGCGTGCTGTTTGCCATGCACGAACTGTCGAACGACTGGAACCGGGCCTACAAGAAGTCGGCGCGTATCGTGGGTGACGTGATTGGTAAATACCACCCGCACGGCGATAGCGCGGTGTACGACACCATCGTGCGCATGGCGCAGGATTTCAGCCTGCGCTACCCGCTGGTGGATGGTCAGGGTAACTTCGGTTCGGTCGATGGCGACAATGCCGCCGCCATGCGTTACACCGAGATCCGCATGGCGCGTATTGCGCACGAACTGCTGGCCGACATCGACAAGGAAACCGTCGACTTCGGCCCCAACTACGACGGCTCCGAGCACGAACCGCTGATCCTGCCGGCACGCATCCCGAACCTGCTGATCAATGGCAGCTCGGGTATTGCGGTGGGCATGGCCACCAATATTCCGCCGCACAACATCAGCGAAGTCATCGACGGCTGCCTGGCCCTGCTGGCCAATAGCGACATGACCATCGACGAGCTGATCGACATCATTCCGGCGCCGGACTTTCCCACCGCTGGCATCATCTACGGTACCGCCGGCATCAAAGAGGCGTACCGTACCGGCCGTGGCCGTGCCATCATGCGCGCCCGCGTGCACTTTGAAGACATCGGCAAGGGCGACCGCCAGGCCATCATCGTGGACGAAATCCCGTACCAGGTGAACAAGGCTCGCCTGCTGGAACGCATCAGCGAGCTGGTACGCGACAAGCTGATCGAAGGCATTTCCGACCTGCGCGACGAGTCGGACAAGTCCGGCATGCGCGTGGTGATCGAGCTCAAGCGCGGCGAAATGCCGGAGGTGGTACTGAACCACCTGTACAAGCTGACCCAGCTGCAAGACAGCTTCGGCATCAATATGGTGGCGCTGGTCGACGGCCAGCCGCGCCTGCTGAACCTGAAGCAGATCATCGAAGAATTCCTGCGCCACCGCCGCGAAGTGGTGACCCGTCGCACCATCTACGAACTGCGCAAGGCGCGCGAACGCGGCCATATCCTGGAAGGCCTGGCAGTGGCGCTGTCCAACGTGGACGAGATCATCGCGCTGATCAAGGCCTCCGAAGCGCCGCCGCAAGCCAAGGCCGCGCTGATGGGCCGCGCCTGGCGCTCCGAGCTGGTGGAAAGCATGCTGGCGCGCGTGGACCAGACCCAGGCGCGTCCGGACGGGCTGGCGGCCAACTACGGGCTGCACGGCGATGGCTACTTCCTGTCCGAAACCCAGGCCCAGGCCATTCTGGACCTGCGCCTGCAGCGCCTGACCGGCCTGGAACAGGACAAGATCGTCGGCGAGTACCGCGACATCATGGAAATCATCCTCGACCTGATCGACATCCTGGCGCGCCCGGAACGCATCAACCAGATCATCCACGACGAGTTGGCCGCCATCCGCCTGCAATACGGCGACAAGCGCCGCTCCGAGATCGAGCCGTTCGGTGGCGACATCAACATCGAAGACCTGATCACGCCGCAGGAAATGGTGGTTACCCTGTCCCACAGCGGCTACCTGAAAGCGCAACCGGTGGGCGACTACCAGGCGCAGCGCCGTGGCGGCCGTGGCAAGCAAGCCGCCGCCACCAAGGACGACGATTTCATCAATACGCTGTTCGTGGCCAATACCCACGACTACGTGCTGTGCTTCTCCAGCTTTGGCCGTTGCTACTGGATCAAGGTATACGACATGCCGCAGGGTGGCCGTACCAGCCGTGGCAAACCCGTTGTCAACGTGCTGCCGCTGCAGGACGGGGAGAAGATCAGCGCCATGCTGCCGGTGAAAGCCTTTACCGGTAACGAGCCGGAGCTGGACGACGACGCCGAGGTTAGCGACAAGGTCAAAGGCCCGTTCGTGTTCATGTGTACCGGCAACGGCACCGTGAAGAAAACCCCGCTGGAGGCGTTCAGCCGCCCGCGCACCGCCGGCATCATCGCGGTGAAACTGGACGAAGGCGACACCCTGGTAGGCGTCGCGCTGACCAGCGGCAGCGACCAGGTCATGCTGTTCAGCAACGCCGGCAAGGCGGTGCGTTTTGACGAAACCAATGTGCGCCCGATGGGCCGTACCGCAGGTGGCGTACGCGGCATGGCGCTGGCAGAAGGCCAGCAGGTGATTTCGCTGCTGGTGGCCAACAGCGACGAGCAACAAGTGCTGACCGCCAGCGACGGCGGCTACGGCAAACGTACCCGTGTTGGCGAATTCCGCCAGACCAGCCGTGGCACCCAGGGCGTGATCGCCATGGACCTCACCGACAAGACCGGCCTGAACCTGGTGTCCGCCAGCCTGGTGGAAGACAGCGACGACGTGATGCTGATCACCACCGGCGGCGTGCTGATCCGTACCAAGGTAGACCAGATCCGCGAAACTGGCCGTTCGGCCCAGGGCGTGCGCCTGATCAACCTGGACGAAGGCGAACAGCTGGTATGCCTGGTGAAAGTGGCCGAGAGCGAAGACAGCGCCGAAGCCGAAGCAGGTGAGGTGACCGACGTTGCCGTGGACGCTGGCGCCTCCGAAGCAGGCGAGGGCGCAGCCGAATGAGTCACGCCGACGCGGCCAACCCTGAAGTGCTGAAGGCAATGGGCGAGCTGTTTGTCAGCTTGCCGCATTGCCGCACGCTGGGTTTTGAATACCTGGGTACCGTTGGCCGCAAGCCGACGCTGCGGGTGGCGTGGCGGGAAGACCTAGTGGGCAACCCGGCTACCGGCGTGGTGCACGGCGGGGTGATCACCTCCATCGTCGACACCACCAGCGCGGTATCGGTGGCGGCCAATATGCAGGACTACGAAACCATCGCCACGCTGGACCTGCGTATCGACTACCTGAAAGCCGCCACCCCGGGCAAGGCCATCTACTGCACCGCGGAGTGCTACCGCATGGCCAGCCAGATCGCTTTTACCCGTGCCGTGTGCTATCACGAGTCACCGGACGACCCGATCGCCCACGGTGTGGCCACCTTCATGCGCGATTCCAACCCCAAACCGATGCTGCAGGTGGAGGACAAGCCGTGAGCGACTTCATGGAAACCTTCAACCGCCTGCGCGACGAAAAGCGTTTTGCCGAGGTGATCGCCGCTGTGCCGTACGCCCGCCTGATGGGCGTGGAGTGCGGCGAGGACGCGGCGGGCGAGCTGCTGTTTTCGCTGCCGTTCTACGAGCGCAACGTGGGTAACACCACCTTGCCGGCGCTGCACGGTGGCCTGATCGGCGGCTTTCTGGAAAACGCCGCGCTGTTGCACCTGATGTGGAACCGCGAGTCGCTGGAAGCCCCCAAGATTGTCGATTTCTCGCTGGACTACCTGCGCTCGGGCAAGGCCCAGACGCTGTACGCCCAGTGCGAGATCACTAAGCAGGGCAAGCGCGTGGCGCACGTCCTGATCGAGGCATGGCAGGAAGACCGCAAGAAACCGGTAGCGGTGGCGCGGGCGCACTTCCTGCTCAGCACCGGCAGCTAAACACACCAAGCCACGCTGCCAGCGTGGCTTTTTGACGACTAGAGACAAAGAGACAGAGGTCTGACATGGCAAAGGTGTACAACTTTTCGGCCGGCCCCGCCGTTCTGCCCCACGAAGTACTGGCTACGGCGCAAACCGAGCTGCTGGACTGGCACGGCTCCGGCATGTCGGTGATGGAAATGAGCCACCGCGGCAAGGAGTTCATGGAAATCATCCACGACGCCGAGCAGGACCTGCGCGAGCTGCTGCAGATTCCGGCCGGCTACAAGGTGCTGTTCATGCAGGGCGGGGCGTCGCAGCAGTTTTCGATGGTGCCGCTGAACCTGGCGCCGGCCGACGGCGTGATCGACGTGCTGGATACCGGCCACTGGTCGCGCCTGGCGGTGAAAGAAGCCAAACGCTATACCAGCGTTAACGTGGTGGCCAGCAGCGCCGACAGCAACTACGCCACCGTGCCGGCGGTGGAGAGCTGGCAGTGCCGCGCCGACGCCGCGTACTTCCACTACACCTCCAACGAAACCATCGGCGGCCTGCAGTACAGCGCCATCCCCGATACCGGCAGCGTGCCGCTGGTGTGCGATATGTCGTCCGACTTCCTGTCGCGCGAGATCGACGTGTCGAAGTTCGGCTTGATCTACGCCGGCGCGCAGAAGAACATCGGCCCGTCCGGCCTGACCGTGGTGATCGTGCGCGAAGACCTGCTGGGCCGCGCCCAGCCGCAAACGCCCACCATGCTGAACTACCAGGTGCACGCCGACGCCAACTCCATGTACAACACGCCGGCCACCTACCCGATCTACATCGCGGGTTTGGTGTTCAAATGGCTGAAGACCCAGGGCGGCATCAAGGGCATGGCGGCGCGTAACGAAGAGAAGGCCGGCCTGCTGTACCACGCCATCGATAGCAGCAACGGCTTCTACTACAGCCATATCGACGCGCCGTACCGCTCCAAGATGAACGTGGTATTCCGCCTGAAAGACGAGGCGCTGGAAGATCTGTTCCTGTCCGAAGCCAAGAAAAACGGCCTGGTGCAGCTGAAAGGCCACCGTTCGGTGGGCGGCATGCGCGCGTCCATCTACAACGCCATGCCGATCGAAGGCGTGAAGGCGCTGGTGCATTTCATGCTGGATTTTGCCCGGCAGCACGGTTGATCGCGCCAGGTTGGCCGCATCGCGGCCAACTACGTGTCAAAGCCCCTTCCGCCTGGTAGGGGCTTTTTGCTGGCCGCTGTTCGCGTGGCTGACAAGACTGTTTGCTGCTGCAGTGCTGGCTTTGTTGCAGCAATGTGTCGCATGATGTTGGCTTGACGTGAGGAAAATGCCGATGCGCACGCTGTCCCCGCTTACCCTGTTATTGCTGGCCGCTGGCGCCATCGTGTCGCTCAGCATGGGCATTCGCCATGGTTTCGGTTTTTTCCTGCCACCGATGACGCAGGCCTTTGGCTGGAGCCGCGAGACCTTTGCACTGGCGCTGGGCCTGCAAAACCTGGTGTGGGGTGCCACGCAGCCGTTTGCCGGCGCCTTTGCCGACCGCCACGGGCCGGGCAGGGTGCTGCTGGCCGGCGGGGCGCTGTACGCGCTGGGCTTGCTGCTGATGACGGTGTCCAGCACCGGCTGGCTGTTGTCTGGCTCGGCCGGTTTGCTGCTGGGGCTGGCGCTGTCGTGTACCACCTATAGCGTGGTGTTCTGCGTCATCGTGCGCGCAGTACCGGACGCGCAGCGTTCCGGCGCGATGGGCATTACCGCGGCGGCGGGGTCGTTCGGCCAGTTCATGATGGTGCCGATTGAGCGCGGCCTGATCGATAGCCTGGGCTGGCTGCCGGCCTTGTTCATCCTGGCGGCCATGGCCACGCTGCTGCTGCCGTTGGCCGCGCCGATGGCGCGCGCCTACCGCGAGGCGCCGCCGGTGCCGGCCGCCACGGGCAGCATCTGGCAGGGCATGGTCGGCGCCTTTGGCCAGGCCTGGCAGCAGCGCTCGTTCCGCCTGCTGATGGCCGGTTATTTCGTGTGCGGTTTCCAGGTGGTGTTCATCGGTGTGCACTTGCCCGCTTACCTGCGCGATCACGGTCTGGCCGGCGGCGTGGCCAGCATGGCGCTGGCGCTGATCGGGCTGTTCAATATCGGCGGTACCTATACTGCCGGCAAGCTGGGCGGCCGCTACGCCAAACCGTACCTGCTGGCCGGTATCTACTTTGCCCGCACCGTGGTGATCGGCTTGTTCCTGCTGCTGCCGCTGTCGTCGCTGTCGGTGGCGCTGTTTGCTGCCGCCATCGGCTTTTTGTGGCTGTCCACGGTGCCGCTGACCAACGGCGTCATCGTCAGCCTGTTTGGCGTGCGTAACCTGGGCATGCTGTCGGGCGCGGTGTTTTTCTCGCACCAGGTCGGCAGCTTTCTGGGCGTGTGGCTGGGCGGGCTGATCTACGACCACACCGGCAGCTACGACATTGTATGGGGCATGGCGATGGTGCTGGGCGTGATGGCGGCGGCGGCCAACCTGCCGGTGAAGGAAGTGCCGGTGGCGGTGCAAGGGGCCAAGGCGTGAAGTGGTTGCTGGCAGCGGCCTTGCTGCTGGCGCTGGCGGCCGGCCTGTGGGCTTACAGCCGGCCGGACTTTATTGTGGGCCTGGGCAATACGATAGCTGGCTGTTTCTAGCGCGGCAGCCCGGCGGCCGGGTTGGCCGCATGGCATCGCTGCCGTACACTGTGCACGACAAAAGCATCGCACAGGAGGCCAGCATGCTGACGCAAACCCATTTGCAGCAATTGCAGCTGTTGTGGCAACAGGGCGAGCAGTTTGACGCCAGCCACAGCGAGCGGCGCGAAAAGCGCCTCAACATCACGCCGGATACCGGCAAGTTCCTGTACCAGCTGTCGCGCAGCCGCCGTGCCCGCACCGTACTGGAAATCGGCACCAGCAACGGGTTTTCTACTGTGTGGCTGGCGCTGGCGGCCAAGGCGCACAAGGGCAGGGTGTTCACCATTGATGTCTCGGCGCACAAAACGGCGCTGGCGCACGCCACGCTGGAGGCGTTTGGCGTCAGCGATGTGGTGAATGCCCGCACCGGCGACGCGTTTTCCCTGCTGGCCGACGCCGACGACGAGTCGGTGGATATGCTGTTCCTGGACGCCGATCGCGCAAGATATGCAGGCTATTGGCCGGAAATCACGCGCATCATGGCGCCGGGTGGGCTAGTGGTGATGGATAATGCCGTGTCGCATGCCGCCGAGTGTGCCGATTTTATTGCTGCGGTGCTTGCGACGCATGGCTATCTCGCGGAAACTTACCCTATCGGAAAAGGCCAATTTGTCATCCTGAAAGACCTCTGAATCGTGTCAGACGACCTCCTCAAGCAGCATCGTGACGCCATCGACCAGATCGACGTCGATATCCTCCATCTTCTTAACCAGCGCGCCCAGCACGCTCGCGATATCGGCGAGATCAAGGGCGGCGGCATCATCTACCGGCCGGAACGCGAAGCGCAGGTGCTGCGCCGCATCAAGGCACTGAACCCCGGCCCGCTGCCGGGCGAGTCGGTGGCGCGGCTGTTCCGCGAGATCATGTCCGAATGCCTGGCGCTGGAAAAGCCGCTGTCTATCGCCTATCTGGGCCCGGAGGGCAGCTTTACCCAGCTGGCCACGCTGAAGCACTTTGGCCACGCCGCGCGTACTGTGGCGTGCAGCTCGATCGACGAGGCATTCCGGCTGGTGGAATCGCGCGCGCTGGATTACGTGGTAGCGCCGGTGGAAAACTCCACCGAGGGTGCGGTGGGCCGCACGCTGGACCTGATGGTGAGCACGCCGCTGAAAATCTGCGGCGAGGTGGTACTGCGCATTCATCACCACTTGCTGCGCAATACGCCGTCGCTGGACGGCATCCGCCGCGTGTACGCCCACGCGCAGGCGCTGGCGCAATGTCACGAATGGCTGAACAAGAACCTGCCGGCCAATGTGGAGCGCATTTCGGTGGCCAGCAACGCCGAAGCCGCCAGGTTGGCCGCAGAAGACGCCGACTGCGCCGCCATTGCCGGCCAGGCTGCAGCCGAACGCTACAACCTGACCAAGCTGGCCGAAAACATCGAAGACGAGCCGAACAACACCACGCGTTTCCTGGTGCTGGGCCATCAGGAAGTGGGCCCCACGGCGCAAGACAAGACCTCCATCATCGTGTCTGCCCCTAACCGCCCCGGTGCCGTGCATTCGCTGCTGGAACCGCTGGCGGCCAACGGTGTCTCGATGACCAAGCTGGAGTCGCGGCCGTCGCGTGCCGGCCTGTGGGACTACGTGTTCTTCATCGACATGGAAGGCCACCACAGCAGCGACAATATTGCGCAGGCCTTGCGCGAACTGGGCGAGCGCACCTCCTTCGTGAAGGTGCTGGGCGCCTACCCGCAAGCCGTACTGTAACGCATCGGCGGCCGCCAGCCGGCGGCTGCCAGAAAGACCATCATGAGCATTCAATCCGTTTGCCTGTTTTGCGGCTCCAATAGCGGCGTGCGCCTGGCTTACAAGCTGGCCGCGCAAGAGCTGGGCCGTACCCTGGCCGCCCGCGCCATTACCCTGGTGTACGGTGGCGGCAATATCGGCCTGATGGGCGAGGCCGCCGACGCCGCGCTGGCCGCCGGTGGCCGTGTCATCGGTGTGATTCCGGGCTTCCTGAAAGAGAAAGAAGTCGCTCACCAGGGCCTGTCCGAGCTGCACGTCACGCGCACCATGCACGAGCGCAAGGCGCTGATGGAAGACCTGTCCGGCGGCTTCATTGCTTTGCCAGGCGGTTTTGGCACCTACGACGAGCTGTTCGAGATGCTGACCTGGGCGCAGCTGTCGGTACACAGCAAGCCGATCGGCCTCTTGAATGTGGACGGTTTCTTCGACCCGCTGCTGACAATGGTGAAACACGGCGTCAACGAAGGCTTCGTGCGCCCGGGGCACCTCGACCTGTTTGTGGTGGCCGATAACCTGCCGGACCTGCTGGACGCCATGAACCACTACCGTGGTGCGCCGGAAGGCAAGTGGCTGTCGCATGACAACATCTAGCCGGAGCGCGGCATGATCATCGTGATGGCGGCGCAGGCCAGCCCTGCCCATATCGATGCCGTGGTGGCCAAGATCCGCGCCGCCGGCCTCAGCGAGCACCTGTCGCGCGGTACCGAGCGCACCATCATTGGCGCCGTGGGCGACGAGCGCGTGCTGTCGGCCGACATGTTCGAAACCATGCCCGGTGTCGAGCGTGCCATGCGGGTGCTGAAAGACTACCGCATGGTGTCGCGCGAGGTACGGCCCGACAACACCGTGGTGTCGGTGCGCGGCGTACAGATCGGTGGCGCGGCCATCCAGCTGATCGCCGGCCCCAGCGCCATCGAAAGCGAGCCGCACATGCTGGCGCTGGCCGCGCGCCTGCAGCAAAGCGGCATCCGCTTGCTGCGTGGTGGTGCCTACAAGCCGCGCACCAGCCCCTACTCCTTTCAGGGCGTGGGCGAGGCCGGCCTCGGTTATCTGCGCGACGCGGCGCGCCGTTACGGCATGCCGATGGTGAGCGAGCTGCTGGATATCCGCCTGCTGGATACCTTCCTTGAGCACGACGTGGACGTGATCCAGATCGGCCCGCGCAATATGCAGAACGTGGAGTTGCTGAAAGAGGTTGGCCGCATCAACAAACCGGTGCTGTTGCACCGTGGCGTGGCGTCCACCCTCAGCGAGTGGCTGATGGCGGCCGAGTACATCGCTATCGGCGGTAACCACAACATCGTGTTTTGCGAGCGCGGCGTGCGCAGTTTCGACACTGCCAGCCGCCACGCGCTGGACATCAGCGCCATCCCGCTGTTGAAGCGCGAAACCCACTTGCCGGTGCTGGTAGACCCCAGCCACGCCGGTGGTCGCGCCAGCCTGGTGGCACCGCTGGCCTGCGCGGCGATTGCGGCGGGTGCCGATGGCCTGCTGCTGGAAGTACACGACGCGCCACAGCACGCGCTGTGCGATGCCGAACAGGCGATCACGCCCGACGCACTGGATGAACTGCTGGCGACATTGCGGCCACTGGCGGCCGCAGTGGGACGCACGCTGTAGCAACAAGGGAGAACCGGCATGAGCGATACCGCCCGCGTGGCACTGGCCCAACTGCAGGATTACCGTTTTGAAAACCATTTTGACGGCGGCCACGTGCTGATCACCGACGAGCCGGCGCCGCTGGGTAGCGATACCGGCCCGTCGCCGTCGCAACTGCTGGTGGGGGCAGTGGCCAACTGTCTCAGCGCCAGCCTGCTGTTTGCCGCCCGCAAGTTTCACATCGTGCTGGAACCGCTGGCGTGTGAGGCCAGCGCTACCATCGGGCGTAACGAGCGTAACCGTATGCGCGTGACCGGCATCAGCGTGACGCTGCGCTGCGGCAGTTCGCCGGCAGGCCACCCGCAGCTGCAGCGCCTGCTCGACAGCTTCGAGGATTTCTGCACCGTTACCCAGAGCGTGGCGGCGGCCATTCCGGTGTCGCTAACCGTGCTGGATGCGGACGGCAGTGTGCTAAAGAGCAGCTGATTCTATGCCGAGCCCAAAACAAAACCCGCCGGTTGGCGGGTTTTGTTTTGTCTGTTGCCGGCGGGCTTACAGGTGGCGCAGCAGCAGCGGCACGCTCAGCTCGGCCATCCAGCCCAGCAGCAGCGGTGCGGCCAGCGTGGCCACCAGGACCGCCAGCCAGCTGAAGCCGCCTTGGCGGCGCGACAGCCACAGGCAGACGCGGTAGATCAGGTAGGCACCCGCCGCTACCAGTGGCGGCAGCATGGCGTAGGCTTGCGCCGGGCGGCCGGACAGCAGCGGCGTCAGCAGCAGTACGCCGGCGTGCAGGCACAGCTGCGATAGCACATAGACGCGCAATAGCGGTGGTATGCCGTCCAGCGACAGGCCGTTGCGGCCAACCTTCAGCGTGGCTAGCGCTAGCAGCAGCGCGCCGGTGCCGACCCAGGCGTAGGGGTAGAGCAGGGGCAGCCAGACCGGCACCATGGGCAGCGTGGGCAGTGCCAGCCGGCAGACGATGCCGACCATCAGGAAGGCCAGGGCAAACGCCAGCGCGGCGGTGAGGTTGTCGCTGGCGATCAGCCGCCACAGCGCGTGCAGCGTGTACAGCACCAGCGGCAGTAGTAACAAGGCACTGGAAAAGGCAGGATTCATGCTTTGAGTACGCGCAGCATGGCCAGCGAAATCAGCTCGCCCATTTGCGCCAGGTAGTGAGTTTGCATGTCGAAGCTAAAGCGCTGGGCGTCGTCGCTGGCGATCACCACGATGCCGAATGGCTCGGTGCCTTCGCGCAGCGCCAGCTGGGCGAACGATTGCAACACCGGCACCGCCGGGAACCAGCTGATGATCTCGTCGTTGGCGTACGGGCCGCAGTAGGGGGCAGACAGGTTGCCGGCCAGCAGGCGTACATCCTGGCGAGCGTTGTACAGCTGGGTATCGCTGGCCGCGTCGTGCCACAGCCGTACCGCCACGCGGTTGAGGCCGAAGTGCTCGGCAAACACCTGCAGGATGGCGGCGTGCACATCGCTTAGCGTGGCGGCCTTCATCAGGGCCAGGCTCAGCTTGTGAGTGCGCGCCAGGGTCTGGTCGTTCTGCTCGCCGTGGCGTACCAGCTGCGCCAAGCGTGCTTCCAGCTGGCGGTTGCGGTCCTTCAGGTCCAGCAGCTGGCGGTCGGCAAACGATACCACGCGCTCTTGCACCGGCCTCAGGCCGTAGCGTTGGGCGTGTTCGGACAAGAAGTCCGGATGGCTATCCAGATACGCCAGTACGTCATCAGCTTCCACTACGCAGCTCCTCTTGCATGGGGTTGGATAAAGCATGCGCCTGCCACAGGGCAGGCGCCTTGAACAAACGCAAGCCTGAGGCTGCTGACGTGCCGGGCACGCGCAGCCGCTCAGACCTCGATTTCGCCGTTGAACACGGTAACGGCCGGACCGGTCATGCGTACCGGCTGGCCGTCGCCTTGCCATTCGATCTGCAGGTCGCCACCGCGGGTGTGGACGGTAACCTTGCTGTCCAGCAGGCCGCGACGGATGCCGGCTACTACAGCGGCGCAGGCGCCGGTGCCGCAGGCCAGGGTTTCGCCAGCACCGCGCTCGTACACGCGCAGCCGCACTTCGCGGCGGCTGACAATCTGCAGGAAGCCGGCGTTGACGCGTTCCGGAAAGCGGCTGTGCTGCTCGATCAGCGGGCCTTGCTGCGCCACCGGCGCGGTGTCCACATTGCTGACTACTTGCACCGCGTGCGGGTTCCCCATCGATACCACGCTGATGTCGATGGAATCGTCGCCTACTTGCAGCGGATGGGTGATGGCATCGCCCTCTGCGATGAACGGAATGTCCAGCGGGGCAAAGCGCGGCGCGCCCATGTCGACGGTGATCAGGCCGCCTTCGCCCAGCTCCGGCACGATGACGCCGCGGGCGGTTTCCACGCGGATGGCGCGCTTGTTGGTCAGGCGTTGTTCGGTGACGAACTTGACGAAGCAGCGTGCGCCGTTGCCGCATTGTTCCACTTCGCTGCCGTCGTTGTTGAAGATGCGGTAGCGGAAGTCGTTTTCCTGTGACTGCGGGGCCTCTACCAGCAGCAGCTGGTCGAAGCCGACGCCCAGATGGCGGTCGCCCAGCTGGCGCAGGCGTTCTGCGCTGAGGGTAACGGTTTGTCTGACGCCATCGATGACTACGAAGTCATTGCCCAGGCCGTGCATCTTGCTGAACTTGAGTTTCATTGAATTTACCGCGTGTTCTGGGGCCGTTTCGGCCTCCATCATAACGTATTCGGCATGGCTGTCCATGCGCAAGCGGGGGCGCATTGACACCTTACTGACCAGTAAGTAGAGTCGCGGCATGAAGCCTGAAACCGACGCGCGCACCGATACGCGCAAGAAGATCCTGGACCTGGCCGAGGTGCTGATGCTCTCGCGCGGGTTCAATGCCTTTAGCTATCAGCACATTAGCGGCGAGCTGGGCGTGCGTAACGCCGCCATCCATTACCACTTTCCCAAGAAAACCGACCTGGGCGTGGCCCTGATCGAGCGCTACCGGCGCCGCTTTGCCCGCTACGTGGAAGCGCAAGCCGGCCTGTCGCCTGTGGTACAGCTGGCACGCTATTTCGAACTCACCGACAACTATTACGACAAGCAGCAGATTTGCCCCAGCGGCATCCTGTCTGCCGAGCTGCACACGCTGCCGCCGGAGATGCAGCAGTGCACCGCGCAGTTCGTGGAAGAAATGCGTGCCTGGGCGGTGGACATCGTGCGCCGTGGCCAGCTAGCCGGCGCCATGCAGTTTGCCGGTACGCCGGAAGGCATGGGCACCATCGTATTTGCCGCCATGCAGGGCAGCCTGCAGCTGGCACGGCTGGACGGTGGCGCGCTGGACGAAGTGAAGCAGCAGATTCGTCTGCTGCTGGGGATCACAGCATCCTGACCCGGCAGGGGGGCTGCTTGCGGCCAACCTTGCCAATCAACCATAAGGCTGCTCAAGCAGCCAGCAACGACACGAGAAGGGCAATTCATGACTACACCGAAAAACAGCATGTGCCGCATGGTGGACAAGACCGCCAGCCTGCCGACCGGCCTGCGCTCCTGGGTAATTACCCGCATGTTCGGCAAGTTCGTCCCGTTCCTGGGTACGGCCGGCCTGGTGTTCGAGGAAGTCAGCCGCGAACGCATGGTGGTCAGCGTCAAGAACCGCAAGAAGGTGCAGAACCACATCAAGGGCCTGCACGCCGCCGCCATGGCGCTGCTGGCCGAAACCGCCACCGGCTTCGTGGTGGGCATGAACGTGCCGGACGACAAGCTGATGCTGCTCAAGTCGATGAAAGTCAGCTACTACAAGCGGGCGCAGGGCAATATGCGCGCGGTAGCCACGCTGCCGGCAGCACAGGTGCAGCGCATGCTCACCGAAGACAAGGGCGACGTGCTGGTGGACGTGGTAGTGACCGACGAATCGGGCGAATCGCCGATCGTGTGCGAAATGGTCTGGGCCTGGGTGCCCAAGAAGCGCTAGGAGGCAGCGATGAGCAGCTATACCACCCTGCAATTGACCCTGCACGGCGCCGTGGCGCACGTGGCGCTGAACCGCCCGGACAAGGCTAACTCGCTCAATGAGGCGATGTGGCAGGAACTGCAGCAAGCCATGGAATGGTGCGACGCCGAGCCCGGCGTACGCGCCGTGGTGCTGTCCGGCAACGGCAAGCATTTCTGTGCCGGCATCGACCTGACCATGCTGATGAACATGCAAAAGGCCATCGAGGAAGACTGCGAAGCCCGCAAGCGAGACAAGCTGCGCCGCATCATCCTGGGCCTGCAAGCCAACGTGAACAGCCTGGAGCTGTGCCGCAAGCCGGTTATCGCCGCCATCCACGGCGCCTGTGTCGGCGGTGCGCTGGACATCGTACTGGCCGCCGACATCCGTCTAGCGGCGGAAAATGCGCTGTTCAGCGTGCGCGAAGTGGACGTCGGCATGGTGGCCGACGTGGGCACCCTGCAGCGGCTGGGCCGCGTGGTGGGCGAGGGCAATGCGCGCGAGATGGCGCTGACCGCCCGCGACGTAAAAGCCGCCGAAGCCGAGCGCATGCATCTGGTGAACCGCGTGCTGCCGGATGCCGACGCGGTACTGACCGAGGCGCTGGCGTTGGCCGCCGCCATCGCCGCCAAGTCGCCATTGGCGGTGCAGGGCACCAAGGAAGTGCTGAACTACAGCCGCGACCACAGCGTGGCTGACGGCCTGCAGCATGTGGCCAACTGGAACGCGGCCATGCTGATGTCGGAAGACATCCAGCTGGCGGTGATGGCGGCCGTGACCGGTGAGAAAGCTCAGTACCGCGACCGCACCTAGTGCAGCCTTTGGTTCGGGTGGGGCAAGACAGACCCGGTTTGCCGTGCAGGCTGGGTCGGTTATCTTTCCGGGCCTGCCAACACTCGATGCTTCTGATTATTACCGGCCCCGGCAAAGCCATGCTGCTTCACCTTGCCCCTTGTATCGGCAGCCTTGCGCTCGGCAAGTCAAAGCGCCTGCTGTGCCAGCCGGTTTTATTGCGCGCAGCGTAGACCTACTGTCAATTCAGCCACTTGGCGCAGCAGCTATGGCTGGGCTAAAGTGGCAACTGCTTGCATTCTGTTGGTATCTCGTTTGTGTTAGCCATTCTTTCCATCAGCGTGGGTGCCGCCTTGGGTGCGGTCTTGCGCTGGCTGTTGTCGTTGTCGCTCAATCTGCTTTTTCCGGCATTACCGCCCGGCACGCTGTTAGCCAACCTGATCGGGGGCTACTTGGTCGGCGTCGCGCTGGCGCTGTTTGCGGCCAACCCGCAGCTGGCGCCCGAATGGCGGCTGTTTGTGGTAACAGGCTTTCTGGGTGGCCTGACCACGTTTTCCACTTTTTCAGCAGAGGCCGTCACCCTGTTGCAGCAGGGGCGCTGGGGCTGGAGCCTGGCGCACATGGCCAGCCATCTGGGTGGCTCCCTGCTGATGACGGCGCTGGGTCTTGCCTGCGTGCAACTGTTGCGTCACGCGATGCGCTAATGCGTTGGCACCTGTGTAGCCCGCGCCAGCCGACACGTCTAACCGGAGCCTGATGATGGCGGCCAACGTTCCGCAGCAGAATCTCGATCGCCTGCATTGGCTGTTTGTGGCTACCTTGCTGCTGTTTGCCGTGTTCGCGGCGCTGTTTGCCTTGTCGCTGTACACCGAATGGCGTCTGGACCGTGCCAACGAACGGCGCTATCAGTCTTACCTGCTGGCCGATGAGTTGCGGCAGTCGTCCGACGACCTTACCCGCATGGCGCGCAGTTACATTGCCAGCGGCAATCCCAAATACCGCGCTTACTACGACGAGATTCTCGCCATTCGTGATGGTCGCATGGCGCGGCCTCTGCATTACAACCGCATCTACTGGGACCTCGTCTTCCCGCGCCAGGCAAGGCCGCAGCCTCGAGCCGAGGCCGCCAGCCTGTTGTCGCTGATGCAGGCAGCCGGCTTTGCCCCGCAGGAGTTTGCCAGGCTGGCAAAGGCCAAACAGCATTCTGACTCGCTTAGTGGTGTCGAGCGCGAAGCGATGGCGATGGTAGACCGCGCCGACAGCTTGCCCGAGCGCGAGGCTGCACCGCTGCGGGCAGCGGCCAGCCTGATGCTGAATGATGAGGCCTACTTTCTGGCCAAAGCGCGCATCATGCGCCCCATCGACGAGGTATATGCCTTGATCGAGCAGCGCACTGTGTTCGAAGTCGCCCAGGCTGCACAGCAATCCCGGCTGGTGCGGGCGGCTTTCATGCTGGTAGCCATTGGCTTGTGTCTGTTGCTGTTGCGTATGCGCCGTTACAGCCGTGAGGTGCTGGGCTGCAGTTTGCGACAGCTGTACAGCTATATCGTGCGCCTGGGCAGCCAGCCGCCACCGCCGGTGCCGGTTGCTACGGGCGGGCAAGATACCGTGCTGGGCTGGCTGGTACGTACCGACACCCGTCTGCGTCAGCTGGCGCAGGAGCAAGAGCAGGTGCAACAGCAACTGACGCGCCAGGCGAACACGGATGCGCTTACTGGCTTGGCCAATCGTCGTGCGCTGCTGCAGCAGTTGCAGGATTGGCTGCTTTTGCCGCCGACACAGGCTTGGGGCCTGGCCTATCTCGATCTGGACGGTTTCAAGCAAGTAAACGATCGCCATGGCCACGCGGTAGGCGATACCTTGCTACAGGCGGTGGCAGGCCAGCTGGTGATGTTGCGGCCGTCCTTGCTCTGTGCTGCCCGTATGGGTGGCGACGAGTTCGTATTATTGTTGCTGGGCGATGCCGACAGCTTGCTGCATGACATGCAGTGCCTGGTGAGCGATATCGAGCGCTTGTCTGCGGATACGGTGCCGGCGGCAACGGTATCGGTCAGTATCGGTTTGCTGTCTCATGCCGCTGGTCCGGCACCCACGCTGGAGCAGGTACTGCAGCAGGCCGATGCCGCGATGTACCGGGTCAAGCTGGCCGGCAAGAATGGCGTCTATCTGGCGGATGCTAATGTTGCCATGTAGTTTTCTTACTTGAAACTTACATGAAAAAATAGCATCAGATCGCCGGCATTGGCACGCTCAGTCATTGCCTGGCTCGCAAGTGCTTGTTATTGCAGCAATGTTCTGCCGCCGCTGGCCTTTGTTGCCGCCGCATGTGTGAAAACAGTCGAGTACAACGCCGCTTGAAATTAGACTGCGCGTCCTTCGCACACAAACCGGAGCCGGTACACCATGCACGCGCCTGAACAGACGCAATACGGCAAGCCGCTTGCCGTCCTGACCACCTTGTTTTTCATGTGGGGCCTGATTACCTCGCTGAACGACATCTTGATTCCGCACCTCAAGGGGGTGTTTTCGCTGAGCTATGTGCAGGCCGCACTAATCCAGTTCAGTTTCTTTACCGCTTATTTCGTGGTATCGCTGCCAGCCGGGCGCCTGGTGCATGTGCTGGGCTACCAGCGCGGTATCGTTACCGGTTTGGGCATTGCCGGTATTGGCTGTCTGCTGTTCTACCCGGCGGCGGCCATGCTGTCCTACCCGGCCTTCCTGGCCGCGCTGTTCGTGCTGGCTTCCGGTATCACCATCTTGCAAGTGGCGGCCAACCCTTACGTGACCCGCCTGGGCCCGGTAAAAACCGCCTCCAGCCGCCTGAACCTCACCCAGGCGTTCAACTCGCTGGGTACCACGGTGGCGCCTTTGCTGGGGTCCATGCTGATCCTGGCCGGCGCCCAGCATGTCACCGCCGGTAGCGCAGCTGACAAGGCGCTGGCTGAAGCTGCCTCGGTGCAAGGCCCCTATCTGATGCTGGCTGCCGCCCTGTTCGTGATTGCGGCTGTGTTTGCCACACTACGCCTGCCGGTCATTGCAGAAGAAGCACCGGCAGCCAACAAAGCTGATGGCAGCGTCTGGCAGCATCGCCACCTGGTATTGGGGGCGCTGGGCATTTTTGTGTATGTCGGTGCCGAAGTGGGTATTGGCAGCTTCTTGGTCAGCCTGATGGAGCAGCCGGATGTTGGCGGCCTCAGCCAAGTGGATGCCGGCAAAATGCTGGCGCTGTATTGGGGCGGCGCCATGGTTGGCCGCTTCTTTGGTAGCGCGCTGATGCGTCATGTGGCTGCCAGCAAGGTATTGGCTTGTGCTGCTTTGCTGTCGGTGTTGCTGATTTCGCTGGCCATGCTGGCGGGTGGCAAACTGGCGATGTGGAGCTTGCTGGCGGTGGGGCTGTGTAATTCGATAATGTTCCCTACCATCTTTTCGCTGGCGTTGAACGGCCTGGGGCGCCTGACTGGTGCCGGCTCTGGCGTGCTGTGCATGGCAATTGTTGGCGGTGCCTTGCTGCCCTTGCTGCAAGCGGCCGTGGCGGACCACGTCAGCCTGCTGGCTTCGTTTGGCATTCCGCTGCTGTGTTACCTGTTCATCTTCTACTACGGCGTCGCAGGTTACCGGCCACGCCCGCAGTAAACGGCAGGCGGCGCCTTGCCTGCCCTTCGGGCCAGGTGCCATGGCCTGCCAAGCGCCGCCGCATCAAAAGAAAGTTAACAGGGCCTAGCCGCTTTTACCCGGCACCGGCGTGTCTGCCAGGCAATAACGCTGCTTGCCCAGATGCTTGGCGCGGTACATTGCCTGATCGGCCAGCGTCAGCAACTGCTCGGCCTGGCTACCGTGCTGCGGGTGCAGTGCAATGCCGATCGACACGCCAACTGTCACGCTCACTGCCTTGTGGCTGATGGGCTGCGCTACCGCTGTCATGATGCGATCGGCGATGCTTGCCGCCGCTGCCGGGCTATCGGCCTGGTGCAGTACGATCACGAACTCGTCGCCGCCAATGCGGGCTACGGTATCCCCGGCGCGCAGCAGGCCCTGCAGACGGCTGGCGACTGTTTGCAGTACGCGATCACCAGTCTCGTGCCCGTGCTGGTCGTTGACAGCCTTGAAACCGTCCAGATCCAGAAACAGCACGGCAATATGTTGTGGCTGGCGTACCGATAGCACCAGCAATTGCTGCAGCCGCTCCAGCATTAGGCGGCGGTTAGCCAACCCGGTCAGGCCATCGTGCAGGGCCTGGTGACGGATTTGTGCTTCGCGCCGGTGGCGGTGGGTAATATCGCTGAATACCGCCACATAGCGTTGCGTTGCCAGCTGCTTGTCGCCAATGCGGCTGAGCGACAGCGATACCGGGCAGCGGCTGCCGTCACGGCGTTGGCACCACAGGTCGCCACGCCAGTTGGCTTGCGCCAGCAGTGCCTGCCAGTCGATGGCCACACCATCTTCATCTTGCAAAAAGCCGGGCTGGCGGGTGGCCACGTTCTGGGCTGCGTAGCCGGTAAGACGGCTGAACGCCGGGTTAACCGATAGCAGGTTGCCGTCTGCAGCGACAAGCATGATGGCTTCCGACACCGCGTCAAACATGCTGGCGCTGAGCTGGATGGCCTCGTCGGCCTCTTTGATGCGTGTCACATTGGCTGTTACCGCATAAAAGCCTTCTATATCACCTGCTGCGTTGTAGTCGGGCACGTACTGCGTCAGTGTATGCACCACGCTGCCGTCCGGCATGGCCAGTTGGCGTTCGAATTCCTGCGTTTCACCGGCCAGCACGGCGGTAATGTGCGGGCGGCTCAGTGCGAATAGCGTGTCTCCCAGTAGATCGGGCATTGCAATACCTTGCATGTCGGTAGCGTTGCGGCCGAACCAAGCCTGGTACTGGCTGTTGGAAAAGCGGCAGTGCAGGCTGCGGTCCCAGTAGGCAATCAGCGCCGGCACTGCGTCGGTGATCTCGCGCAGAAAGTGTTCGCCGCGGGCGTAGCGGGCCGCCAGCTCGTCAGCGCGCTTGCGTGCGGCCAACAGTTCCGCCTCGTAGCGGGTGCGCTGGTGGGTGACAAACAGCACCCAGTGGTAGCAGTCCTGCTGGGCGTCGGGGTGGCGCTGGCAGTTCACCAGCACCGGCAGTGGCGGGCCATCGGGGTTTGCCAGCTGCAGCCTGATCTCAAATACTGCGCCGTCACGCCACAGCATCGGCCAGACGTGGGTTTGCAGGAAGATACGGCTGGGCAGCGGGAACAGCCGTTCCATCGGCTGCTGCAGCCAGTCGTGCTCGCTGCCGCCAGCCAGCTGCAGGGCCTGGTGGTTGATCGCTAGCACCGTACCGTGGCGGTCGGTAACCAGTACCGGGCATGGCAGCAGGGTGGCGTCCAGCTGTGTCTGCCCGTGGCAGGCCGTGCTCAGCATAGGTAACGCTGCATGGCGGCCACCACCAGGTCTGGCCGGCTCATGTGGGCGCAGTGGCCTTGTACGTCCAGCACTTCCAGCGTGCTGTCGGCCAGGTGGTGGTGCAGGTAGTCGCCTACCGCCAGCGGCGCCAGCGCGTCGCTGCGGTGTTGCAGGATCAGCGACGGGCAACGCACCTGTGCCAGGTCGGCGCGGTTGTCGGCAAAGAAGGTGGCGCGGGCAAACACCCGTGCGATGTGCGGGTCGGTGGAGCAGAAACTGTCGTTGAGCTCGGTGGTGACCTCGTCGTGCGGCGCGTCCGGGTTGGCCGCGATGACGACCGGCGCCAGGTAGCTGGCCCAGCCGATGTAGTTCTGGTCCATCAGGTCGAGCAGGCCTTCCAGGTCGCTGGCGTCAAACCCGCCCAGATAGTCTGGCGGATGGTTCAGGAAGCAAGGCGACGGGCCGATCAGGATCATCTTGCTGAACAGCTTTGGTCGCGCAATGCTGGCCAGCATGCCGATGCTGCAGCTGACCGAGTGGCCGACAAACACCGCCCCTTCCAGCGATAGCACATCGCCGACATCGATCACGTCCTGCGCGTAGCCGGCCAGGGTGGCGTACCTGCCGGCATCAAACGCCGACCAGTCCGACTGCCCGCTGCCGACATAGTCGAACAGCACCTGGCGATGGCTGTGACGGAATGCAGGCGTGACCCGTTGCCACATGGTCTGGTTACAGCCAAAACCATGCGCGTAAAGCAGGGTGGGGCCGGGGCCGGGCAGTTCGGTAACATGGTTGCGACGGATGACAGGGTGGTCGGGCAGCATGGGGCAACTCCGTGGCGGGCGGGTGGGCACGGCGCGTGTGCACCCAGTTTGTCTACGACAGATATTGCACGAATTCTATGTGATATGTTTTAAAAAAGCAGGGCCCGGGTGTGGCTGGTATTCAGACGGCGCGCTGCTTTTGCCGTAGGGGATGCGATTGGGTCGTCACTGCCAAGGCAAAGCCCCCGCCGGCTGGCAGGGGCTGGATGGCGGCCAACATCGGGCCTGTAAGGGGCCGGGGCGGGGCGGACGCGGTAAGCCGCGTGGCAGCGGTACGGGCCGTGCACGCGGGGCAAAAGCTTAGCCGACAAACTCTACCGGCGCGTAGTAGCTGCGGCCGGTGCGGGTCAGCAGTACTTGCGGCTGGCCTTCGATCACGGCGCGGAAGGCGCGCGGCAGGCGCTTCCAGTCGCGAAACATCATTTTCACGGTGTCATGTTGCTTGTTCATGGTGCGGGCTCCTGATCAGTCAACTGCATGAATGACATTGGTGACGACGCCCCAGATGAAGAAGCTGGCGTCTTCGGGTACTTCTATCGGTTTGTAGTCCGGGTTTTCCGGCAGCAGGCGGATGCGGCCGGCCGAGCGCTCCAGCCGTTTCACCGTCAGCTCGTCGTTGATCACGGCCACCACTACCTTGCCGTTACGCGGTTCCAGCGAGCGGTCTACTACCAGCAGGTCGCCGTCGTGGATGCCGGCATTGAGCATGGAGTCGCCTTTGACGGTGACCAGAAAGGTAGCAGCCGGTTTGCGCACCAGGTGCTCGTTGAGGTCGATGTCGGCTTCTTTCAGGTCGTCGGCGGCGACGGGCGAGCCGGCCGGCACGCGGCTGGCAAACAGCGGCAGCGACAGGTTTTTCAGCGCTTCGCCCAGCAGGGCGATATCGCCAGCGCCGTTGTTGCGCAGCGAACGCAGCGTGCGGTATTCGTCCAGCCAGCTTTCCAGTACCGGCTTTAGCGGTTCCGGCACGCGCATGGCCACGGTTTTGTCGCCGCCGAAGCGCGATTTGCGGCCTGCGCCTTCGCGTTTTCCACCTTGTGTCATGTCTGTGATCTCCTTGCTTCTGATTTTGTACGTATTCAAAAGCAAAGGCAAGCGCGATTTTCGTTCCGGATGCAGGGTGTTGTTTTTGTGTTGTTTTATAGAAATGGTGCGTTCCGGCCCAGGTCGGGCATGTCAGGCTTGTGGCGTGCGAAGGGCGCTGCTAGGCTGCGGGTCTCGATAAGAAAGGGTGCAATGAAACGGCTGATATTGGCGATAGCGCTGCTGCTGATGTGGCCGGCAGCGAGGGCCGAAACCGTGGTGGCCTGCGGTGGCGAAAACGGTTGGCCGCCGTCTTCCTACTTTGGCCCGCCGCAGCACAACAATGCCCGCCCGGTGCTGGGTTATTCGCCCGACGTGCTGCACGCCGCGCTGGCCAGCAGTGCTTTCCGCCCCGAGTTTGCGCTGCTGCCGTTCCGCCGCTGCCTGAGTCTGGCCGAGCAGGGGCGCCAGGTGCAAATCGTGATGGGGGCGACCTTTTCGCCGGAGCGGGCGCGGCAGTTTTTGTTTTCGCGCCAATACCTGCATCTGCGTCCGGCAGTTTTCCTGTGGCCTGGCGCCGCCGCCAGCTTGCCATTGTGCGGGCTGACCGGTTTCAACTACGCACCATTCGGGTTGAAGCCGGAAGACGTGGACGAGGGCTCGTCCAGCTATCTGCTGGTGATGAAGAAACTGCAGGCCGGCCGCTGTCGCGGCTTTGCCGAATACGCCGAGGTTGGCCGCGGGCTGCAACTACTGGGTTTGTTGGGTGTGGAGGGCAGCCGTTTGCAGTTGCGGCTGCTGCCTGGCTTGGTGCCGGTGCCGCTGCATTTCATGGTATCGCGGCGTTATCCCGGCGCGGAGGTGCTGTTGCGGCAGTTGGATACGCAGTTGTCTCAGCTGGCACAAAGCGGCCAACTGGCTACGCTACTGGCGCGCCACCAGGCAGCGACGCCGTAGCTAAGGCGGTGTCACGCAAACGCCCTGCCGGGCCAGCCTGGCAGGGCGTTGTGGTTTGGCTGCCGCTCAGGCTGCGGTGGGGCCCGGTTTGCGCGCCACCACCTGCAGCACGGCGGCCATGCCGGTGTGCAGGCTGCCTTCCACCACCTCGCGCTGTACTTCGGCAAAGTGCAGCAGCTCCAGCCCGTCCAGTTCGGCGCGGATATCGTCCGGCTCCAGCAGCAGTGCCACATCCTTGGGGCCGCCGGTGCCGAAGCCCAGCTGGCGCGGGGTGTAGCCTTCCAGAATGAACAGCCCGCCAGGCGCCAGGCCGCGCACGCAGTCGCGCAGTACCGTACGGCGCAGCGCGGGTGGCAGGTGGCAGAAGATGGACACGATGGCGTGCCAGTGCGCCGGGGGGATGGCGTAATCGGCCAGGTCGGCCAGTGTGGCGGTGACGGTCAGGCTCTCGCGCGCCGCCCGCTGCAGCAGCTTGATCAGGCCGGTGTGGGCGGCGTCAACCGCGGTGACGTCGTGCCCCAGGCTGGCCAGGTGGATGGCGTTGCGGCCTTCGCCTTCGCCCAGGCTCAGCACGCGGCTGCCGGCGGCCAGCCGGCTGGCCTGCGCCTTCAGGAAGTCGTTGGGCGCGCTGCCGTAGGCGTACTGTTCGCCGGCAAAGCGCGGGTTCCAGAACAGGGCGGCCTGGCTGCTCATGCTTCGTCCTCCGCGTCGGCCTCGGCGGCGGCAATTTCGGCGCGCAAGCGGGCAAAGAAAGCGTGGATGCGCGCTACCGCGTCGCTGATTTCGCCCAGCCACAGTTCGCGCTGCGCGTCGCTGACGCCGGCCAGGAACGGGCGCATGTCGGGGTCGGGGTGGTGCTCGAACGCCAGTGCCATGATCGGCGCCAGCGCCGGGGCGGCGTCGGCATCGTCGAACAGCAAGGTCCAGTCTTCGTGCATCAGCTGCATGCCTTCGCTGAAGCCCTCGGCCCAGGCATTGCCGTGCACCTGGCCGTGTTCGTCTTCGTCCAGCCACGGCTGGAACGGCAGGCCTTGCTGCAGCGTGTGGGCGATGTCCAGCCAGTGGCCGCTGAGCTGGCGCACGAACTGGTCCATCGCCTTGGGCGTGCGGAACGCCTCTTCGTCGTCGAAAGCGGCGCCCAGGATGGCGGGCAGGCACTCTACCGGCTTGATTGCTTCCGGGCCGCACAGCAGGGCGGCAAAGAAGCCGTCCAGTTTTTCCAGGCTCATCGCGCCTTGCGGGGCCAGGCGGGTCAGGGTGGCGGACAGGCGCTGGTAGTCCTGCTCGCTAAGGGCGACGTGTTTCATGGCAGACAAGGCTTTCGTCATGGAAAGCCGGCATTATCCGGTAAAATGCCCGCTTTGCGGCAACCCGTACACCAATCTTTGATGTCTGCTCCCGTTTCCCCCGTGCCGCCGCGTGACGGCGTGGCCGCCAGCTGTCTGGTATTGCCCGCCGGCCCGTGGCCGGATTTGCTTGCTTTCCTGCAAGCCCGCTTTCCGCATGTGGCGGCCAGCTGGGCGCAGCGGCTGGCCGCTGGCCAGCTGTGGGACGATGGCGGCCAACCGTTGCCCTCGCCGGCGCCGTACCGCGCCGGGCAACGTATCTGGTACTTCCGTCAGGTGGCGGGCGAGGTAACGGTACCGTTCGAGGCACCCATCCTGTTTCGTGACGATCGCTTGCTGGTGGTGGACAAGCCGCACTTTCTGGCCTGTGTGCCGGGTGGACGCCACCTGCAGCAAACGGTGCTGACGCGGCTGCGGCAGCAGCCGGGGCTGGCCGCCGTCAGCCCCATCCACCGGCTGGATCGCGAAACCGCCGGCGTGCTGGTGTTCTGCGTGGACCCGGCCTGCCGTGGTGCCTATCAGCGCCTGTTCGAGCAGCAGCAGGTTAGCAAGGAGTACGAGGCCATCGCACCGTGGCCGCCGGCGCAGCCGCTACCGCTGGACTACGCCTGCCGGTTGCAGGAGCGCCCCGGCGAGTTCGTGATGAGCGTGGTGCCGGGCGAGTCGAACAGCCATACCCGCATCAGCCTGATCCGGCAGCAGGGCGGCTGGGCGCACTACCGGCTGCAGCCGTCCAGCGGCAAGAAGCACCAGCTGCGGGCGCATATGGCGGCGCTGGGCGTGCCCATCCGGCACGACCCGTGGTACCCGGTGTTCCGCCACGACAAGGCCGACGACGACTTCAGCCAGCCATTGGCGCTGCTGGCGCGCAGCATCGCGTTTACCGACCCGGTGGATGGACGCCCCCGCCACTTTTGCAGCCAGCGCCAGCTGCGCTGGCCGGAGGAGCAAGCATGATCGGTGCGCTGATTCTGGCGGGCGGCGAAGGCCGCCGTATGGGCGGGGTAGACAAGGGCTTGCAGCGATTGTGCGGCCAACCTTTATACCGTCATGTATTGCAGGCCCTGTTGCCGCAAGTGGGTTGGCTGGCGATCAGCGCTAATCGCCACCTCGATGACTATGCGGCCAGCGGGCAGCCGGTGTGGCTGGATGCGCCGCACTGGCAGGGCATGGGCCCGCTGGCGGCCTTGGCGACGGCAGCGGCCAGCTTGCCGCCTGCCGTGACACTGTTGCAAACCGCCCCGTGCGACACGCCGCTACTGCCCGCTGACCTGGTAAGCCGCCTGGCGCAGGCGCTGGGCGATGCCGACGCCGCCATGCCGGTGACGGCGCACGGGCCGCAGCCGGCGTGCCTGTTGCTGCGCGTGACGGCACTGGCCGGTTTGCCAGCCTATCTGGCGGCAGGTGGGCGCAGCATACGCGGCTGGCTGGCAGGGTTGAACGTGGTGACGGTGGATTTTGACGACATGGCTTTTGCCAATGCCAATGATGCCGCCGCGCTGGCACAGCTTGAAATCGCCATGAGCCGGGCAGGCTAGCTTGGCCGCAAGGCCAGAGGGGGGCGTGTTGCGCGGCGAGCAGGCAAAAAAATGGCCGGCATATAGCCGGCACAACGCTCGTATAAGGATGCTCATCTTGGCTTGCCACGCGGCACCCGATGGGTGGGGCGGACAAGTGAAATCAGGGCATTGCGCTTACGAGCCACAACACAACACAGAGAGTGATTACAGTATAGGGATGGTCATCTCATTCGTGAAATGAATCATTTTTATGGTTTTGATTCTGATGTGGAATGATTGCTTACCTGTTCGCGCCGTGCTGGTTTGACGCCGGGGTGGTCGATGCAGGGGCGGGTGGCTGGCTTCTGCGCGTACCGGCTTGATGTGAAAAGCCCCGCTTGCACGGCAGGCGGGGCTTTGTCATGGCGAGGGCAGGCTCAGGTCAGGTCTTTGATCACGGTACTGCTGCCATTACTCATCACCGAAGCGATGCCTTTGTCGCGTGATGCTGCGCTGGCGTACATCTGGCTACTGCCGATGATCTGATGGTTGGCCGCCTTCAGGTTGAAGTAAAACTTGCCGTTGGCTGCCTCTTTGCTGTCGTAACGCTCGGCATTGCCGCTATTGGTCTGCACCGAGGCGATGCCGTTTTCTGCCGAGGCTCGCGTCTTGTACAACTCGCTTGTCAGAATGGTTTCGGCATTACCTGCCTTCAGTACGAAACGGAACTGCTCATCACTGCTTTTACTCAGTTCAAACCAGCCAGCCATATCGATTACCTTTCATGTCGTGGTGTTGACGGTTGCTGCCGGGTAAGCACGGCTGCTCGCCGTGCCGGGGTGCCTGCATGCCTGACTACCTTACCACCAACAGTGGCTCAGCCGCCGGTCATCGACATGAAGCGCACCACGCGCTGTGGTTGCTCGATGAATTCGTGCTTTTCCGGTTTCAGTTCGATGGCAGCGCGGATGGCGGCTTCCAGCTCGGCGTCGCTGCAGCCGGCGCGCAGCAGCGGGCGCAGCTCAAAGCGCTCCTCCTGCCCCAGGCACATGTAGAGCGTGCCATCCACCGACAGCCGCACGCGGTTGCAGGTGGCGCAGAAGTGTTGCGAGATCGGCGTGATCAGCCCTAGCGTGAACTGGCCGTCGGCGCTTTCCCAGTAGCGGGCCGGGCCACCGCCCAGCGTCTTGCACGTTGGCCGCAGGCCAAAGCGCTGTTGCAGGCGCGCCAGCACCGGTTGCAGGTCCACACCGCGAGTTTGCTGGCCGGTACTGCCCATCGGCATGGCCTCGATCAGGCGCAGGATCAGGCCGTTGTCGATGCAATAGGCCACCATCGGTTCGATGTCGGCTTCGTTGACGCCGGCCAGCGGCACCATATTGATCTTGATGCTGGCAAAGCCGGCGTCGCGGGCGGCGCGCAGGCCGGCCAGCACCTGGTCCAGGTTGCGGCTGCCGGTGATGTCGTGCACGCAGTCTTCGCGCAGCGAATCCAGGCTCACATTCAAGCGGCGCACGCCGGCGGCGTACAGCGCATCGGCCTGGCTCGCCAGCTGGGTGCCGTTGGTGGAGAGCGACAGGTCGTCCACGCCAGGCAGTGCGGCCAGCCTGGCGGCCAACTGTGGCAGGTGGCGGCGCAGCAGCGGCTCGCCACCAGTAAGGCGGTAGCGGCGGGTGCCCAGGCGGGCAAACGCCGCGATGACACGTTCGATTTCGTCGAAGGTCAGCCAGTTGGCCGGCTCCTCGAAGCCCTTGAAGCCTTTGGGGATGCAATAACTGCAGCGCAGGTCGCAGCGGTCGGTTACCGAGATGCGCAGGTAGTCGATGGTGCGGCCAAAGCGATCGGACAGCATGGGGAGGTCCCGGGTTAGCGTTCAGACAAGGGGGTAACAAGCAAGCAGCTTGCCAGCCCCGCAACGGCGCCGCAAGGTTGGCCGCAGCGTGGCCTGGCTTACGCTTCTGGCGAGTCAGTCGCACAAACGGGGTGCCGGCTTACACGCCAAGTGCGACTTTCTGTCTTGCCGGCACCGTGCTGGGACATTTTGTCCGTGTGCGGGTGCCGGCCAGACATGAAAAAAGCCTGCACGCGGCAGGCTTGGCTGGGTAGGGCGCGGGCTTACAGCTTGATCAGCGTCGACTTCAGCTCGGTGTATTTTTCCAGCGCGTGCAGCGATTTGTCGCGGCCATTGCCGGACTGCTTGAAGCCGCCGAACGGGAAGTTCATGTCGCCGCCTTCGTCGTAGCAGTTCACCCACACGGTACCGGCGCGCAGGCGGCGCGACACCTGGTGTGCGGTGGTGACGTTGCTAGTCCACACCGCGGCGGCCAGGCCGTATTCGGTGTCGTTGGCGATGCGGATGGCTTCTTCCACGTCGCTGAAGGTGATGATGGACAGCACCGGGCCGAAGATTTCCTCGCGGCAGATGGTCATGTCCGGGCGCGGGCACACGAAGGCAGTAGGTTCGATGAACAGGCCTTCGTCGGTGCGGGTAGCGTTGCCGCCACACACCAGTTCGCAGTTTTCCTCGCGCGCTTTGGCGATGTAGCCCAGCACCTTGTCGTACTGGATGCGGTCAACAATGGCGCCCATGCTGGTAGCCGGGTCCAGCGGGTCGGCCGGCTGGTAGGCGGCAGCGGCTTTCTTGAACTCGGCCAGGAAGGCGTCCTTGATATCCTTGTGTACCAGCAGGCGCGAACCGGCGGTGCACATCTCACCCATGTTGTAGAAGATGGCGCCGGCGGCGGTGTTGGCGGCGCGGGCCAGGTCCGGGCAGTCCGGCAGGATGATGTTGGGCGACTTGCCGCCCAGCTCCAGCCAGGCGCGCTTGAGGTTGGACTGCGCGGCGTAGGTAGCGATCAGCTTGCCCACGCCGGTGGAGCCGGTAAAGGCGACGCAGTCGATATCCATGTGCATGGCCAGTGCCTTGCCCACGTCGCCGGCACCCGGCAACACCTGGAACACGCCGTCCGGCATGCCGGCTTCTTTGGCCAGTGCGGCCAACCTGATGGCGGTGAGCGGCGATTTTTCCGACGGCTTGACGATGACAGCGTTGCCGGCGGCCAGCGCCGGGCCGAACTTCCAGCTGGCCATCAGGATGGGGAAGTTCCACGGCACGATGGCTGCCACCACACCGATGGCTTCGCGGGTCACCAGGCCAACCAGTTTCGGATCCACCGGGGCGACTTCGCCGCCGATCTTGTCGATGGCTTCGGCAAACCATTCCACGCAGTAGGCAGCGCCCGGTACGTCCACGGTGGTGGTGTCGCCGATCGGCTTGCCGGCGTCCAGTGTTTCCAGCAGCGACAGCTCGTCCTTGTGTTCGCGGATCAGGGCGGCAAAGCGCTTCAGGATGCGGCCGCGCACCAGCGGGGCCAGGCCCGACCACTTGCCGCTGTCGAATACGCGGCGGGCGGCGGCGACCGCCTGCTCCACCTCGGCGTCGCCGGCCCAGCTGATGTCGGCCAGCTTGGCGCCGGTTGCCGGGTTGATACAGTCAAACGTGCGCCCGTCTGCAGCCGTGACGTACTGGCCGTCGATAAATGCGCGGCCTTCGATGGTGAGCTGGCTGGCCAGAGCCTGCCATTCTGCATGGGTGCGAGCCATGGTGTTTCTCCTTTGTGGTGTCGGGTGCGCCCCGCCTGGCGGAGCGGCTTAGAACGTTGGCGGCGAGCTCGCGCTCACGATTTCACAGGTGTCGGTGCCAACGTTGCGGAAACGGTGCGGCTGCTTGCTGTCGAAATAGTAGGAATCGCCCGGGCCCAGTACGCGTACTTCGTTGCCCACAGTGATTTCCATATTCCCTTTCAATACCACGCCGCCTTCCTGCCCTTCATGTACCAGCATGTCAGGGCCGGTGTCGGCACCGGGCTGGTATACCTCGCGCAGGATGGCAATGTCGCGTCGTGGATGGGCGGTGCCCACCAGCAGCAGCTGGATCTGGTCGTTGCCCAGATTGGGAAGCTCTTCGCTGCTATAAAACACATGAGCCTGTTGCGGCTCGGTATCGAAGGTAAAGAAATCCGACAACGTCATCGGCAAGCCTTCCAGTACCTTGCGCAGCGAGCTGATGGAGGGGCTGACGCGGTTTTGCTCGATCAGCGAGATCGTGCCGTTTGTCACGCCGGCCCTTTTGGCGAGTTCGCGTTGGGAAAGCCCCATGCGTTCGCGAACCATCCTGAGTCGTGCACCAACATCCATATGTTCCTGTCCAATCCAAATGTTAATAATTTTAGACGTGCGATGATAAGGATTTTGACCAGTTTCTGCTCAGCTGCTGCGCTGCAATAACGAAATTTCTTTGCAAGGTGTGCAAGTTATAGTCAAAATCCCTGTGTGACTGCAAGCTTGTTGTAGATTTTTTTAAACAACTGATGCTAAATATTCACGACACCACCAAAGGAGACAGCTATGTTAATCGGCGTTCCGAAGGAGATCAAAAATCATGAGTACCGCGTGGGCCTTACCCCCTCCGGTGTGCGTGAGCTGGTGGCCGCTGGCCACAAGGTGATGGTGCAGACGCAGGCCGGTCTGGCGATCGGTTTTACCGACGAACACTACCTGCAGGCTGGGGCCGGTATTGCCGCCCACGCCGAAGAGGTGTTCGCCCAGGCCGAGATGATCATCAAGGTGAAAGAGCCGCAACCGGTAGAGTGCCGCATGCTGCGCCCCGGCCAGCTGCTGTTTACCTACCTGCACCTGGCGCCGGACCCGGAGCAGACCCGTCTGCTGGTGGAATCGGGTGCTGTCGCCATCGCCTACGAGACGGTTACCGACGAGCGCGGCGGGCTGCCGCTGCTGGCGCCGATGTCCGAAGTGGCCGGCCGCATGGCGGTGCAGGCCGGGGCGCACGCGCTGGAAAAAGCGCAAGGCGGCCGCGGCGTGCTGCTGGGCGGTGTGCCTGGCGTGGCACCGGCCCGGGTGGTGGTGATCGGGGGCGGTGTGGTAGGGTTGAATGCCGCCCGCATGGCGATGGGACTGGGCGCCGACGTCACGCTGCTGGACAAGTCGTTGGCGCGCCTGAAAGAGATAGACATGGTATTCGGTGGCCGCATCAAGACGCTGATGTCGAATGCGGCCAACATCGAGGACAGCATCCGCGAAGCCGACATGATCGTCGGCGCCGTGCTGATCCCGGGTGCGGCGGCGCCCAAGCTGGTGAGCCGCGCCATGCTGAAGCACCTGAAACCGGGTGCGGTACTGGTGGACGTGGCAATCGACCAGGGCGGCTGTTTCGAAACCAGCCGCGCTACCACGCACCAGGACCCGACTTACATCGTGGACGGTATCGTGCACTACTGCGTGGCCAACATGCCGGGCGGCGTGGCGCGGACCTCCACCATGGCACTGACCAATGCCACCTTGCCGTACGCGCTGGAACTGGCAGGCAAGGGCTGGGTGCAGGCCATTACCGATAACGTGCACCTGCGTCACGGCCTGAATGTGTGCCGTGGCAAGATTACTTACGCCGCCGTGGCGCGCGACCTGGGCTACCCGTACGTAGACCCGCTGGTGGCCGCCGGGGCGGCAGGCTGAGCAAACGAGGACACTATGCAGCAACCCATTATCGGGATTCCCTGCGACGTCAAGCAGATCGGCCTGTTTCCGTTCCACGCGGTGGGTGAGAAGTACATCACCGCCGCGGTGGGCGGGGCCGGGGGCGTTGCCATCCTTATCCCTTCGTTGGGCGATGCCAGCCAGCTGCGCGCCATTGTCGACCTGGTCGACGGCGTGCTGCTGCCAGGCTCGCCTTCCAATGTGGAACCGCACCACTATCAGGGCGAGCCCAGCCGTGAGGGCACGCTGCACGACAAGGCGCGCGATGCTACCACGTTGCCGCTGATCGACATGCTGGTTGCCGAAGGCGTGCCCTTGCTGGGCATTTGCCGCGGCTTCCAGGAGATTAACGTGGCGATGGGGGGCGAGCTGCATCAGCACGTGCAGGAAGTGCCGGGGCTGCACGACCATCGCGAGCCGGATACCCAGGACGTGGAGCACATGTACGGCCCGGCGCACCCGGTGCAGCTGGCTGAGGGCAGCTGGCTGCGCGGCTGGCTGGGCTGTGACAACGCGATGGTCAACTCCATCCACCAGCAGGGCATCAAGCGCCTGGCCGACGGCCTGGAAGTGGAAGCCCGCGCCGAGGATGGCTTGGTGGAGGCCTACCGCTTTGCCAAGGCGCCGGGTTTTGCCTACGCCGTGCAGTGGCACCCGGAGTGGAAGTACTGGGACAACAAAGTCTCCCAGGCAATTTTGAAGGCTTTCGGCGACGCTTGCCGGGAGCGCCGTATGCGTCGAAACCAATAGACGCGTACTCGGCAAAACCTTCCGGCACAGACCGGAAAATAGAGGAAATGCATCATGAGTCACCAAATGTTTGAATGGCTGCGCGAGCACCGTATTACCGAGATGGAGTGCATTGTGCCGGACATGACCGGCGTTGCACGCGGCAAGATCGTACCGAAGGACAAGTTTGTTTCCGAGTCGGAAATGCGCCTGCCGGAAGCGGTACTGATCCAGACCGTTACCGGCGACTACCCCGACGACAGCATGCTGGACCTGACCGACCCAGACATGGTCCTGCTGCCCGACCCCAACACCCTGCGCTACGTACCGTGGGCTACCGACCCTACCGCCCAGCTGATTTACGACGCCTTCCGCGCCGACGGCCAGCCGGTGGAAGTGGCACCGCGTAACGTGCTGCGTCGCGTACTGAAAATGTACGAAGACAAGGGCTGGGCGCCGGTTGTGGCACCCGAGATGGAGTTCTACCTGCTGTCGCCGAACCCCGATCCGGACATCCCGCTGGCACCGCCGGTAGGCCGTACCGGTCGCGCCGAATTCGGCCGTCGCTCCTACGCCATCGATGCGGTCAACGAGTTCGACCCGCTGTTCGAAGACATTTATGACTACTGCCACGCCCAGAACCTGGAAGTGGACACCCTGATTCACGAGATCGGCACCGCGCAGATGGAAATCAACTTCCTGCACGGCAATGCGCTGGACTTATGTGACCAGGTGTTCCTGTTCAAGCGGACAGTGCGCGAGGCTGCATTCCGTCATAACATGTATGCCACTTTCATGGCCAAGCCGATGGAAGGCGAGCCGGGCAGCGCCATGCACGTGCACCAGAGCGTGTGCAGCATCGAAACCGGCAAGAACATCTTCAGCAACGCCGATGGCAGCCCGTCGGACGACTTCCTGCACTTCATCGGCGGCTTGCAGCACTACCTGCCGGAGTGCATGCCGTTCTTTGCCCCGTATGTGAACAGCTATCGCCGTCTGTCGCGCTACACCGCCGCGCCGACCAACGTGGAGTGGGGCTACGACAACCGCACCGTCGGCCTGCGCGTACCGCACTCGTCGCCGGCTGCCCGCCGCGTGGAAAACCGCGTACCGGGCGTGGACGTCAACCCGTACATCGCCATGGCCGCCACCCTGGCCTGCGGCTACCTCGGTATGGTCAACAAGATCAAGCCGCGTGACCCGCTGTCCAGCGACGCCTACGAACTGCCGTTCCAGTTCCCGCACGGCACCGAAGAAGCGCTGGTGCGCCTGAAGAACTGCAGCGACATCGCCGAGATCCTTGGCCCGCGCTTCGTGAAGATGTATGTGGGTATGAAAGAGAAAGAATTCTCCGAGTACTTCCGCGTGATCAGCCCGTGGGAACGCAAATTCCTGCTGCTGCACGTGTAATCCCATAACGATAATGTGCACCCGCCTGCGGCCAACCCTGGCCCCGCAGGCGGCGTCAACTGGAGAGTAGAAATGACGCAGCAACGCAATACCGCAGCCTGGCGCGACATGGATGCCGCCCACCACCTGCACCCCTTTACCGATACCGCTTCGCTGAACGAGCAGGGTGTACGCATGATCACCCGTGCCGATGGTATTTACCTGTGGGATAGCGAAGGCAACAAGATCATGGACGGCATGGCCGGCCTGTGGTGCGTGAACATCGGCTACGGCCGCAAGGACCTGTCCGATGTGGCCAAGCGCCAGATGGACGAACTGGCCTACTACAACACCTTCTTCAAGACTTCCCACCCGGCGGTGGTGGAGTTGTCGCACCTGCTGGCCGAGGTGGCGCCGCAGGGTTTCGACCACGTGTTCTACACCAACTCCGGCTCCGAGTCGGTAGACACCATGATCCGCATGGTGCGCCGCTACTGGGACGTCAAAGGCAAGCCGCAGAAGAAAACCCTGATCGGTCGCTGGAACGGCTACCACGGCTCCACCATCGGCGGTGCCAGCCTGGGTGGCATGAGCTATATGCACGAACAGGGCGACCTGCCGATTCCGGGCATCGCCCACGTTGAGCAGCCGTGGTACTACAAACACGGCAAAGACATGACGCCGGAAGAATTCGGCGTGGCTGCGGCGCGCTGGATCGAAGAAAAGATTCTGGAAATCGGCGCCGACAAGGTAGCCGCTTTCGTCGGCGAGCCGATCCAGGGCGCTGGTGGCGTGATTGTGCCGCCGTCCACCTACTGGCCGGAAGTGGAGCGCATCTGCCGCAAGTACGACATCCTGCTGGTGGCCGACGAAGTGATCTGCGGCTTTGGCCGTACCGGCGAGTGGTTCGGTCAGACCCATTTCGGCTTCCAGCCGGCCATCTACACCACGGCCAAGGGTCTGTCTTCCGGCTACCTGCCGATCGGCGCGGTGTTCGTCAACGACGAAGTGGCCGCCACGCTGGCGGCCGGCGGTGACTTCAACCATGGCTTTACCTATTCCGGCCACCCGGTAGCCGCCGCCGTGGCGCACGCCAACGTGAAGGCACTGCGCGACGAAGGCATCGTGCAGCGCGTGAAGGAAGACATCGGCCCGTACATGCAGCAGCGCTGGCGCGAAACCTTCAGCCAGTTCGATCACGTGGACGACATCCGCGGTGTGGGCCTGATCCAGGCGTTCACCTTGGTGAAAAACAAGCAAACGCGCGAGCTGTTCGACAACTGGGGCGAGATCGGCCTGATGTGCCGTGACATCTTCTTTGCCAACAACCTGATCATGCGGGCCTGCGGCGACCACATCGTGTCGGCGCCGCCGCTGGTGATCAGCAAGGACGAGATCGACCAGATGCTGGCCACCGCCGCCCGCTGCATGGAAACCTTCGAGCGCAAGCTGAAGGAAAAAGGTCTGGCCTGACCCTGCCGCCCGGCACGCCAAGACCAACCCCTTCCGCCCGGAAGGGGTTTTTCTTTGCCGGCAGCGGCCCGCGCCATGCCGGATGGCAGGCGAGCCGGCCTGCCGAAGCTGCAGGTCATGTAGTAAGATAAGGGTTGGCCGCGCCCATTGTGCGGCCAACCCTGGCGCCGCCCGCTGCACGCTATGCTGCAGCTTGTGATCCCGATGGCGCCTGTCCGTATACAGGCAGGTGCCCGCAGGCGCCGGCCCCAAACACCGAGCTAACAAGGGCTGCAAGCATGGCTGACGAATCACAACGCCCCATAGTCGTCAAAAAGATCAAGAAAGGTGGCCATGGTCACCATGGCGGGGCATGGAAGATTGCTTATGCCGACTTCGTTACCGCCATGATGGCCTTTTTCCTGTTGATGTGGCTGCTGGGTTCCACCTCGCAGGGTACCCTGAGCGGCATCTCCGATTTCTTCAAGTCACCGCTCAAGACTGCATTGCAAGGCGGTGAGGGTGCCGGTGCGTCCACGTCTGTGATCAAGGGTGGCGGTACCGACCTGACCAAATCGGCCGGCTTGGTACGCAAGGGTAACCCCGACCCGGCCAAGGCTGAAGAAGAGGCGCAAAAACTTAACAAGCTGCAGCAACGTCTGCAGAACAAGCTGGACGAAAGCCTGAACAAGACCGAGCTGATGAAGCAGTTCAAGAATCAGGTGAAAATGGAAATGACGCCGGACGGCCTGCGCATCATGATCATCGATGAGCAGAACCGGCCGATGTTCCAGTCTGGCGGTATTGCACCGTTGGGCCATACCCGCGAGATTTTGCAGTCGATCGGCCGCGAGTTGAACGAACTCGATAACAAGATCAGCATTTCCGGCCATACCGATGCCAATCGTTTCTCTGGGAGCGACGCCGGTTACACCAACTGGGAACTGTCGTCCGACCGTGCCAACGCGGCGCGCCGTGAAATGGTGGCTGGTGGCATGCTGGACGAGAAAGTGCTGCGCGTGGTGGGCCTGGGTGCGGCCGACCCGTTTAACAAGCAGAACGTGTTCAGCCCGGAAAACCGCCGTATCGCCATTGTTATCCTCAATAAGGAAGCGGAAGCCCGCATTCGCGGTGATGGTCTGATTTCGCAGGATGCAGACTTAAGCGGTGCTAGCGTCAGTACGCCGCAACAAGCTGCAGCTGCCGTCGCCCCGGCTGGCGGCCAGTAATGCTGCGCGTAGTTCTGCGTACGCTGCTTATCCAGCTGCTGGCCGCCTTGCTGGCGTTTTACTTTATAGCGCCGCTGGCGCAGCCGTTATATTGGGCGCTGCTGCAGGCGGCGCTGGCCTTGCTGTTGGCGGCACTGGCACGTCAGCGCGGCTTGGCGCGCTGGCAACACGCGGCGTTCGGCCCCTTGCTGATGCTGGCCTTGTGGCTGGCGCTGCCACCGTGGGTATACCTGTTGGCCTTCGTGCTCACCTATGCCGTGTCACGCAATGCGCTAACCGAGCAAGTGCCGCTGTACCTGTCGTCGCGTGAAAGTACGGCCGCGTTGGCCGCTTGGCTGCCACACGGCGCCCGCGTGCTGGACCTGGGCAGCGGCGACGGTCGCGTGGTGCTGCGCTTGGCGCAACTGCGGCCGGATGTACAGGTAACCGGCGTGGAAAACGCCGTGCTGCCCTGGCTGTACAGCCGCCTGCGCCATGTGCTGGCTGGCCGCCCCGGCAACGCTCGCCTGTGTTACGGCAACTTTTGGCAGCAGGACTGGGCCGCGTTCGATGTGGTGCATGCGTTTCTGTCCCCTGTCCCGATGGACAGGGTGTGGCAGCAGTTCTTAAACAAATGCTGCGCAAATAGCTGGCTGATAAGTAATACTTTCACCATCAATGCCCAAGAGCCCGACCAGCGCCTGCCGCTGCAGGGCGTATTGCAAAAAGAACTCTTGATCTGGCGTCATCCGCATGGAACTTGCTAACTGGTTGTCTTCCCTGGCAGAAAACCGCTGGCCGATACTGCCTGGCACCGCGCAGAAGGTGCGCCAGATGATGGGCCAGCACCCCGACCAGATCGCGTTTGCCGATCTGTCCAACCTGACGCTGTCCGACCCCTTCCTGTTGCTGGACCTGCTGCGGGTAGTGGGCGCCAGCAAGGCGCTGCAACGCAGCGAGGCCAACCCCACCGTCGAGCAGATGCTGATGATGCTGGGGCTGGAAGCGGTCAATACCCGCTTTCGCAATATCCCGGTGCTGGAAGTCAGCCGTGGCAAGCTGGATGAAGACGTGATGGACGCGCTGGGTGACTGGCTGGGCCGCAGCCGCATTGCCGCCTTCACCATCAAGGGCTGGCTGGCGATGCTGGACGACTACAAGGTGGAAGACTGCTTCCTGGCGGCGCTGGTGTACAACCTGCCGGCCTGCCTGTACCTGATTTACCGCAACCGCGTCCCGCAAGGCCCGCTGCTGCAGGAAGTGTCCGAGGTATTCAAGACCGAATACCCCAAGCTGCTGGAGCAGTTCATCCAGAAGATGCCGCTGCCCAGCGGTTTGCTGGCCAACCTGGGTACCGGCCCGGGCAACCGCCGCAAGCAGTTGCTGAAGTTGGCCATTGCCACCGCCAACGGCGTGGACCAGGGTTGGTGGCGACCGCAGTGGAACGTCGGCATCGAGGCGGCCGCCAAGCTGATGGGTTGCAGCCCGGAAGACGCGCACCGCGTGGTGCAGCAGGCCATCCTGCAGATTGCGCGCAACCCGCGTGCTACCGGCTACACCTACAGCGCCCGAGCCTATATGTACATGGAAGGCCCGTTCCCCAGCGTGCTGCAGCAAAACCCGGTTTCCACGCTCAGCAGCGCCGAGCAGCTGGACCTGGCGCTGCGCGAGTCCATCCGCCACTTTGCCAACGACCTCAAGCTGGAGCGCATTTTCTTCCTGCGTTACGACCAGCCCAGCCATACCTTGCGCCTGCGCTACCAGGTGGGGCTGGACGACAAAGACCCGCTGCGCAAGCTGGCGGTATCGCTGGAGCCGGGCAGCTTTTTCAACCTGCTGGCCAGCAAGCCGCAAAGCTTCCACGCGCCGATGGCCACCCGCATCCAGCTGGCGCGCAAATACGGCGACGAATTTTTCAATCACATTGGCGAGAGCGCCTTTGCCAGCATGTCGGTGTTTACCGGCCATACGCTGGCCGGGGTGTTCTACGTCGACAACTTCCGCAGCAACAAACCGATCGACGACGACACCTACCAGCGCTTCAAGGAAACCGTAGCGCGGGTGTCGCAAATAACCCTGTAAAGCATGACATTCCACAAGATTCTGACTTCGGCGGCCAACGATGACCTCAAACATCTGGGCCGCCTGCTCGCCAATGCCCGCGACCGCCGCAAACACGGTCAGCTGGTGCTGGAAGGCATCCATCTGCTGCAATCAGCACTGGACGCCGGCCTCGCCATCGACACCGTCTACGTCAACGAAAGCGCGCAGCACCACGGCGAGCTGTTGCCGCTGTTGTCGCGCCTCGATACCCGCCGCCTGGTGTTGGTGTCCACGCCGGTGCTGGCCAAAGTCACCGCGCTGGCCACGCCGTCCGAAGTGCTCACCGTCTGTCAGCGCCCGGCAGCGCACGCCACCGCCAGTGGCGCGCCGTGCGTGATGCTGGACGACGTGCAAGACCCGGGCAACCTGGGCACCATCCTGCGCTGCGCCGCTGCGGCCAACGTGCGGGATGTCTACCTGTCCAAAGGCTGCGTCGACGTGTACTCGCCCAAGGTATTGCGCGCCGGTATGGGCGCGCACTTTGCACTCAATATCCACGAAGCGGCCGATCTGCCCGCCGTGCTGGCCGCCTGGCCGGGGCGCAAGCTGGTCACGCATCTGGAAGGCAGCGTGTCGCTGTACAGCCAGCAGCTGGCCGGCGATGTGGCGTTCGTTTTTGGTAATGAAGGCGCCGGCGTCAGTGCCGCCGTGCTGGCCGCCGCCGACGTGCGGGTGCGCATTCCGATGCCGGGCCACGCCGAGTCGCTGAACGTGGCGATGGCGGCGACTGTTTGTCTGTTCGAGCGTGTGCGCCAACTGGAAGCGGGCGCTTGACGCTTGCCATTGGCGTTGCGGCATGGCAGGGTGAAAACCCTGCCATTTTTCTTTGCGGCCAACCTTTCGCCAGCCGGACGCCTGCCATGCACATCGCCTTCGAAGACCCGGACCAAGCCGACATCATTGCCCTCATTGCCGAGCTGGACGCCTACCAGGGCAGCCTGTACCCGCCCGAAGCCTGCTATACCTTGGACATCGCCGCGCTGGCCCAGCCGCAGGTGCGTTTTGCCGTGGCGCGCGACGCAGACGGCGTGGCGCGTGGCTGCGCCGCTGTGGTGCTGGGCGGCGATTATGGCGAGATCAAGCGCATGTACGTGCAGCCGGCGTTGCGCCGGCAGGGCGTTGCCGCGCTATTGCTGCAGCAGCTGACCGCCGCCGCGCAGGCAGCAGGCTGCCCGGCGTTGATGCTGGAAACCGGCCCGCTGCAGCCGGCGGCGCTGGCCTTCTACGCGGCGCAGGGTTTTGAGCGCTGCGCAGCGTTTGGTGACTACCCCAACCACCCGCTGAGCGTGTTCATGCGCAAGCCGCTGGCTGCTACGGTGGCAGCGGCGGGCTATCAGCTGGCGCCGTGTGTCGATGACGACTTCGAGGCCTTGCTGGCGCTGCGGCTGGCGGCAATGCAGCCCAGCCTCAGCGCCATCGGCCGCTTCGACCCGCAGCGCGCCCGCGAACGCTTGGCCGCCAGTTACCAGCCGGCCATTACCCGCTGGATCGTGCGCGCCGGGCAGCGTATCGGCTTTCTGGCGTGTCGCCGGCAAAGCGACCACCACTATCTCGACCACTTTTACCTGCTGCCGGCGCAGCAAGGGCAGGGCGTAGGCAGCGCGGTACTGCAGCAAATGCAGGCCGAGGCGGCGGCACTGGGGGTGCCCATCAAGCTGGGGGCGCTGCGCGGCAGCGCGGCCAACCGGTTTTATTTGCGTCACGGATTTATGCTGACGCATGAGGAGGAGTGGGATATTTACTACCGCTGGGATGCAGGCAAGGATCAGGCTTGACTGCTATTGCAGCCTGCTGCGGTGAGGCTGCTGGCAGGCTGTTGCGCGTAAGAAGCATGTGGCCAGCTAATAATGCTGGCCAGCGTGACGCAAACTGCATACTGGCAGCTTTGCGCAATGGATGATGGCGCTTATTCTTGTGACTCGCGTTCGATACGCCGGCGCTCGATCTCGCGTCGGGCGGCGGCATTGCGGATGTCACATGGGCGACTGCGCGGCATCGGCTTGCCAGCCAGGATGTTGCTGCGCACTTCGGCGCGCACTTCGTAGTAAGCAGATTTGGACTGATACTGGGACATGACGGCTTCTCCTTCGTAAGGGATGCTGCTCTATCTAGCAATCTGACCGCTTTGCATTACTGCTTTATTACGCCGCTGCAAGCCGGCTGGCAAGCCCCAATTGCATGTTGCGCTGCCGCAGACGCAAATCGCTTGCTTAAGTGTTGTATTCGTCTGGAAAAATCTATCGAATGTGCCGCGGCGAGTATTCTTTTCAATGCCGGCTTGGTGCAGGTCGCGACGTGTTATAGTGCGCCGTTTTTTATCTAGCGGTTGCTCTGGATGCACTACACCATTTTCGATACCCCTGTGCTGCGCACTTTGTTGCGCTGGTTTTCCCTGATCATGCTGCGCCTGCTGGGCTGGCGCCTGGTAGGGGATTTCCCGCGTGACAAGAAATACGTGCTGATCGGTGCACCGCATACCAGTAACTGGGATTTTCCGTTTACGCTGATGTTCTGCTTTGCCGGCGGTGCCAAACTGTACTGGATGGGCAAGCACACCCTGTTCAGTGGCCCTGCCGGCCCGATGATGCGTTGGTTGGGTGGCATTTCTGTCGATCGTCGGCAGAAAAACTCGTTAGTAGAGCAGATGATCGAGGTCTACCAGCGCAGCGACAGCCTGGTGGTCGCAGTGCCGCCGGAAGGCACCCGTTCGCGGGTCAGCGAATGGAAGACCGGCTTTTACCATATTGCCTGCGGTGCACAGGTGCCCATCGCGCTGGGGTATCTGGATTTTTCCCGTAAACAGGGCGGGGTAATGGGTCTGTTTCAGCCCACCGGCGATATTGCACACGACATGCCGTTAATCCGGGCGCGTTACCGTGATGTGCGCGGCAAATGCCCGTATAACCAGTAGTATTTAAATGTCTCAATAAAAAAACCGGCGCTGTGCCGGTTTTTTTATTGGCTTGCGGCCGTGTTGCAGCCGGCATGGAAACTGAATGCCGGGTGGTCGCTTATTTGGCTTTCGGGGCGCCGACATTCAGCGCTTCCCAGCCTTCGCGGCCCAGTTCCTGCATCAGGGCAATATTGCGCTCATAAATAGTGGCAGCGTCGGGAAAGGCTTCCACGGCGCGGTCGATACTGCTCTCGCGAATCAGGTGCAGGGTGGGGAATGGCGAGCGGTTGGTATTGTTGCTGACGTCGTTCAGCGTGGTGCCGGCAAACTGGAATTTGGGGTGGAAGTCGGCCACCTGCAATTCCCCCTCCAGGCCCATGTCGGCCAGCGCTGCGTCGGCAATTTCGAGGAAGTCGTTGAAGTCCAGGAAGCGCTGCAGCACGTACGGGTGCACCAGCAGCGTGGTATCGATTTCTTCCGGGTCGCTGTCGGCCAGCAGGCGCAGCTCGGTCATCAGGTGCTCCAGCAGCGCGGCCGGGTCTTTGGCGTCGCTGACGATGATGCGCACCTGGTCTTTGACGTACACCGCCTTGGCAAACGGGCACAGGTTGAGGCCGATCACGGCCTTTTCCAGCCAATTGCGGGTAGCGGCAATGATATCGTCGTGGGTCAGTTCCATGTTTTGCTCCGGGGCGGTTAATGCAAAAAACCCGGATGCGGGCATCCGGGTTTCTTTTCAGGCGTACAGCCGGGTATCTGGATTACAGACCCTGGATGTTGGAAGCCTGTTTGCCTTTCGGGCCTTCCACGATGTCGAAGCTTACACGCTGGTTTTCAGCCAGGGTGCGGAAGCCTTTAGCGTTGATCTGGGAGAAGTGAGCGAATACGTCGTCACCGCCGTTGTCCGGAGTGATGAAGCCGAAGCCCTTGGAGTCATTGAACCATTTAACGGTACCGGTTGCCATGTTCTGTTCCCTTATGGAATAGCGTTGAGTATGAGAAAAGCGCATGTCAATCAAGGGAAATGACAAACTGTGGTACGGGCAACGCCACTACAACAACTGACAGATCACGACTTGAAAAACTGCAGCACGCAGTCTGCCTGCGCTTACAAATGTCGGCAAGTGTTTTTTGTGGTGCCCTGATAAAAAACCACTGGCATCAGGGTCTTTGCTGGCATGCGTCAGGGTATTGGCTGGAAAAGCTCGCAGCGTAGTGGTGGCGCAAACTATAGTTCACACAGGCACAGTAAATAGTACGCAGGCTAATGACGGAGACCGGCATGGATCGATATCGCATTGAAGATGAAGAAAGTTTTTCCGACTTCCAGTACGCGCTCGATGACTACGCGCCGCGTATTGCCAACCTGTTGGCCGCCTTGCGGCAGAGCCCGCAGGATATCGCCATGCTGGGCGAGCTGATGCGGCTTTTTCACACCATCAAGGGTGATGCCGGCCTGTGCCGGCTGCCGTTTGTCGAGCCGATGGTGCACGCGGCAGAAGACCTGCTGGGCATGGTACGCGCCGGGTCGCTGCCGTTTACGGCGGCACTGGAGCAGCTGCTGTTGCTGGCGCTGGACCGGCTGGAGCTGTTGGTCAGCGAGCTGGAAACCGGGCGTGAAATCTCGCTGGCCGACTTCAACCGCATGGTGGACGAAATGACCCAGCTGGCCGCGCAGCCGCCGGCGCTGGTGGAGGCGCAGGCCTGGCTGGTCATCAAGCGCCTTACCGGTTTCCTGCCGCAGCAGCCGGTGGCGCCGTTGCCGGCACGCAACCCGCAGCAGGAGGCGGATCTGCAGTATTTCCGCAGCCTGGCGTTGCAGTTCGAGCAGCGCTCGGTGCTGTTTCAGGGCCGTACCGAGCGCAATCTGGTGCTGGCGGCGGCCTGTAACGAGGCGGCGGGCTGGAAGGTGGACCCGCTGCAGCTGGAGGCCGCCGTCTACATGCACGATGTGGGCATGATGTACTTGCCTGAGGAGCTGTGGCTGAAACAGGGCAAGCTCAGCGCCGAGGAGCGGCTGCAGCTGGCGGCGCACCCGGGCTGGGCGGCCGACATGCTGATGCGGATGAAGGGGTGGGAGGAGGCAGCCAGCATCGTGCGCGACCACCACGAGCGTATCGATGGCACCGGCTATCCGGCGGGCAAGCCGGCCGGGTTGATCATGGAAGGTGCCAAGCTGCTGGCCATCATCGATACCTTCGAAGCCGTCATTCTCAAGCACGGCCAGCGCCGCCAGGTGCGCTCGCTATTGCGTGCCGTGGCCGAAATCAACGCTTGCGAGTCGCAGTTTGATGCGGCGTGGATCAATTGTTTCAACCTGGTGGTGCGCGACATGATCGAGCGCGGCATGGTGTTGCCGCACGTGCGCTAGTGCCCGATGTGGCAACTAGGTTGACGCTGCAAATCGGCTGCGGGCATGATGCTGGGCAAGAGCCGTGTAACGGCCGTGCCCAAACAAGGAGAAATCATGAGTCAGTTCGATAATGTCAGCGTGGTCAAGCAAGCCAACGTTTACTTTGACGGCAAGTGCGTCAGCCACACCGTCATCCTGCAGGATGGTACCCGCAAGTCGGTAGGCGTGATCCTGCCGTCCAAGCTGCTGTTCAGTACCGGTGCGCCGGAGGTGATGGAGCTGATCGCTGGCGAGTGCAAAGTCACGCTGGCCGGCGAAACCGAAGCCCGTACCTACCGTGGTGGCGACTCGTTCTCGGTGCCTGGCGAGAGCTCGTTTCAGATCGAAGTGACCGACACCCTGCATTACGTCTGCCACTTCGGCTAAGCGCGGTAGCAAGCAAAAAGGTTGGCTGCGGCCAACCTTTTTCCATTCTGGGTCGGGCTGTTCAGTGGCCATCGCCCCCCAGCTGGCCGAGCGCCCGTTTGTCCAGCAGTTGCAAGTGGCCACGCCCGATAGTCAAGAAGCCGCCATCCGCCAGCTGGCGCAAGATGGCATTGCAGGTTTGGCGGCTGATGCCCGTGGCGCTGGCCAACGCTTCCTGGCTAAGCCGGATGCGGCCGTCGCCATCCGCCAGCAGCAACAGGCGCTGGGCCAGGCGCGCCTCTGGCGACAGCAGCGTTTGCTGGGCCAGGCCTTGCATCAGCTTGCGCGTTTTGGCAGCCATCAGCTGCCCCAGCGGCAGCCAGCCGTGCGGCCAACCTTGCAGCCAGCCCAGCAGCGCGGCTTGCGGGACGTGCCATAGCAGGCAGCCGCGGTCGCTGCCGGCGTCGTGGGTGCGCGGCCCGTGGTCGAACAGTGCCACCTCGCCAAACCAGTGGCCGGCGCCCAGCCGGGTCAGCACGCTGTGTTTGCCGGTGAGCGAGCTGCTGCCGATCACCATGCTGCCTTCCAGAATGCCGTACAGGCCGTCAGGCGCGTCTTCGCGCAAAAACAGGAAGCCGCCCGCCGGCAAGCGTCGTGGCTGGCCCAGTGCCTGCAGTGCGGCCTGCATGGTATCCGGCAGGCCGGCAAACCAGGGGTCGGCCGCCAGTCGCTGCAAAGCGTGGCTTCTGTCGTCTGCTTGACAGAGTGAATCCGGGCGCAAGGGCATGATGGAGCCTCAACCTGATGGAGGGCTACCATGAAAACGCTAGAACAACATTTAGTCAATTACGCCAGCTACCACCGCGACGTGCGCAATATCCGCACCCACTTTGTCGGCATTCCGCTGATTGTGCTGGCGGTGGCGCAGTTGCTGGCGCAAGTGCCGCTGGGCGGCGGGCTGACGCTGCTGGCGCCGGTGCTGCTGGCGTCGTGTGCGTTCTATCTGGCGCTAAGCCGCCCGCTGGGCCTGCTGATGACGGTACTGATGCTGCTGACCGGCTGGGCCGGTACGCTGCTGGCGGCGCAGCCTGGTGCCCTGTGGCTGGGGCTGCTGCTGTTTGCGCTGGGCTGGGTCATCCAGTTTGTCGGCCATTGGTACGAAGGCCGCAAGCCGGCGTTTGTCGACGATTTGCTGGGCCTGCTGGTGGGGCCGCTGTTCGTGGTGGTGGAGTGGCTGTTTCTGCTGGGCTTGTGCCAACCGTTGCAGGCGGCCATCACTGCCGGTGCCGGCCCGCTGCGCGGCGTGCAGAAAGTCGCTGCAGGTCACTGAAGTTTCGCTATAATCCCGCTCCTTTTGCCTGAGGGGGTGGATAAGCATGACCGTAAAAGCCTGTGGCGTGGACTTTGGTACGTCCAATTCGACCGTGGGCTGGTGCCGCCCCGGTGAGCCCAGCCTGCTGGCGCTGGAAGACGGCAAGACCACGCTGCCGTCGGTAGTGTTCTTCAATGCCGAGGAAGAAAGCACGGCGGTTGGCCGCGCCGCCATCGCCGAGTATCTGGATGGCTACGAAGGCCGCCTGATGCGCTCGCTGAAGAGCATTCTGGGCACCAGCCTGATGAACGGGCAGACCGAAGTGCAGGGTCGCCCACTGCGTTTTCTGGACTTGCTGACGCTGTTCATCGGCGAGCTCAAGCAGCGTGCCGAGCGTCAGGCTGGCCGCGCTTTCGAGCAGGCCGTGTTCGGCCGCCCGGTGTTCTTTGTGGACGACGACCCGGTGGCCGACCGCCTGGCGCAAGACACGCTGGGCGACATCGCCCGCCGTGTCGGTTTCAAGGAAGTGGCGTTCCAGTTCGAGCCGATTGCCGCCGCGTTCGACTACGAAAGCCGCGTGCAGCGCGAGGAGCTGGTGCTGATCGTCGATATCGGTGGCGGTACCTCCGACTTTTCGCTGCTGCGCCTGTCGCCGGAGCGTGCCCATCTGCTGGACCGTCGCGCCGACATTCTGGCCAACGGCGGTGTGCATATCGGCGGCACCGACTTCGACAAGCAGCTCAGCCTGCACGCGGTGATGCCGCAGCTGGGCTACCGCACGCGCCTGAAGAACAACGCCGAGGTGCCGTCCGGTTTCTACTTCAACCTGGCCACCTGGCACACCATCAACTTTGCCTACACCCGCAAGGCCCTGAACGACCTGCAGGGCATTTACCCGGACGCGCTGGAGCAGCGCAAGCTGGACCGCTTGTTCTCGCTGATCGACAAGCGCGCCGGCCACTGGCTGGCCATCCAGGTGGAAGCGGCCAAGATTGCCTTGTCCGACGTGGCCAGCACGCGGCTGGACATGGGCGAGATCGAGCGCGATCTGTGGCACGAGGTATTGCGCAGCGATTTCGACGAGGCGATCGAGAAGCAGATTGTCAGCATCGAAACTACGGTCACGCGGCTGCTGGCCGACGCGCAGCTGCAGGCCGGCGAGGTGGATACCGTGTTCTTTACCGGTGGCTCCAGCGGCGTGCCGCTGCTGCGCCAGCGCATTGCCGCCATGTTCCCTGCCGCGCAGGCCGTGGAGGGCGACCGCTACGGCAGTATCGGTAGCGGCCTGGCTTTGGACGCTTCGCGCCGCTTTGGCTGAGTGCACCGCCAGCAGGTTGGCCGCAGGTGCCAGCCGTAAAAGCAAACCCCGCTAGTTGGCTAATACCAGTCAGTTAAGGGAATGTGCTTGGCCTTTAAGCAGTAGGGCGTGAGTAAAGCGCCCCATCCCGTTGGCGCGAGCCGGGCAAAATGGTGCGCCCCGGGTTTTAAGACGCCGATTTGTTTGAGCTCCGAGCCGTTAGCGAGGGGCGAGTTCGGCGGCGCCTGGGGCGTGCCGTTTTGATCGGGGTTTCGAGCAGCCCCGGGTTGCGGGGGAATGAAAAGGGGGCGGCAATCCGCCCCCTTTCCCGTCTGCCGGGCGGAACCGGCATCTAATCATCGTCCGCATCGCGGACACATTAGCACTCTTCAAACACAACAACTCCCTAGCCAAAAAAAAACGCCAGTCAGCGTTAACTGACTGGCATTACACCAGTTGGCGGGGTTTGTGTTTGGTGGAGCAGAAGGCTGCGCGTCAGTGCGCTTTTTTCCCGCGCAGCTTGCCGATTGCCATCACCACGGCCAGTACCAGTGCGCCGGCTACCACGCCGAACAGCCCGTCCAGCACCGCCGGTACAATGGCCGCCAGCAGCGCGCCGATGCCGGCGACGCCGGCCACGCTGTGAGCGGCGGCTTCGATGGCGTGGTGGGCGAACGGCAGGCCGTGGGTAAGGATGCCACCGCCAACCAGGAACATCGCGATGGTGCCGGCCACGGCCAGAAAGCGCATCAGCGGCGGGGCGGCGTTTACCAGCGCACGGCCCAGTTGCTGGCTGGCAGCGCCCGGTTTGCGTGTCAGGTACAGGCCGATGTCGTCCAGCTTGACGATGCCGGCTACCAGGCCGTACACGCCGACAGTCATGATCAGCGAGATGCCGGTCAGCACCACCAGCTGCGACAGGAACGGCTGCGTGGCGACGGTGCCCAGCGTGATGGCGATGATCTCGGCGGACAGGATGAAGTCGGTGGTGATGGCGCCTTTGATCTTGTCTTTCTCGTAAGCCACCATGTCCACGTCGGGGTTGGTCAGTGCGGCCAACCTGTCGTTGTGCTCGGCGTCTTCCTCGGCGGCGTGCAGGTATTTGTGCGCCAGTTTTTCCACGCCTTCAAAGCACAGGAAGGCGCCGCCTATCATCAGTAGCGGGGTGATCAGGATGGGTGCAAAGGCGCTGATGGCCAGCGCCAGCGGCACCAGAATGGCCTTGTTACGCAGCGAGCCCAGCGCTACGGCCCAGACCACCGGCAGCTCGCGGTCGGCTTGCACGCCGGCCACCTGTTGCGCGTTCAGCGCCAGGTCGTCACCCAGTACGCCGGCGGTTTTCTTGGCGGCCACTTTGGTCATTACCGCCACGTCGTCCAGAATAGTGGCGATGTCATCAATCAGCATTAGCAGGCTACTACCAGCCATGTTTGTTTCCTGTCAGCAAAGGCGGTCGCTGTTGTGCAAACGGCGACACGAAAAGCCCGGCGGTTGCCGGGCGGGACGTACACGGTAGCAAAGCGTGACTATGTCATCAAGTGTTGCTGCAACCAGTGATGGATACGCTGGGCAGCATGCTGCCAGCGCGTGTCCAGCATCAGCATGTGGGCGGTGCCGGGCAGGATCTCGCACGGCAGGCCCAGCGCTTGCGCCATCTGCCGCACTTCGGCGGCGCTGATCAGCTGGTCGTGCTCGCCGCCCAGTATCAGTACCGGCAAGTTCAGCCGCGGCCTTGCCAGCGGCGACACCATCGACATGTCCATGATGGCGCGCACGCTTTCCACCTGGCTGTTGGCCGCCATCCAGGCTACGTCCGCTAGCGGGGCGTCGGCAGAGAACAGCATGCCTTGCAGTTCGCTGGTGTGTGGCTGGTAGTTGCCTTGCTGAAACAGGTTGAGCCCCAGCAGCATGCCGGGTGACTGGTTGAACAGCCGCCAGGTGGAGGCGGCAAGCCCGGTGTGCGGGACCGACGCCAGCAGCACCAGCGCAGCCGCCTGGTGGCGCTGCAGGTATTGCTGGCACACGAAACCGCCCATCGAATGGCCCAGCAACACCGGCGCGCGGCCGATCTGCCGTACTGCCTGCGCCACGTTGGCCGCGTAGTCGTCAATGCTGGTGGCGGCCAGCCAGGCCTGGCCTTCGCTGTGGCCGTGGCCTTCCAGGCTCAGCGCCCAGCAGTCGTAGCCTTGCGCGGCGAACCAGGGCAGGAAGTGTTGCTGCCAGCAGCGGGCGCTGCTGTAAGCGCCGTGGACAAACAGCAGGGGCGGCACGTCCAGTGCGGCCCCTGCCGGTGCTTGGTGGATCAACTCAAGTTGTAGCGAACTCACAGTACCTCGGCGGCGTGGTCTGCCAGACGCGAGCGTTCGCCGCGCTGCAGGGTGATGTGGCCGGAATGATCCCAGCCTTTGAAGCGGTCAACGACGTAAGTCAGGCCGGAGCTGCCCTCGGTAAGGTAGGGGGTGTCGATCTGGCTGATGTTGCCCAGGCAGACCACCTTGGTGCCGGGGCCGGCGCGGGTGATCAGGGTTTTCATCTGCTTGGGCGTCAGGTTCTGCGCTTCGTCGATGATCAGGTATTTGTTGAGGAAGGTGCGACCGCGCATGAAGTTCAGTGATTTTACCTTGATGCGGCTGCGGATCAGGTCGCGGGTGGCGGCACGGCCCCACTCGCCGCCATCGTCCTCGTTGCGGTTGAGCACGTCCAGGTTGTCTTCCAGCGCGCCCATCCACGGCAGCATTTTCTCTTCTTCGGTGCCGGGCAGGAAGCCGATGTCCTCGCCCACCGGCACGGTAACGCGGGTCATGATGATTTCGCTGTACAGCTTTTGCTCCAACGTCATCGCCAAGCCTGCGGCCAAGGTCAGCAGCGTCTTGCCGGTGCCGGCCTGGCCCAGCAGGGTGACGAAGTCGATTTCCGGGTTCATCAGCAGGTTCAGCGCAAAGTTCTGTTCGCGGTTGCGCGCGGTAATGCCCCACACGTTGTTCTTCTGGTGGCTGTAGTCCTTCAGCGTTTCCAGTACCGCGCCCTTGCCGTCGATCTGGGTGACGCGACATTGCAAGGGCTGGTCGCCTTGCTGCCACAGCAGCTGGTTCAGGTGCAGGCTGGCAACGTCGCTACCCTTGATCTGGTAGTAGGTGCGGCCGTGTTCCTGCCACGATTTGAGGTCTTTGCCATTGCGGTCCCAGAAGCCGGGGTCGATTTCGCGGGTGCCGGTGTACAGCAGGTCGGTGTCTTCCAGCACCTTGTCGTTGAAATAGTCTTCGGCCTCTAGCCCCAGTGCGCTGGCCTTGATGCGCATATTGATGTCTTTGGACACCAGGATCACGTTGCGGCCGGGCTCGCGCTCTTTCAGCGCCATCACGATGCCCAGGATCTGGTTGTCGGCCTTGCCTACCGGCATGGAGGCGGGCAGCACGGCGTGGATGGCCTGGGTCTGCAGCCGCAGCTTGCCGCTGGCGGCGTCACGGCTGGCGCTTTGCAGCGGGATGCCGGTGTCGATGCTGCCGGCGCCGGCGCGCACGATCTCGTCCAGGAAGCGGCTGGCCTGGCGGGCATTGCGCGCCACTTCGGTCATGCCCTTCTTGTGGGTGTCCAGCTCTTCCAGCGTGATGATGGGGATGAAGACGTCGTGTTCCTCGAAGCGGAACAGGCAGGTAGGGTCGTGCAACAGCACATTGGTATCGAGAACAAACAGCTTGACGGTTTTGGTCTTTTTGCGGCTTGCCATGATAGAGGCCCCTTGATGAGCGGGGCCTCGCGGTATGCCAGGCCCTGCGCTTATAGCGAATTCACGAATGCCAGCACTTCTTCGACGTGGCCAGGGACCTTCAGGCCGCGCCAGGCTTTGAGGATCTTGCCCGCGCTGTCGATGACGAAGGTGCTGCGTTCGATCCCTCTTACCTGTTTGCCGTACATATTTTTCAGCTTCATGACAGCGAACAGGTTACATACAGTTTCCTCCGGATCGCTGATCAATTCAAATGGCAATTCGTACTTGGCCTTGAAGTTTTCGTGCGATTTCAGGCTGTCGCGCGACACGCCGACGATGGTGGCGTTGGCCGCCACAAACGCGGCGTGGTGGTCACGAAAACCGATAGCCTGGGTGGTGCAGCCGGGGGTGTTGTCCTTAGGGTAGAAGTACAGCACGGTCAGGCCGGCGGCGGGCAGGCTGATAGTCTGGCCGCTGGTGGCCGGGGCGCTGAAGGGGGTGATCTGTTCCATTGCTTTCTCCATGGTGTCAGCCCGGACGGCGCAGCAGCGCCAGCACGGCGCCGCTGCCGCCGTGCTGCAGGCGGGTTTCGCAAAATGCCAGTACGTCTGGATGGTGGGTAAGCCAGCTGCGTACCATTTTGGGCAGTACCGGCTCGCCGCGCGAGCTCAGGCCCTTGCCGTGGATGATGCGCACGCACTGGCCCTGGTGGCGGGCGCGGTGCAGGAACAGCGCCAGCTGCTCGTGCGCTTCGAAGCGGTCCAGGCCGTGCAGATCCAGCTCGGCACACACCGGCCAGTGGCCGGCCTTCAGCTTTTTCAGCGTATGTGCCGGCATGCCGGGGCTGCGGTGTTCGATGTCGATATGGGCGGGTTCGAACCAGCCCAGCATCTGGGCAAACAGGCTGTGGTCCGGGTTGTCGCTGTGCAGGCGGTGGCCGGCGTGGTGCAGCGGCCGCGGGCGCGGGCGCGGTAGCGGCGCCTGCACGCGGCCGTCCGGCTTAAGCGGCCGCACGTCGCGCATCAGGGCAGGGAAGTCCGGCTCCGGCTCCGGCGCAGCCACAATAGCCACAGGCAAGACCCTTGCGGGCCTTGCCTGTGGTTTGATCGGCTTCAGTTGCTCCTTGAGCGACTTCAACGCCGTATTAGCCCAGATGGTCCAGGTAACGCTCGGCGTCCAGGGCAGCCTGGCAGCCGGATGCGGCGCTGGTGATGGCCTGGCGGTAGTTGTGGTCCTGTACGTCGCCGGCGGCAAACACGCCCGGTGCGCTGGTGGCGGTGGCGTTGCCGTCGCGGCCGGCGCGGGTAACGATGTAGCCGGTTTCATCCAGCTCCAGCTGACCCTTGAAGATGTCGGTGTTCGGCTTGTGGCCGATGGCGATGAACACGCCCATCACGTTAATCTCTTCGGTGCTGCCGTCGTTGAACTTCAGGCGGGCGCCGGTCACGCCGCTGTCGTCGCCCAGGATTTCGTCCAGATTGGCGTTCAGCTTCAGGGTGATCTTGCCTTCGGCGACGCGGGCCATCAGTTTGTCGACCATGATCTTTTCGGCGCGGAAGGTGTCGCGACGGTGGATCAGGGTAACGTGCTTGGTGATGTTGGCCAGGTACAGCGCCTCTTCCACCGCAGTGTCGCCGCCGCCTACCACGGCAACGTCTTGGTTGCGGTAGAAGAAACCGTCGCAGGTGGCGCAGGCCGATACACCCTTGCCGGCAAAGGCTTGCTCGGACGGCAGGCCCAGGTATTTGGCCGACGCGCCGGTAGCGATGATCAGGGCATCGCAGGTGTATTCGCCGCTGTCGCCCACCAGGCGGATCGGTTTCTCATCCAGCTTGGCGGTGTGGATGTGGTCGAAGATCATTTCGGTGCCAAAGCGCTCGGCGTGCTGCTGGAAGCGCTGCATCAGCTCCGGACCCTGTACGCCGGCTACGTCGGCAGGCCAGTTGTCCACATCGGTGGTGGTCATCAGCTGGCCGCCTTGCGCCATGCCGGTAATCAGAACGGGGTTGAGGTTGGCGCGTGCAGCGTATACCGCGGCGGTGTAGCCAGCCGGGCCGGAACCGAGAATCAGCAGGGGGCTATGACGGGTTTGGCTCATGGGGTTTTTCCTGTGTAGTACGGACAGATTGTGTATATTTTAACAGTATTCCGGAAGCAGGCCGATAAAGTGTTTCTACCTGCCAAATAGTTTCTGGCTACCGAAAGGAGTAAATGATGGAAGTAGGCGCCAGCAGTACCAGCAGCGTAAAACAGGCTGCCGAGACCTTCGTGCTGAAGAAAGCGATGGAGGCATCCAGCGACATGATGTCCACGCTGATGTCGTCGGTAGAGCAGAACGCGCCCAAGACGAATAATCCGCCCCATTTGGGGCAGACTATCGACGTCAAGGCCTGATCTGACCCTAACACCCGGCAAAACAAACCCGCCTCTTGAGGCGGGTTTTTGCATTGCTTCACTGCTAAAGGGGCGCATGCGCTGACAGCAGGCAGCGTTCAGGCATCTACCTTGAGGCCACTGCCACTTTGTAACAGCGATTGCGAGGCCTGATATTGCGCCACCGCCTGTTGCTGGGCGCTGGCATTCAGTTCCGCCCGGCTGCTGTCTTCGGCGCGGCTTGCCGGTTGTGGCGTGCTGCGCGGGGCCGCGGTTTGCTGTGCAGCAACTTCCAGTGGCGGGGCTTCGGTGCTGTCGGGTGGTGGGTTGGTAAGCGCGGTGCTGGTGCTATTGCCGACAGGGTTGGCCGCAGGCTGGCTGCTGTTGGCCTGTTCGCCGACCTGGGGCGTAACACTATCTTCACGCTGTTGCGCCTGCTGCACGCGTATGGCTTGCGTGCTGAGCAGTTGTGCTTGCAGGCTGAACTGCAGGTCGGTGGCGCGGTTGTTCAGCTGGGCCGCTGCGCTCTCTGGTTTGTTGGCTACCTGCTGGGTCGCTGCTTGTAGCTGTGCTTCACGCACAGTGCTGGCTTCCAGCGCTTGCTGGCCGGCGCTTTCCAGGCTGGCGGTCTGTGGCAATTCACGCTGACGGGCTGCTACACCGTCACGGTACAGCGGGCTGGGGCTGAGCGGGTTAGTGCTGCTGATGTCCATGAGACTCCTCCTGGTGCACACCTTGCCGCAGTGCACATTGCGGTAGTTGCTGCGTTGCGCTGCTGGCGGTAATGGTAGGCAGGTGCCAGATCCAGGCCGACAAGCCCAGCCACAGTGCGGCCAACATGGCCTGCAGCAGGGGCAGCTGCCCAAGCAGGGCCAAGCTGATGCTGAACGATAACGCCATGGCCAGCAGGGCGACACGCTTGGTTTGTCTGCGCATGCCGCGATAAGTTCGCCAGTCGCGGATGGCTGGCCCGAAGCGCGGATGGTCCAGCAGCCGCTGTTCCAGTTGCGGATGGCTACGGGCGAAGCAGGCAGCCGCCATCAGGATGAACACCGTGGTCGGCAACAGCGGGGTAACGGCGCCGATCAGGCCCAGTGCCAGGTTAAGGTAACCCAGTGCTGCCCAGGCGCTTTTGCCAAGCCGGTGTTTATTCATGGCTGTCTCCCTCCAGGTGCCATTGTCAGCTTAGACGCTGGCGGCGTGCTCGCCTAGCCCTGCTGCAGGGTCAACGCCAGCATGCGGTCGGCCAGTTGCGCCACGCTGAGCTCGCCGTCGTTGCGGTACCACTGCACGGTCCAGTGCAGGCTGCCCAGCAGCGTGCGACGCAGCAGATGGGTGTCCTGCTTGATAAGCCCTTGGGCGGCGGCTTCGTCCAGCACGCCTTGCCATAGTGATTCGTAGCGATCACGCAGCACGATCAGGCCCGGTTTGGCGCTGTCGGATACGCTGCGCCATTCGTACAGCATGACTTCCAGCGCGGCCTGGTTGTCGCCCAGCAGCGAGTGCAGGTGCACGTGAAACAGTGCGGCCAACTTGCTGCGCGTATCGGGGGCGGTAGCCAGTGCTAGCGCCAGCTGCTCGGTGGTGGCGGTGATGCCCAGTGCCATCACGGCGACCAGGATCTCTTCCTTGGTGCGGAAGTGATAGAACAGGCTGCCCGATTGCAGCCCGACGGCATTGCCCAGGTCGCGCACGGTGGTGCGTTCGTAGCCTTGGTCGCGAAACAGCTTGGCCGCGGCGCGGATCAGCTCCATGCGGCGACTGTTGGCTTCCTGGTGGTTGTTCAGGTCGTTGCGGCTCATGCTTGGCTCGTCTGGGTGGGTTCCTGGGCCGGCTGGCGCAGCAAGGCGTCGGCCGCACTGCGTACCTGGGCGGGTAGCAGGTTTTCCAGGCAGTGGGTGTGTTTGTACGGGCAGGTGCGTTCGAAGCAGGGGCTGCAGTCCATGTTCAGCGACACGATGCTGGCGCGGTGGCTGAGCGGCGGCGTGAAATCCGGGCTGGACGAGCCATATACGCCCACCAGTGGGATGCCCAGCGCCGCTGCTACGTGCATCAGGCCGGAGTCGTTGCAGATGGCCAGGCTGGCCAGGCCCATCAGGTCGATGGCTTCTTCCAGGCCGGTCTTGCCGCACAGGTTCAGCGCGCAGCCGTCGGCCAGGCGGGCGATCTCGTCGCCGATGTCTTTATCCTTGCCGGAGCCGAACAGCCATACCTGGTAACCGTCGGCGTGATACTGGCGGGCCAGCTCGGCAAAGTGGCGTGCCGGCCAGCGCTTGGCCGGGCCGTATTCGGCACCGGGGCACATGGCCACCACTGGCTGTGCCAGCGACAGGCCCAGGCGCTGGGCCGTGCGCTGCTGCTCGGCAGGGGTGGAGCGCAATTGCGGGTGGGCAATCGGGCGATGCAGCGCCTGGCGCGGCGGTTCGCCCAGCGCACAGAAGCGCTCCACCATGGTGGGCAGTTCGTGCTCGTCCAGTTCGCGGGTATCGTTCAGCAGGCCGTAGCGCAGCTCGCCGGTAAAGCCGGTGCGCAGCGGAATGCCGGCCAGAAACGGTATCAGTGCCGCTTTCAGCGAATTGGGCAGCACCACCACCTGGTCGAAGTTTTCGCGGCGCAGCGCACGCGCCACTTTCCAGCGCTCGCCCAGCCGCAGCTGGCCGTGGCCGAAAGGGTTCAGGTGCGACTTGGCCACTTCGGGCATGCGCGACAACAGCGGCAGCGTCCACGCCGGGGCAAAGACATGCAGCTCCAGGCCAGGGTGGCGTTCGTGCAGGCGGCGGTACAGGGGCTGCGCCATCACGCTGTCGCCTACCCAGGACGGGCCGATTACCAGTATTTTTTTGATCATGTAAACAAGCAAAAAAGGTGTAGCCAGGCCACACCTTTGATTCAGGCGGTCAGAAAAGGCTTAGTGGTGGCCGTGCGGCAGCGGGCCCACCAGCTTGTAGCGGGTGCCGCAGTACGGGCACAGGGCTTCACCGCCATTCTTGGCGACGGGCAGGAACACGCGCGGGTGCGAGTTCCACTTCACCATGTCCGGCGTCGGACAGTGCAGCGGCAGGTCCTTGGCGGTAACTTCGATGGTGCGGGCAGTGTTTTCTTTCAGTTCGGCCATGCTGTGTGCTTCCGGTTGGGGCCCGCGCGCGGCGGGCCGTCTTGTGTAATCAGGCGACGTAGGTCAGCCAATGTTGCTTGCTTTCATCCAGACCCTTCACGCAGTCGAAGTAGCGTTTCTGGATTTCGGCGGTAATCGGGCCGCGTTTGCCGCTGCCGATGGCGCGACGGTCCAGCTCGCGGATCGGGGTGACTTCGGCGGCGGTGCCGGTGAAGAAGGCTTCGTCGGCGCTGTAGACTTCGTCGCGGGTGATGCGTTTTTCGATCAGCTCCAGGCCCATTTCGTCGGCCAGCTGTACCACGGTATCACGGGTGATGCCTTCCAGTGCGCTGGTGAGGTCCGGCGTGTACAGCTTGCCTTTGCGCACGATGAAGATGTTCTCGCCCGAGCCCTCGGCCACAAAGCCGTCTACGTCCAGCAGTAGTGCTTCGTCATAGCCGTCGGCGGTAGCTTCGTTGTTGGCCAGGATGGAGTTCATGTAGTTGCCGTTGGCCTTGGCCTTGCACATGGTGATGTTCACGTGATGGCGGGTAAACGAGCTGGTCTTCACGCGGATGCCGTTTTCCAGGCCGTCTTCGCCCAGGTAAGCGCCCCACGGCCAGGCGGCCACGATCAGCTGCACGTCGTCTTTCTTCGGTGCCACACCCAGCTTGCCGGAGCCGTAAAAGGCCATCGGGCGGAAGTAGCACGACTTCAGCTGGTTGGCTTTCACCACGTCGAGATGGGCCTGGTTGACCTGTTCTTTGCTGAACGGCAGGTCCATGCCCAGGATCTTGGCAGAGCGGAACAGGCGGTCGGTATGGTCCTGCAGGCGGAAAATGGCCGGGCCGCGCGGGGTTTCGTAGGCGCGGACGCCTTCGAACACGCCCATGCCGTAGTGCAGGGTGTGGGTCAGCACGTGGGTGGTGGCGTTGCGCCAGTCTACCAGTTCGCCGTTGTACCAGATGAAGCCGTCGCGGTCTGCCATCGACATGGTGAATTCTCCGAATAGTCCTGTTTTTGGTGTGCTGCGATTATACAGTTGCCTTACTGAAAGTGAACCGGCTTTTCCGGTAACGCCGCGTAAGGGCCCAGTACCGCTTGCCACAAGGCCTGCACCTGGGCGTAGTCGTCCAGTGGCGGGTGTGCAATGCGGCTGCTGCCGTCCAGCCGGCTGGCGTGTTGCAGGCGGCGGTAGTGGCGGTACGCCTGGCGGGCGGCTTCGGCCAGCGTGGCGTCGATCAGGCCGGCGTCGGCAGCGGCGGCCAGCAGCGCGATGTTGCCGCTGTTGGCCAGCAGGGCCGGGTGCTGGCCGGCGTGGGCCAGAATCAGGAACTGCACGATGAATTCCACGTCGATGATGCCGCCGCGGGCGTGTTTGACGTCCTCCGGGTTGGCCGCATGGCTTTCCAGCATCTTGTTGCGCATGGCCACCACTTCGCCGCCCAGGGCTGCGGTGTCGCGCGGCAGTGCCAGCACCTGCTGGCGGATGGCCTCGAAGCGGGCGCCAATGTCGGCATCGCCGCACACAAAGCGGGCGCGGGTCAGCGCCTGGTGTTCCCACAGCCAGGCTTTATGGTGCTGGTAATGCGCGAAGGCGTCGGTGGTACTCACCAGCAGGCCGCTGGCGCCGTCCGGGCGCAGGCGGATATCCACGTCGTACAGCACGCCGGCCGAGGTGGTGCTGGTGAGCCAGGTAATGATCTTGCGCGCCAGGCGCGAGTACAGGTCCGGCGCGTCCGGGTGGTCGTCGTCGTACAGGAAGATCACGTCCAGGTCCGAGGCGTAGCCCAGCTCCTTGCCGCCCAGCTTGCCGTAACCCACCACGCTGAACAGCGGCACCTCGCGGTGGCGTTTGGGGATGTCTAGCCAGGCGTGGCGCACGGTGACGTCCAGCACCAGGTCAGCCAGGCGCGACAGCTCGTCGCTCAGCGCTTCCAGCGTCCACATGCCGGCCAGGTCTTGGGCTACCAGGCGGAAGGTTTGCGCGTGCTGGAAATGGCGCAGCGCGTCCATCTGTGCTTCCACGTCGCCGTGGCACTCCTGCAGCTGCTGTTCCAGTTGTGCGGCCAGCTGCGGCCAGTCCGGGGTGGCGTACAGCACGCGGGCGTCGAGCAGTTCGTCCAGCAGAATGGGGTGGCGCGACAGGTAGTCCGACACCCAGGCGCTGGACGAGTACAGCGAGGCCAGCCGCTGCAGCGTTTGCGGGTATTCCAGCAGCAGCGACAGGTAAGACGCGCGCCGGCTGATGGCGTCGATCAGCTGCAGGATGCGCTGCAGCGTGGTGTCGGCGTTGTCGAAGCTGGCGGCCACTTCCATCAGCGGGCCCATCAGCGCGTCCAGCTTCTTGCGGCTGGCGTCCGGCAACTGCAGGTAACGTTGGCCGCAGGCCAGGTTGCGCAGCTGGCGTTGCAGGTCGTCCGGGTCGTGGTAGCCCAGGCTGGCCAGGCGGGGCGCGATGTCGACGTTGGCGATGTCGCGCCAGTCGTTTTCCAGCGGGTGGGCGGCGGCGCCTTCGGTGGGCAGGAAGAACACTTGCTCGAAGTGCCGCGTCACGCGGCGGCGATGGCGGTTCAGCTCGTTCAGGAAGGCGTGCCAGTCGGCAAAGCCCATGCTGCTGGCGATGCGCTGCTGGTTGTCGTCGCTGGCGGGCAGGCTTTGCGTCTGCTGGTCGTCCAGGTACTGCAGGCGGTGTTCGAGGTTGCGCAGGAAGGTGTAGGCGCCCAGCAGCTCGGCCACGGTGTCCGGCTCCAGCAGGCGCAGCTCGGCCAGGACGGCGTAGGTGTCACGCGTGCTTTTCAGCTGCAGGCGGCGCTCGCGACCACCGCGGATCAGCTGGAATACCTGGGCGATGAACTCCACTTCGCGAATGCCGCCCGGCCCCAGCTTGATGTTGTCGGCCATGTCGCGGCGCGCCACTTCGCGGCGGATCTGTGCGTGCAGCTCGCGCATGGCACCGTAGGCGCCGTAGTCGAGGTATTTGCGGTAGACGAACGGGCGCACCAGTTGCGCCAGCTGGCTGGCGTCGCCGCTCATTACGCGCGCCTTGATCCAGGCGTAGCGTTCCCATTCGCGTCCCTGGGTCAGCAGGTAGTTTTCCAGCGCGGCCAGGCTCATCACCAGTGGCCCGCTGTCGCCGTAGGGGCGCAGCCGCATGTCGACGCGGAACACCTGGCCGTCGTAGGTGACGTCATTGATGGCGCTGATCAGCAGTTTGCCCAGCCGGGTGAAGTATTCGTGGTTGGACAGCCGGCGCGGGCCGCTGGTGTCGCCGTCTTCCGGGTAAACGAAGATCAGGTCGATGTCGCTGGAGACGTTCAGCTCGTAACCGCCCAGCTTGCCCATGCCGATCACGATCAGCTGCTGCACTTCGCCGCTGTCTTCGCCGATGGGGTCGCCCAGGTTGGCCAGCGCGCGGCGCGCCACCGGCAGCGTGGTCTGCACCGCAAAGTCGGCCAGCAGGCTGATGGTGGTCACCACTTCGTGCAGGTCGGCCAGGCCGGCGTGGTCGCGGGTAATCAGCCGCGCCATCACGGCAATGCGCAGCTTGCGCAGGGCAGGGCTTAGCGTGTCGATGCTGTCAAAGCCCTGCCAGTCGGCAAAGGCGGCCATCTCGGCGGCGTCGAACGGGTGGTCCAGCCTGGCGGCCAAGCGCTCGGCCTCTTCGGGGCGGGCGGCAAGCTGGCGGTCAAGGTAGTAACTGAATGTACGGGCACAGGCGATAGCGGCGGTATTTGCTGGCATAATGCGCTTTCCACGCAATGACAAAATCGTGACTGACCATTCTACCCCCACTCCCGACCCGGCGGCAGCCGCTGCAGACCGCAGCCTGCGGGTAATTTTCTGGCTGCGTCGCATCCTCGGCATCACGTTCTGGCTGTTGCTGGTCGTGACGCTGACGCTCGCCTGTGCCTTCGGGGTGTTCCGATTTTACATCTTGCCCAATCTGAACGACTGGCGGCCGGCACTGGCGCGCCAGATCAGCCAGGCGGTGGGCATGCCGGTGACGCTGGGGCATATCCGCGGCGAGTGGCGCGTGCTGGCACCGCGCTTTACCGTGGACCGCCTGCAGATCCAGCCTGATGCCGCCATCGCCCCGCTGACCGTGCGCGAAGTACAAGTGCAGCCGTCGTGGCAAAGCCTGCTGTTTCTGGAGCCGCGGCTGAACCTGCTGCGGCTCGATGGCCTGAGCCTGAACCTGGAGCGCCGCACCAACGGGCACCTGTACCTGAACGGCATCGACCTGTCTGCGGGCAAAGGCGACGGCCGCGCGCTGGACTGGCTGCTGCGCCAGCACGAGATCAGCGTTGAGGTGCAGCGCTTTGTCTGGCAAGACCACCTGCTGGCCTTGCCGCCGCTGGAAGCGCGCAAGCTGTCGCTGACGCTTGGCAGCGGCCTGTTCGGCCACCAGTTGAAGGCGGTGGCGTTGCCGGCGGGCAGCCAGCTGTCGCATGTGGATTTCGAAGCCGAGTGGCAGGGTGGGGCGGTAGCCGACTGGCGGCAGTGGCAAGGCAGCGCCACGCTGCAGGCGGATACGCCGCAGCTGGGCTGGTTCCAGCGCTATCTGCCGCGTTCGCCGCTGGCGGTAGGCGGCTCGGCGTCGTCGAGGGTGCAGCTGGCGTTCGACGCTGGCCGCGTCACCCGCCTGCAAGGCAAGTGGCAGGTGGATAACGCGGCGCTGTCGCTGCGCGGCGGAGAGACCACCCGTCTGCCGCGTCTGGCCGGCGAGGTGGATTACCACAGCCCGGCGGCCGGCGAACACCGGCTGCAGGCCAGCCATCTGTTTCTGCAAACCCGTTTTGGCAGCCTGCTGCAGGACGCCGCGGTCACCGCCAGCTGGCACGACAGCCGTGGCGGTTTTGTCGAAGCCAGCGGCCTGCAGCTGGCGCCGGTATTGCCGCTGCTGCAGCCGCATGTGCCGGCACTGGCAGACAGCGCGCTGCGACAGCTCGATGGCGAGCTGAAAGGCCTGCGCTGGCAATGGCAAGGCCGGATCGACCAGCCGCAACAATACCTGTTCAAAACCCGTTTTGCCGGGCTGGCGCCCAGGTTGGCCGCAGACAGTGTCCGTATCGACGGCGGCCTGGACGGCGAGCTCACCGCCAGCCAGCACGACGGCAGCCTGCGCTTCAGCGCGGCGCCGATGAGCGTTGCGGTGCCGGCCGAGCTGCGCCAGCCCCTGCGCTTGACCGGTGCCCAGGGCGAACTGCGCTGGCAGCGCCAGGCGCAGGGCTGGCAGCTGCGGGTCGCCGGCGTGGATGTGGCCACACCCGATTTTTCGGCCCGCTTGCAGGGTGAAGTCAGCCTGCCGGATAGCGGCCCCAGCGATAGCCGCCTTGGCTTGAGCATGGCGCAGGTGCCGGTAAAACGCATTGCTGCCTACCTGCCGGAACTGATCGGCACCGACACCGTCACCTGGCTGCACGCCGCCTTGCAAGCCGGCACCGCCCGCGAGGTGCGCGCCAGCCTGCAGGGCGATATCACCCGCTTCCCGTTTGCCGGCGGCCAGGGCGGGCGCTTCCTGGTGGAAGCCGACGTGGACGACGGCAAGTTCCTGTTTGACCCGGCCTGGCCGGTGCTGGACGGCATACAGGGGCGCTTTCGCATGCTGAACGATGGCATCGAGGTACAGGCAGCGCGTGCGCGCACTGCTGGTGTCGCCTTGCAGCAGGTAACAGTGCGGCTGCCAGACCTGATGCGCGAGCACGCCAAGTTGTACGTCGAGGGTCTGGCTCAGGGCGAGTTGCCGCAGATGCTGGCCTACACCCGTGCCAGCCCGGTGGATGGCTGGCTGGACGGGTTTCTGTCCACGCTGGACAGCAGTGGCCAGGCGCAACTGAAACTGGGCCTGACGCTGCCGCTGGACGATATGGAAGCTGCGCGTGTTGACGGCGACGTCACGCTGGCGGGCAATACGCTGCAGCTACGGGATTTGCCCTTGCCCCTGCTTACCGACATCCACGGGGTGTTGCACTTCAACGAACACGGTGTGTCAACGCCCGGTATCGACTATCAGGCCTTTGGCGGGCACAGCCGCCTGCAGGCCACGCTGGACAAGCAGCAGCGCATGCAGTTTGTCAGCCAGGGGCAGGTAGACATCAGCCCCGTATTGCAGCAATACGTGCCCTTCCTGGCGCGTTATGCCAGCGGCAGTACCGATTACCGCGCCGATTTTACCGTTGGCCGCACGCTGGACGCCTTGACCGTGCAGTCGTCGCTGCAAGGGGTGGCCACCGCGGTGCCGGCGCCACTGGCCAAACCGGCGCAGGACAGTTGGCCGCTGCAACTAGGGGTGTACGCCACGCAGAAGGGCTGGCAAGTGGACTGGCAAGTGTCCGGCCACGCCCAGGGCCTGGTGGCGCTGGGCGCCAATGGCGAGTTGCTGGGTGCCGGCGTGGGCGTGGGTGCCGACACGCCAGACCCCACCGGCCGCATTGCGATCCGGGCTGCCGCCCCGGCGGTACAGCTGGAGCCGTGGCTGGCCGCTTTGCCCGCAGGCGAGGATGCCGCCGGTGAATGGGCGTTGCCACTGAAGCTGGCGCTGAGCACGCCGCGCTTTAGCGCCCAAGGCAAGCAACTGAACCAGCTGGACGCGGTGATGAACTGGCAGGGCGGCGAATCACCGCTGCAACTGCAGCTGAAGTCGCGCGAGGTGTCCGGCGACATCCGCTACATGCCGCACGGGCACGGCAAGCTGGAGGCCCGGCTGCAGCACCTGTCGCTGCCGCTGGCGGAAGGGGGAGACGCCGCCGGCGACAGCGGGCAGGAGATCAGCGTGCCCGGGCTGGACATCCACGTGGCGGCGCTCAGCTGGAAAGACCGCGTACTGGGCGACCTGATCCTGAAGGCGCAGCACCAGCCGCAATTGTGGCTGCTGGACGAAGTGCTGCTGCAAACGCCGGACGGCAACCTGGCCATTAGCGGTGCGGCGCCGGAAGGCAAGAGCAGCAGCGCACGCCGTACCGAGATCGTGTTCAGCGCCAAGAGCCAGGACGCCGGCAAGCTGCTGGCCAGGCTGGGTGTGCCCGACGCGCTGATCGGCGGCGAGGGTGAGCTGGCCGGGCGCGTGTCGTGGCTGGGCCATGTCACCGCGTTCGACCTGGCGCGGCTGGCCGGCAGCGTGAAGCTGGACCTGCGCAAAGGGCGCTTCGCCCAGGTGGACCCGGGCGCGGCGCGCTTGCTTGGCGTGCTCAGCCTGCAGTCGTTGTCGCGGCGCATCCGGCTGGATTTTACCGATGTGTTCAGTAGCGGCTTTGCTTTCGATACCCTGACCGGTAGTGCCGATATCGACGCCGGCGTGTTCCGCTCGCGCAATGTGCTGTTGCAGGGCCCGGCCGCCAAGGTTAACTTGCAAGGCGAGGCCGACCTGGCCAATAACAGCCAGCAGCTGCGCGTGCACATCACGCCGACGCTGTCGGAAGGGGTGGCGGTGATTACCGGCGCCTCCTTGCTGAACCCGATTGCCGGCGCCATCACCTTTGCGGCACAAAAGCTGCTGAAGGACCCGGTAAGCCAGATATTGTCATTCGATTACGAAGTCACCGGCAGCCTGACCGAACCGCAAGTGCGCAAGGTGGGCCAGCAGGTGGAAAACGTCCCGGCGGCACCCGTTGCCCGTTGAGGCTGGAGAACATATGGAACACGCTTTCAAGGTGGCTGCCGTACAGATGGTGTCCACCACCGATTCGCAACGCAACCTGGCGCGTGCAGCCGAGCTGGTGGCCGAAGCCGCCGCCGCTGGCGCCCGGCTGGTGGTATTGCCGGAATACTTTTGCCTGATGGGGCGTGCCGACGGCGACAAGGTCGCCATCCGCGAAGCCTTCGGCGACGGCCCGCTGCAGCGCGGCCTGGCCGCCATGGCCCGCCAGCACGGCGTCTGGCTGGTAGCCGGTACCATCCCGCTGGCCTGCCCGGACCCGGACCGCGTGTTCAATACCCTGCTGCTGTACGCGCCGGACGGCAGCGTACACGGCCGTTACGACAAGATTCACCTGTTCGGTTTTACCGGCCAGGGCGAGCGTTATTGCGAGTCGGACAGCATCGTGCCGGGCAGCGAGCCGCTGCGCGTCAGCACGCCGCTGGCCGAGCTGGCGTTCGGCATTTGCTACGACCTGCGTTTCCCCGAGTTATTCCGCCGCATGGCGCCGTTCGACCTGCTGATCCTGCCGGCGGCGTTTACCGCCACCACCGGCGAGGCGCACTGGGAAGTGCTGCTGCGCGCCCGTGCCATCGAAAACCAGTGCTACGTGCTGGCGTCGGCGCAAGGCGGCAGCCATGAAAACGGCCGCCATACCCACGGTCAGAGCCTGCTGATCGACCCCTGGGGCAAGATCGTGGCCCAGCTGGACAAGGGCGAGGGCGTGGTGGTGGCCGACATCGACCCCACTCTTCTTCAATCGGTGCGTAGCCGCCTGCCGGCGCTGGCGCATCGGGTGTTTTCTTGAAAGAACAAGACATGAGCCAATTAGCCATTGCCGAACAACTGTTGCTGGCCCCGTACGGCGTGACCGAAAGCGTGATCGAGTCCACGCTGGGGCGCATGCTGGGCCACCAGATCGATTACGCCGACCTGTACTTCCAGAGCACGCGCAGCGAAGGCTGGAGCCTGGAAGAGGGCATCGTCAAGGCCGGCAGTTTCAGCATTGACCAGGGCGTCGGCGTGCGCGCCGTCGCCGGCGACAAGACCGCTTTTGCCTATTCCGACGATATCAGCGCCTTTGCGTTGGGCAAGGCGGCCGACGCGGTGCGCGCCATCGGTGCCGCAGGCGGCCACGGCAACGCCGGCGCGGTAGCCACCCGCCATGGCAGCAGCCTGTACGCGGCGGCCAACCCGCTGGACAGCCTGCCGGCCGAGGCCAAAGTGGCCATCCTGCAGAAAGTGGAAAAACTGGCCCGCGCCGCCGACCCGCGCATCATCCAGGTGATGGCCGGCCTGGCCGCCGAATACGACGTGGTTTACATCGCCCGCCACGATGGCGTGCGCAGCGCCGACGTCCGTCCGCTGGTGCGGCTATCGGTGACGGTGATTGCCGAACAGGATGGCCGCCGCGAAATGGGCAGCAGCGGTGGTGGCGGTCGTTATGATCTGAGCCGCTTTGGCGACGCGCAGATCGAGCACCACGTACAGAAGGCGGTACGTCAGGCACTGGTGAACCTGGAAGCCCGCCCGGCACCGGCCGGCCAGATGACGGTGGTGCTGGGCGCCGGCTGGCCCGGCGTGCTGCTGCACGAAGCCATCGGCCACGGCCTGGAAGGCGACTTCAACCGCAAGGGCACCTCGGCCTTCAGCGGCATGATCGGCCAGCGTGTCGCCGCAGCGGGCGTGACCGTGGTGGATGACGGCACGCTGCAAGACCGTCGCGGCTCGCTGTCCATCGACGACGAAGGCAACGCCACGCAGCGTACCGTGCTGATCGAGGACGGCATCCTCAAAGGCTATATGCAGGACGCGATGAACGCCCGCCTGATGGGCGTGGCCCCTACCGGCAACGGCCGTCGCGAGTCCTACGCCCACATCCCGATGCCGCGCATGACCAACACCTACATGCTGGGCGGCGACAAGACGCCGGAAGAGATCATCGCCTCGGTACCGGACGGCATTTATGCGGCCAACTTCGGCGGTGGCCAGGTGGACATCACCAGCGGCAAGTTCGTGTTTTCGGCGTCGGAAGCGTGGAAGATCGAAAACGGCAAGCTGGCCTACCCGGTGAAGGGCGCCACCTTGATCGGCAACGGCCCGGACGTGCTGAACTACGTGTCGATGATCGGCAACGACATGGCGCTGGACGAAGGCGTGGGCGTGTGCGGCAAGGAAGGCCAGAGCGTGCCGGTGGGCGTCGGCCAGCCCACGCTGCGCATCGACGGCGGCCTGACGGTAGGTGGTACGGCCTGAGAAACGAACCGGCGTGCCAGATGCGGGCACGCCGCCGGGGTTTTATTCAGTCCAGCCAGTGCTTCGCTTGGTAGCGCAGCATGTCATGCAGGCTGCTGCCTTCGTCGATTTGGGGAGTGTCAGGCAAATTACCCTGCATCAATTGGTGTTGCAGTTGCAAGAGTGTCTGTTCTCCGTATTGATCGGACGCGTAGGGCAGGATCTGCTGTAGTGTGTCGAGTACCTGCTGCAACAGTGGTCGTCGCATGCTGCGCTGTACATCGATAAACTCAGCCAGCAGGCCGTGGCGCGCTGCCTGGAAGCGGTTGTAGTCGTAAACGCTGTACAGTGCTTCTCGACCAGGCAAGGTAGGGCGTTTGGCGAGGTAGTAGCCTGCCAGTGCCTGGGTGTAAGTGGCCAGCATGACAGCATGGCTGAGTGTATGGGGTGTGTCGAAGATACGGACTTCTACCGTGCCGTACTCCGGCTTCGGACGAATGTCCCAGTACAGGTCTTTCAGGCTACTGATAATGCCGTGACTCGCCAGCATGCTGGCATGGCCGCAAAAGTCTTCCCAGTGTCGAATCTGGGCGGGCAAGTGACCGCTGTTGGGGAACGCATAGACGGCATTGCTGCGTGCAGAGGCAAACCCGCTGATTTCTCCCTGGACGTAGGGTGAAGACGCAGACAATGCGAGTAATGCAGGAATGTGAAACGCCAGCGCATGGCATAGCCAGATGGCGCTGTCGCCATCAGGGCAGCCAATGTGTACATGTTGGCCGAATACGGTAAATTGCCTCGCTAGGTAACCATACTGGCTAGCGAAGGCATGATAACGCGGGTTGTCGCTGATCCTGCGCTGGCGCCAGTCCTGAAACGGGTGGGTCCCGCCCCCGCAGGGCAGGGCGCCTAGTTTGTCGCTGTATTGTTGAAGCAAACTGCCGGATGCTTGTATGTCGTTACATAACGATTGACTGTTGTGATGTACCTTGCTGTTAATTTCTAGCATGGCGCATGTGACTTCCTGCTTGAACTGCTGATGGCCGTCGCGGTGCAGGTTGGCAAGCAGGTCTGGGGCGCACGGCATCAGGTCCAGTGATTGCTGGCATAAAAGCTGGATTTCCAGCTCTATGCCGACGGTACCGGGGTGTGACGGGGTAAAAGCGGGTACTAGCACGATGCGTCTCCTGAATAATATTTTTTGTACAAAACTATTTCTCACGAAAGAGCGTATGACGCAAGAGAAAGTTCCGGCTTCGCCGCTGGCGGTGTTGCAACTGTTTCGAGTAGTTTTCCGGGCGGCCCAGCAGTATTCGGCCGATACCGAAAAAGCACTGGGCATTTCCGGTGCCCAGGCCTGGTTGATGGCCGAGCTGTACGAGCACGGGCCGCAAAAAGCTGGCGAGTTGGCCGCCCGTATGGCGATCAAGCCGGCTACGCTCAGCAATATGCTGATCCGCATGGGGGAGATGGGTTACATCACGCGTCAGCGCAGCGAGCGTGACCAGCGCGTGGTGGAGGTATCGCTGACCGAACAGGGCCAGCAACTGATGGCTGCCAAAGGCTGTACCCCGCGCGGCTGGCTGCCGGAAGCGCTGGGCAAGCTGCCTCCGGAGCAGTTGGTATCGCTGGCGGGCGGGCTGGAAGCCATGCTGGCCGTCATGGGCGTGCCGGCCGAAGGCGGCGACAAACCGCTACCGTTTACCGAATAAGCCCTGGCCGCGTCAGGGCCACGACGGTTGACGCAGCCCGCGCGAACCCGGCACGAAAAACAAAACCCCCTTGCCATGGTGACGAGGGGGTTTTTTGCTGCGCGACTGCCTGTACGGCAGGTTGATCATGGGTACGGCCTGCGCTCAGGCCGGGTCATCCTCGAAGCGCATGGCAACCGAGTTGATGCAGTAGCGCTCGCCGGTAGGCGGCGGGCCGTCGTCGAACACGTGGCCCAGGTGGGCGTCGCAGCGGGCGCAGCGTACTTCGGTGCGGATCATGCCGTGGCTGGTGTCGCGGATGCGCAGGATGCTGCCGGCGACGGCTTCCTGCCAGAAGCTGGGCCAGCCGCAGCCGGCGTCGAATTTGGTGGCCGATTCGAACAGCAGGCTGTCGCAGCAGATGCAGTGGTAGCGGCCGTGGCGGTCGTGGAAGTAGTGCTCGCCGGTAAATGGCCGCTCGGTGCCGGCTTCGCGGGTCACGTAGTACTGTTCCGGCGTCAGCTGGGCGCGCCATTGTTGCGGGGTTTTCAGGATCTTGTCTGTCATGCGGTGTACTCCTTGCGGCCAACCCTGGCCGTATCAGATTTCATCCAGGGCGGTTTCGCCCAAGTGGCGGGTGTCGGCCCACAAATCCACCTGCCAGCGTTCGCCATCAAAACTTAACCAGTTCAGCGAGGCGTTGGGTACCACGATCATGCGTTGCCCTTGCAGTGGTTGGCCGCTGGCCAGGCGGTAGATCATGTCCAGTACCCCGCCGTGTGCCACCAGCAATACCCGTTGGCCGCGGTGCGTGTTGGCCAGTTGCCGTACCGCGCCGTGGATGCGGTCGGCAAAAGCCTGGATGCTCTCGCCGCCGTACAGGTCGTGCTGCAGGCTGCGTTCGCTATAGGCTGCCCAGGCGGCCGGGTGCGTGCGCGCAGCCTCGTCCAGCCGTGCCCCCTGCATGGCGCCGAAGTGGCGTTCCATCAGCGCGGCGTCGGTGGCCAGCGGCAGGCCGACGGCGTGGGCCAGCGGTACGGCGGTATCGAAAGCGCGGCGCAGCGGGCTGCTGTACAGCGCGTCAAAGCGGTGGCCGGCGGCGGCAACGGCGTCGGCCAGCTGGCGCGCCTGGCGCTGGCCTTGCGCATTCAGCGGAATGTCGAGTTGGCCTTGCAGCCGGCGTTCGGCGTTCCAGTCGGTTTCGCCGTGGCGAACCAGGCAGAAGCGGGTGGCAAGGTGGGGCATGGGTACGGTCTCGCTAGCAGTGGTTAAGCCAGTTTACCCGACAGTCTCAGGCCAGCGCGACTGCCAGGCCCAGCGGCACGAACAGCAGGCTGGCGAGGTTGCCGATCAGCACGATGGACGCCATGCGTTCCGGCTCTTGCCGGTACAGCTCGGCCATCAGGAAGTTCAGCACCGCCGGCGGCAGCACGCCAAACAGCACCAGCAATGCGTGTTGCTGGCTGTCCAGCTGCAGCAGTGGCGATACCAGCAGCGCGCCGGCCAGGCCGGTTAGCGGGCATAGCACCGCCCCCAGTACGCCGATGCGCCAGCCGGCCAAGCTGACGTCCAGCATGCGTACGCCCAGGGCAAACAGCATCAGCGGAATGGTCATGTCGCCCAGCATCTTGGCCCCCAGCATCAGCCAGTCCGGCAGGTGCCAGCCGGCCACGCCAAACAGCAAGCCCAGCGCGGTGGCGATGACGATGGGGTTGCGCGCCAGCCCGCGCCAGCTGGTGTGCCGGCTGAAGATGAAGGCGCCCAGGGTGAAGTGCAGCAGGTTGGAGATGACGAACAGCACCACGAAGGCGTTGAAACCATCGCGGCCAAAGGCCAGCAGCGCCAGCGGCAGCCCCATATTGCCGCAGTTGTTGAACATCACCGGCGGCAGCAGCGTGCGCGGGCTGACACCGGCCAGCCGGCACAGCGGCCAGGCCAGTAGACCGGAGACGGCCACCACCAGCGCGGCGGCGGGTAGCAGCTTCCATTGCGCCAGCAGCTGGAAGTCGCGCGCCGACAGGGCGGTGAATACCAGCAGCGGTACGCAGACGTCCATGTTCAGCTTGTTGGCTGCCCGCATGTCGGGCTTGGCGTGGCGAGCGTACAGCCAGCCGGCCAGTACGATCAGCAGAACCGGCAGGATGATGGTGAGGATGCGTTCGATCATGATGGCGGGCCGGAAAGAGGAATGGGCATTGTGCTGCCAGACCGTAACGAGGCGGGCGAGGGTTTACCCTTGGTCTGGCGATGGGCTGGCGAACAGGCTGTTCGCCAGTACGGGTTCACAAGATGCCGACGCCGGAAATCTCGCGTGCCAGGTTGGCCGCGTAGTTGTCGGTCATTGCACCGATGTAATCCAGCACGCCCATATAGGCTTGGTACAGGGTCTGGTCATCGTGCAGCGGGCGCGGTAGCAGCCCTAATGCTAGTGCCTGGCGCGGGCTGAGCGCGGCCTCGCCGCCGCTGATGCGGGCATGCACGGCCGGCACCAGCACGTCGAGTACGGTGGCGATGCAAGGGTAGGATGCCAGCTCGGTTACCAGCTTGGTGCGGTGGCGGTACACCTTCTGGCTGGCCAGCGCCTTGGCGTCCTGCAGGGTTTGTTTGATGTCCGGCGCGCAGACGTCGATCAGGTCTTTGCCCGGGAAGGTGCCGGCCAGCAGCGTGTCCTGGTGCAGCATGAATTTCTCGGCCACCTCGGCCACGCAGCGGCCAACCGCTATCCCGCGCAGCATGGCGCATTTCTGGCTGATGTCCTGGGTTTGCCAGACGCGTTCGGTTTCGCCGAAGTGGCTGAACAGCATTTCGAACTCGCGTACGTCCAGAATGCCGATTTCGACCGCGTCCTCCAGGTCGAGGATGGCGTAGCAGATGTCGTCGGCTGCTTCCATCAGGTAGGACAGCGGGTGGCGGCACCATTCGCGTTCGCCCTTGCGCAGCAGGCCCAGCTCGGCGGCGACGCGTTCAAAATAGGGCAGCTCGGTGCGGTAGATGTTGAATTTGCCACGTGCCTGCGCGCGCGGGGCGTCTGATGTCCACGGGTACTTGATCAGCGCGCCGAGGGCGGCGCTGGTTAGCCGCATGCCGCCTTCGCCCTGGTACATCTCCAGGCTGGCGACCATGCGCAGGCCGTGGGCGTTGCCTTCATAGGTCTGGATGTCATGCCGTTCGGCGTCGCTCAAACCAGCCAGCAGCGCCGCGTGGCGCGGGTCTCGGAACCACTCGCGCAGCGCGTCCTCGCCGGTGTGGCCGAACGGCGGGTTGCCGATATCGTGTGCCAGGCAGGCCACTTGCACCGCACCGCCGATATCGAACGGCGTATAGCCGTCCGGCAGCAGGCCCTGCGCCTGCATCATCGCGCCTACACGGTTGCCCAGGCTGCGGCCAACGCTGGCCACTTCCACGCTGTGGGTGAGCCGGTTGTGGGTGTGGTCGTTCGGCGCCAGCGGGTGAACCTGGGTCTTGCGCCCCAGACGGCGGAAGGCGCTGGAAAACACCACGCGGTCGTGGTCGATGTGGAAATCGCTGCGCAAGCCGGCTGCGCCTTCCAGCGTGGCAGGGGTGCGCGTTTCGCGGATATCGTCGCCGGCCACCTTGAAACGGCGGGTGGACAGCAGTTGCGGCCAGTGCATGCGGTCGGTGCTCATGATCATGCCTTGCAAGAGGGGGTGACGGCATGATGCCAGAATCGCGGCCCGGGCTGTAAGGTTGGCCGTAGGCTGCATTGCTGGCGCTGCGGCCTTGCGCGTAAGGCAGGCCGGTGCTTGTATGCGGTGAAGTGGTATTAAATAAATAAAATTGTTTACTTAATTAGCCAAACAAGCGTAGCCTGTATTTATCGATATAGCCGGCCTGTGCCGGCGAAAGCCGCCGATGACTGCTGCACACCCCAAACTGATCCTGTTGGCTATTTGCCTGGTGGCCTTGATGAGCACGGCCGGCGTGGCTATGCCTTACCCCATTCTGGCGCCCATCTTCGTGGATGCGCCAGCCGATGGTTTCAACCACTTCGCTGGCTTGCCGCCCAAACTGTTGCTGGGCATTGCGCTGGCGGCCAACCCGCTGGGCATTTTGCTGGGCAGCAGCTTCATCGGCGCGCTGTCCGATCGCCTGGGTCGCCGCCGCGTGCTGCTGGCTACGCTGACGCTGACCTTGCTGGGCTATCTGCTGACTGCGTGGGCCTTGCATATGCGCTGGTACTGGCTGTTTGCCTTTGCCCGTTTCCTGACCGGGGTGACCGAGGGCAATGTAGCGGTGGCGCGGGCCATCGTGGCCGACCTGCACCCGCAGCTTGATCGCGCGCGCAGCTTTGCCATCCTGAACGCGGTGCTGTACATGGGCTGGCTGGTGGGGCCGATGATAGGCGGCTTTACCTTGCCGCTGGGCGAGCCGGTGCCGTTCATGATCGGCGCGCTGACGCTACTGCCTTGTCTGGCCATCCTGCTGTGGGTGTTGCCGGAAACCGGTGCCATCACCGGCCTCGCCGGCAAATCGGTACTGGCCACCGTGCGCGAGCAGCATGCTTTCCGCCTGCTGCGGCAGGATCACACGCTGGCGGCGCTGTTCTGGATGCAGCTGGTGTTCGCGCTGGGTGTCAACGCTTTTTACGAGTTTTACCCGCTGTGGCTGGTGGAGTTTGCGCGGCTGGACAGTACCGGCATTGCCTGGGTCACCGCCGGCTTGTGCCTGGTGATGACGCTGAGCAGCACGCTGGTGGGCAAGCTGGGCATGGGGGCCGACCCGCTGCGGCGCGCGCGACAGCAGGCGGTAATGCTAGGTTTGGGTTTGCTGCTGTTTGCGGCGTTACCGCCGGCAGCCGGCTTGTGGTTGATGATCGTGCTGGGTTTGCCGCTGGCTATCTACAACGCGGTGTTGCCGAGCTGGTGTGCCGAGCGCTTTGCGGCGTACGGGCAGGGCAGCGTGATGGGTTTGCTGAGTACCATTTTCTGTATCAGCAATGTGACGATTGCCATTCTGGGCAGCCTGCTGACCTTGCTGGACACTCGTCTTACCATCGCGCTGGGTGGCTGCATGTGCCTGCTGGCGGTGATCATGCTCAATCGTTTGTTGCGTAGCGGGAGGGAGGCGTGATGGCTGGTGTCGATAAGGTACTGTACCTGCTGAAAACCCGCGGCGAGCAGACCGCACAAACGCTGGCCGAGTTGCTGCAGCTTACCAGTATGGGCGCGCGCAAACATTTGGAGGCGTTGCAGCAGCGTGGCCTGGTGTGTAGTGAAGACAGGCCGGCGGGCAAGGGGCGCCCGGCGCGTTACTGGCAGCTGACCGACGCCGGGCACGCCCGCTTTCCGGACCGGCATGGCGAGTTGACCGCCCAGTTGCTGGTCTTGTTGCGGGAAACGGCGGGCGAAGCGGCGGTGGAGGCCTTGATTACCGCCCGCGAACAACAGGCCATGGCGGTGTACCGCGCCGGCATGGCCGCTGCGGCCAACCTGCCGGCGCGGCTACAGCGTCTGGCGCAAATGCGCAGTGACGAGGGCTATATGGCCGAGCTGACCCAGGACGGCGATAGTTGGCTGCTGATAGAAAACCACTGCCCGATCTGTGCCGCGGCGCGTGCCTGCCAGGGCTTCTGCCGTTCGGAGCTGCAGCAGTTTGCTGCCTTGTTGCCGCTGGCCGAAGTCCGCCGCGAAGCGCACTTGCTACAGGGTGGCCAGCGCTGCGTTTACCGCATCACCCCCTTAGCCGCCGATTGACACGGTAGGCGCCCGCTTGTCAGCTTGCTGGCAGTGCCGGTTGCTAGCCTCATCAGCAAGTGGCTGCCGGGGCTTACCCGGCTACGGTCAGACTGTTATCTTGGTGTTTTAATCTTGCAGCTACCCAGTATGTCTCATTCCCCTGTGCACAGCCCGGTTCTGGGCGTGGTGGGCTGGTCCGGCAGTGGCAAGACCACGTTGCTGGAGCAGCTGCTGCCCAAGTTGGCCGCAGCCGGCTTGCGCGTGTCGGTGGTGAAGCACAGCCACCACGCTGTCGATTTCGATACTCCGGGCAAGGATAGCTACCGCCACCGCGCTGCCGGTGCCGCGCAGGTAATGCTGCTGGGCGATCGCGGTGTGGCGGTCTACGAAGACCTGGCCGCGCCGCTGGACCTCGCCGCCCAGCTGGCGCGCTTGCAGCCGGCAGACCTGGTGATCCTGGAAGGGCAGAAGTGCTTAGCCGTGCCCAAGCTGGAAGTGCACCGCCCGGCGCTGGGCAAGGCCTTGCTGCAGCCGGACGATCCCGACATTCTGGCAGTCGCCAGCGACGTCGCCCTGCCGGCGCTGGCGGTGCCGCAACTCGACCTCAACGATATCGATGCCATCGCCGCCTTTGTGCTGCGCTGGCGGGAGCAACAAGCATGAGCAGCATCCGCATCCTGTACTTTGGCCGTCTGAAAGACGCCGTCGGCCACGCCGACGAAACCCTGGACTGGGCTGGCGGCAGCACCAGCCAGCTGCTGGCGCAACTGCGCGACCGTGGCGAGGCGTGGGCCGGCGCGCTGGCCGAGGGCCAGGTGTTCCGTGTGGTGGTCAACCAGCAGATCGTGCGCGGCGACGCCGACATCCCGGTCGGGGCGGAAGTCGGCATTCTGCCGCCGGTAACGGGGGGCTGACATGCATTGCGACATCACCATCCAGACCGCGCCGTTTGACCTGGGCGCCGAAGAAGCGGCGTTGCGTGCGCAAGCCGGCGACGCCGGCGCGCTGGTGACGTTCCAGGGCATGGTGCGCGGCCACGACGCCGCCATCCCGCTGACGGCGCTGTTCCTGGAGCACTACCCGGGCGTGACCGAAGCCGAAATCCGTCGCATCGCCGAGGACGCCGCCGCACGTTGGCCGCTGACGGCGGTACGGGTCATTCACCGCGTGGGCAGCCTGGCGCCGGGCGAGGGTATCGTGCTGGTACTGGTGGCGTCCGGCCACCGCGCGGCGGCGTTCGCTGGCGCGGCCTTCCTGATGGACTACCTGAAAACCGAAGCGCCGTTCTGGAAGCGCGAACACTTTGCCGACGGCAGCCAGCGCTGGGTGGACGCCAAGGCCAGCGACGGCGACGCCGCCGCGCGCTGGGCCTGAACCACGGCTTGGGCGCCACACTGCCGGTGTGCTGGCAGGCCCTTGTCACATCTTTGATCATCCCGTGGCACCCGGCGCGTTAGCGCTGGCGGCCAACCCCGCTGTGCCGTACTCAGGCCTGCGCTTGATCCTCTCGGTCTGCCCACGGCTGGCTGGCGCGTTGCAGGCGGTCGCGCACCGCGTCCCAGGCGCTGTCTGCCGGCGGCTGCAGCACCAGAATGCGGGCGCAGCCGCTGCGGTCGGCCTCGTGCAGCGCGTCGTACAGCTGGCTGGCGTAGCCGTCGGCATCGGCCGGCAGGCAGCGTTGCCAGCCGGCGCTGGTCAGCGGCGCGCCGTGATGGATGACGGCGCTCTGCGGCAGCGCTGCGGCCAACCCTGCCAGCGCGCTGGCGCTAACGCTAAAGCACGGCGTGCGCGGTGCGTAGTGCGAGGCCAGGGCGCCGGGCACACGCGGCGCGTTCGGCGCCGGGCGGCGGGCGACCTGTAGCAGCGGCGCCAGCTGCTCGGCGCTGATGCTGCCGGGGCGCAGGATGGTGGGCTGCGCGCCGGACAGGTCGAGAATGGTGGATTCAATACCCAGCGTGCACGGCCCGCCGTCTACCACGGCGGCGATGCGGCCCTGCATGTGCTGCTGCACGTGCGCGGCGCAGGTGGGGCTGATCTGGCCGAACGGGTTGGCCGACGGCGCCACGATGGCGCGGCCTAACCGGCTCAGGATGCCCTGCAGCGCAGGGTGCGACGACCAGCGCACGGCCACCGTGCTTTGGCCGCCGTTCACCAGCGGCGATACGCCCGGTGCGGCCTTCAGCACCAGCGTCAGCGGGCCGGGCCAGAAGCGTTCGGCCAGCGTGTACGCCAGCGGCGGAATGTCGCTCGCCCAGCGGGTCAGGTGGTCCAGCTGCGGCAAGTGCACGATCAGCGGATGGTCGGCCGGGCGGCCCTTGGCGCTGAAAATGCCGCGTACGGCGTCGGGCTGGTCGGCCACGGCGGCCAGGCCGTACACGGTTTCGGTGGGGATGGCCACCTGCAAGCCGGCAGCCAGCAGCTGGGCGGCGGTGTCGAGGTCGGCGGCAGAATCGGTCAGGTATTGCATGGTTTGCTACTCAAGGGTTGCATAAATCGCACTGTGCCGGCGACGCCGGCTCGGTGCAGGGTTGTTCATGGTGATGGCCGCAGCAGGGGCAGGCCCACTGCCAGGCGCGTGGCTGGGTTGTTGGCGCGCCGCAGTCGGCGCACGCGGCACCCGCTAGCGGGCGAGCGGCGTGCCAGCCGGGGGCGTGGCATTGCGGGCAGTGGCTGGCCAGGCGGCTGGCCAGTGCCTCGGCGCAGCGGCCGATCAGCGCCATGCGGCCCGGGTTGCGGTGCGCGCGCAGGTCGGTTTCCAGCAGCGCCGGGCTGGCAAGGTTGGCCGCGTCCAGCGCCTGCTGCAGCGTGGCGGCGTCGGCGTCTTTCAGCCAGCCGGCGTCACCCGGCAGTTGCAGCATCACGCCGGTAGCGGGGTGGCCGGCCTGCTGCAGGGCGGGTGCCAGCGCGGCGGCGTCGGCCAGCGTCCAGCGCCGGTACCACGGCGCCGGTCCGTCGGCCCAGGCTTCGATGGCGTAGCCGCGTTCGGCGTTCCAGCACACGATCAGCTCGCGCCCCCACGGCAGGCTGCCCAGCCACGGGTCGGCGCTGGCGCTGCCTTCGCTGCCCAGGCCGTAGTGGCTGCCGCCCAGCTGGCAGGCCAGCTGCGCCTTGTACAGCGCGGCGTCGCGCTGGCTGCCGTGGCGCGGGATGTCGCGGCTGAAGGTGCCCAGGCTGTCGGTATCGAAACCGTCGTACTCCGTTACCTGCCAGCCGATGGCCGCCAGCGGCGGGGCGATGACGGCGGCCTTACCGTGGCGGGTGAGCAGGGTGGCGCGTTCACTCATGTTGCCACCCGTCGCCGTGCTTGCGCTGTAGCTGGCCGTCGTGCACGGCGTACAGGTGCAACCAGCCGCCGGCCACCAGGCGGGCCAGCTGCGGCTGCCGCGCCAGCACGCCATCGATATGCCCGGCCGGCGCGGCAATGCAGGCCGCCAATCGCAGCGCCTGGTGCCGCCAGCGGGTGCCGTCGTGTACCGATTGCTGCGACAGGCCGATACGCAGATCGCCGCTATTGCCCTCGAACACGCCGATGCGGCCGCCCACCACGTTATGCAGCACCTTGTTGCCGCTGCCGAAGCGCACCGGATCGGCCACCGCGGCGAAGTACTGCATGTTGATCCAGTGCGCCACCACCAGCGGCCCGGCCAGGATGCCGGCCAGCGTGTCGCCGTCGGGGTCTTGCTGCCAGTGGTATTCCTGCAGGAAGGCGCGGCCGCCCAGCTCTAGCTGCCGGGTAAGCGCGCGTGGCGCGGCGATGAAGAAGGCGTTGTTGGCCAGCCCCCATTCCGGCCGCGTTTCGGCCCAGTGGTGGCCGCGCTCGCGCAGTGCCGGCAGCGGGTCGTGCGCGGGTATGGCTTCGCCTTGCTGGCGGGCGCGTTCGCGGCGGGCGCTGCTGCCGGCGGCGGCCAGCAGCGGGGCCAGCGCGCTGGCGCGTTCTGCCAGCAGCGGCGCCGGGTCGGCCAGCGGCAGCAGCTGCAGCTCGTCGCTGTGCGTCAGGTGCAGCGCCGGCAGGAACACCGTCAGCGGCGGGATGGCGTAGCCATGTGCGGCCAACTGCTGGCGGATGTCGTCACGGTTCAGCCAGCCGGCCAGCAGCAGCACGTGCAGGTGGCCACCGTGGCCGCCGCAGGCACCGCATTGCAGGCTGGATGCGTGCGGGTTGTTGCTGCTGTGGCTGGCGTGGCCCACCAGCAGCACGGTGTCGGGCAGCGGCTCGCCCAGCCCCATCGCCGGCAGCAGGCGCAACAGTTGCTGGCAGACGGTGTCAAGGTCGGGCGTGGCGGCCAGGCGGGCGGCGTCGGCGTCGCGCGCCAGCCACGGGTCCAGCTGGCTCAGCCGGGCGGCGGCGCGGCGCGGCCAACTCTTGCGCAGCAGCTTGCCCAGCTTGGCCAGGCCGGTGCTTTCCACCAGCGTGAACGACGACAGTGGCGCGCGTTCGAAATGCTGCCAGCTGTCCAGCCGTGCCGGCGCGGCTGGCAAGGTGGCGTCCCATTGCGGCGCCAGCAGGCCGGGCAGGCGTGCCTGACCGGCAGCATCGCCACCGTGGATGGCCAGCGGCAGGCCGAAGAAGCCGGCAAAACCGCTGCTGCTGCAGCCGGGCAGCTGTTGTTCCAGCGCACGGCGCATGGCCTCGGAACGCACGTCGATACAGAACACGGCGTGCACGCGGCCGGGCTTGGCCGCCGGCGCGGTGGCCGGCTGGCGGCTGGCGGCGGCCAACTGTTGCAGCAGCGGGCGATGGGTAGCGTGCTCGGCAGCGCGTTGCCAGATCAGCCCGGCCGGCAGCGTGGCCGGCGCGGCAAAGGCGCTGTCCCACTGTTGCTGCCAGCGCTGCCATACGGTGCCGGTGTGGCGCTGGCCGTCGTCCAGCAGGCATTCCCACGCCAGCTGGATGGCCAGCAGCCCGTGCAGGCTGCGCTCGTCGCCACCTTGCAGTTGCTGTTGCCAACCCAGGTAGCGGCACCACGCGGCCCAGCCGCCGTTGCGCAGCAGCAGCGCGTGCAGCCAGTCGGCCAGCCAGGTGCTGCCCGGTTGCAGCTGTGCCAGCGCCAGCGCCACCATGCTGTCGGCGTCGGCCGGCAGCGCGCCGATATCGCGGCGGATGCGGGTGGCCAGGGCGTTATCCGGCGTGGGCACCGGCTGCAGCGCCATGTCGTCGCGCCAGGCCTGGTACAGGCAGCGCTGGCGGTCCGGCTGCCATTCGGCCTGGTGGCGGTCGAACCAGGCAGCGCAAAACTGGCTTACCTGTTGCACGATGACGCTGCGCCAGTCCTGCAGGCCGTGGTGGCCGGCGCCGTCGCCGCGCAGCGCACTTTGCAGGGGCAGCGGGGCAGCGGCAGGCGCATCGTGCTGGCTGGCCAGCCACGCGCTGGCGCTGGTGGCGACGCCGTAGTCGTGCAGTGCGGCTTGCAGGTGGGCCAGCGTGAGCTCGCCCTGTTGCAGCTGGCTGCGGTAATGCGCCAGCGGCATGTGCAGCGGGCTGGCGGCCAACTGCTGTAGCAGGCCGGCAGCGTCGGCAAAGGAACGCTGCTGTAGCCCCCAGTACGGCGAGCTGGCCAGCTGGCTGTCCAGCGGCCAGGCCGGGGCGATGCGGCCCAGCGCGTCGTGGAGGGCGTCGGCCTGCGCCAGCGTGGCGTGGCCTGGCGGGAAGCGGTCAGTCATGGCGTGCTCCTGCGGGGGTAAGGCGGCGGGCCAGCGCCTGGCTACGGCGCGTCCACCATTCATCAAGATACAAACCGCCGAAGGCCAGCGCGTACAGACGGCGCGACAGCGGGTGGTGCGGTTGCCATTGCAGCCAGCCTTGCAGCAGGTACAGCGCGGCAAACGCGGTGGCCAGCAGCCATTGCAGCCACACGAAGGCGTGCGCGGCGTCGCCTTGCAGGCCGGCAAACACCGTGTGCAGCAGCAGGTAGAGCTGACACAGCAGCAGGGCGGCGGCGGCGCCGGCCAGGCTGCCAAACAGCGGCGCTAGCCCCAGACCGATGATGGCGGTCAGCAGCAGCGGCGGCGCCGGTACCTCGTCCGCCAGCGTGTGCCACAGCGCAATGCTGGCCAGCAGCGCGGCCACGCCGGCGGCGCCTTGCAGCAGGTGGCACCACGGTGCGCGCGGCTCTGCCATGGCCGGGTGCTGGATGCTGTGCCGCACCTGGTTACCGGAGCTCAGAAAGGCGTGCGCCTTGTAGACCGAGTGCGCGGCCAGGTGCAGCAGCGCCAGCGAGTACAGGCCCAGGCCGCACTCCAGCACCATGAAGCCCATCTGCGCGCAGGTGGACCACGCCAGCCGCAGCTTGATGCTGATGCGCGTCAGCATCACCCAGCTGGCCAGCGCGGCGGTGAGCGCACCCCAGACCGTCAGCAGCATGGCTGCCGCCGGCACCGCTTGCCACAGCCCGGCCAGCTTGATCAGCACCACGCCGGACAGGTTCACCACGCCGGCGTGCAGGAAGGCCGACACCGGCGTTGGCGCCTCCATCACCTGCGTCAGCCAGCCGTGGAACGGCAGCAGTGCGGTCTTGATCACCACGCCCAGCACCACCAGCAAGGCTGCAACACCGCGCACCAGGTTGGCCGCACCGTGTAGCGTGGTGCCGGCGTCGGCCAGCAGCAGCGAACCGGTGCTGGCCACCATCAGCAGCGCCGCCAGCAGCAGCGTGCCTTCTGCCAGCCGGCTGGCCAGCGCCTCGCGCCGCGCCGCCAGCAGCGCCTGCGGCCTATCGGGGTAGTAGGTAAGCAGCGTGTGCAGCGCGCGGCTGGTGATGGCCCAGCCGGCCAGCAGTGTCAGCCAGTCGTGGCTGGCCACCACCAGCGTGGCACCGGCCAGCAGCCAGCCTGCGGCGCGCAGAAAGCGCATCTGGCCGGGCTCGCCCTGCAGGTAACGGCGGGCAAAGCGCAGCACCACCCAGGCCAGCAGCTGGATCAGCAGCTGGAACAGCGGCGCGGCCACGCTATCGCCGTACAGCAGCAGGCCCAGCGCCAGCGCGCTGCCGGCCCAGCCGCAGGCGGTGGCCAGCTGCCAGCGCCGGGCGTCGGCCAGCGGCAGCAGCGCCGGCAGCAGCCACAGCACGGCCAGCAGATGATGTGAAACAAGCAGTGCAGACATGGAAAACATCCCGAAAATCGATAGCCGGCACTGTGCACGCAAAAAAGCGTTCGGTAAAATACATTAAAACGCTGTAATTGTTCGGTTAAATAGAATGATAAATCGACTCAACTTTCATCACCTGTACTACTTCTGGTCGGTGGCCAGCGAAGGCCACCTGACGCGCGCCGCCGAGCGCCTGCATATCTCGCAGTCGGCGCTGTCGTCGCAGATCCGCCAGCTGGAAACGCAGCTGGGCACGCCGCTGTTTCTGCGCGAGGGGCGCAAGCTGCTGCTGACCGACATGGGCGTGAAGGTGATGCGCTACGCCGAGGCCATCTTTTCGCTGGGCAACGAGCTGCTGGCCGCCACCCACGACGGCGACGGCTGGCGCGGCAGCACGCTGCGCATCGGCAGCGTGTCCACGCTGTCGCGCAACTTCCTGGAAAACTTCCTGCAGCCGGTGCTGGCCAGCCGCGAGGTAAAGCTGGTGCTGGAAGCCGGCGACCTGGACAGCCTGCTGGCGCGGCTGGGCAGCTACGAGCTGGACGTGGTGTTGAGCAACCGCCCGGTGATTGCCGACGACAAGCACCCGTGGCGTTGCCGCACGCTGGACCGGCAGGCGGTGTTTCTGGTGGGGCCGCCGCGCGACGGCGACACGGCGCCGGACCTGGCGGTCACGCTGTCGCAGCAGCCGCTGATCGTGCCCAGCGCCAAGAGCGAGATCCGCGTGCGATTCGACCTGATGTGCGAGCAGCTGGGCATCCAGCCGCGCATCCACGCCGAGGTGGACGACATGGCCATGCTACGGCTGCTGGCGCGCGATTCCGGCTCGCTGGCGGTGCTGCCGGCCATCGTGGTGAAAGACGAGCTGGACCGCGGCGTGCTGCAGCTGTACGCCGCGGTGCCGGGGGTGGAGGAAACCTTCTACGCCATTACCGTGCGCAAGCGCTTCGAGACGCGGCGGCTGCAGGCGCTGTTCGACCGCTTTGCCGCAGCAGGGCAGGGCTGAGGCAGCCTGTACAAGCCACAAGGCCCCGGCCCGCAGTATGCGGGCCGGGGCCTTGTAACGTGGGCTCGGTACTAGCCCAGCAGCGCGCTGCGCAGCCGCGCCGGGTGGTAGCTGAGCGTCATCAGTAACAGCAGCAGCACGGTGCCAGCCAGCATCTGCCACGACAGCGCGTAGCTGGCGGTGAGGTCGCGCAGCCAGCCGGCGGCAAACGGCGCCACCGCCGCCAGCAGGTAGCCCACGCCCTGCACGAAGGCGGTGAGGTCGCCGGCGGTGTGCGGGTCGTCGGCGTGCTGCAGGGTAAGGATCATGGTCAGCGGGAACAGGCCGCCAATGCCGGCGCCCAGCAGCGCCACAAACAGCAGGCTGTGCTGGCCCGGCAGCCAGGCCAGGCCGGCCAAACCCAGCAGGTTGGCCGCAAGGGTCGCCAGCAGCCACGGGCGGGCGTCGCTGTGGCGGGCGGCCAGCAACGGCAGCAGCAGGCCGGTGGCGACCTCGAAAGCGGTCATGTAGCTCAGCATCAGGCCGGCTTGTTGGCTGCTGTAGCCGAGGAACACAAAGAACGGTGCCAGCCACGCCAGCGTGCACACGTACACACCGGTGCCGATGCCGAAGTACAGTGCCAGCGACCAAGCGCGGCGGCGGCCGAACAGGCGGCCGATATGGCTGGGCACGGCAGCGTGCTGCTGGCAGTCGGCCGGCGCGCGCCATTGCCACAGCAGCGCGGTCAGCACCGCCGGCAGCGCCCACAGCGCCATCGCCTGGCTCCAGCCCAGCGCGCTGCCCAGCCAGGGTGTGCTGGCAGCGGCCAGCGTGGCGCCGCCCATGATGGAGGTAACGTACAGGCCCATCATCAGCGACACATGGCGGCCGCCGTGCTGCTTGATCAGCGCCGGCACCAGCGCCTGCACGATGGCAATGCCCAGGCCGGCCAGTGCGGCCGACAGCATCAGGCTGGTGGTGTCCGGCAGCAGGCGCAGCAGGCAGGCGGCGCCAATCAGCAGCACGCCGCTGAGAATGCCGCCCTTGCTGCCCAGCCAGCGGCGGAACAGCGGCAGGGCAAAGGCGCACAGGCCGATCATGGCCACGGGCAGGGTGGTGAGCAGGGCGGCGCCGCCAAAGCTGAGGCCGGTGGCCGCGCGCAGCGGCTCCAGTAGCGGGCCGGTGGCGGCCAGGATGGGGCGCAGGTTCAACCCGCATAGCAGGATGAGCAGGGTAAGCAGGCGTGTCTGGGATGGCATGGGTGTTCCTCCATCGGCAGCACGCGCCGTCAGGCCGCGCGCAGCCTGACGGTATGTATCAAGCAAAAGCGGGTTAGCGGTTTTCCAGCGCGGTCAGCCAGCGTTGCAGCAGGGCGGCCAGCGCTTGCCGTTCGTCGGCGGGCAGGTGCGCCAGCAGGTCGAGCTGGGCGTCGGTATGCGGGGTCAGCGCGGCGTCTACCTTGGCGAGGCCCGCCGGCGACAGGCGGATCATCACCCCGCGGCGGTCGGCGTCGTCCGGCAGGCGCTCCACCAGGCCGGCGTTTTCCAGCTTGTCGATGCGCTTGCTGATGCCGCCGCTGGTCAGCAGCAGCGATTGCGACAGCTGGGTGGGGCTCAGCGTGTACGGCGTGCCCTGGCGGCGCAGCGTCACCAGTACGTCAAATTCGCCGTATTTCAGCTGGTGTTGCGCCAGCACGCTGTCGCGTACCTGCTCGAAATAGCCCATCAGGCGCGCAATGCGCCCCAGCACCGCCAACGGGGTGGTGTCGAGCGAGGGTTGGGTCAGTTGCCATTCGGCAATGATGCGGTCGATCTGGTCCATGGCGCGTAGTGTAGGCAAAACTTCCGCAGAAGTCACTTCCGGGGAAGCTATTTTTCGTCGCGCCATGCTGCCGTTCGTCGCCGGCCGGCCCCGTTCATCCGGCGCGGCAACCGTTCGTCGCAGGCGGCTACCGCTGGCCGGGCAAAGGGCTACGCTGGCAGCATTCCTGTCACCGGAGCGCATCATGTCAGCCATCGAAGTTGTCGACCTCAGCCGCCATTACCGGCTGGGTAGCGTGGAGGTTCCCGCGCTGCGCGGCGTCAGCCTGCGTATTGCAGCCAACGCCTTTACCGTCCTCAGCGGCCCGTCGGGCAGCGGCAAGTCCACCTTGCTCAATCTGTTGGGCGGGCTGGACCGCCCCGACAGCGGCCATGTCGTTGTAGCCGGCCAGCGCCTGGATACGCTGGACGACAACCGCCTCAGCGATTTTCGCGCCCGCCACATCGGCTTCGTGTTCCAGCACTTCAACCTGCTGCCGGTGCTGACCGCGCGCGAAAACGTGGAATACCCGCTGCTGCTGGCCGGCGTGGCCGCCAGCGAGCGCCGCCGCCGTGCCGCCGAGCTGCTGGACGCGGTAGGCCTGGCCGACCGTGCGGACAACCTGCCGGGCCAGCTGTCCGGCGGCCAGCGCCAGCGGGTGGCCATTGCCCGCGCGCTGGCCTTGCGCCCGGCACTGGTGCTGGCCGACGAGCCCACGGCAAACCTGGACAGCCACACCGGCGCCGCCATCATCGCGCTGATGCGTGACATGCAGCGCCAGTACCAGACCTGCTTTGTGTTCTCGTCGCACGACGCGCAGCTGCTGGCCGCCGCCGACCACGCCGTGCTGCTGCGCGACGGCCAGCTACAGGCGCCCGCCGCCGTGAAGGAGGCCGCATGAACACGCTACAGTTGGCCGCGCGCAACCTGGTGCGCAACCGCCGCCGCACGCTCACCACCTTGCTGGCAATGATCGTCGGCGTGGTGGCGGTGCTCATCTTTGGCGGCTACGACCGCAACATCCGCCTGGGCCTGGAAACCGACTTCGTCCGCGCTAGCGGGCATTTGCAGATCCAGCATCGCGACTACTTCCTGTTTGGCAGTGGCAACCCGGCTGCCTACGGCATTCGTGACTACATGCAGCTGATGCACACCCTGCAGGCCGACCCGCAACTGGCGCCGTTGCTGCAAGTGGTGACCCCGGTGCTGGACCTGGGCGGCATTGCCGGCAACTTTGCCGCCGGCGTGTCGCGCACCGTGTACGGCCGAGGCGTGGACGTGGCCGGGCAAAACCGGCTGAAACAGTGGAACGACTACCACATGGTGGGCCTGCCGCAACGCAGCGTGGCGCTGACCGGCACCGCACCCAACGCCGCAGTGGTGGGCACCGGCGTGGCACGCGTGCTGCAGCTGTGCGGCCCCTTGCAGGTGCAGGACTGCCCGCAGCCGCTGCCGGAGCAGCAACAGGGCAAGGCCATGCCGGCCGACCTGGCGGCCTTGCCGGTTGCCGCGCCGGCGGCCAACGTTGGCCGCGTGCAGATCGAGCTGCTGGCAGCGCGTGCCAGTGGCGCGCCCAATGTGGCCAGCCTGCAGGTGGTGAAAGCCGAGCAGCAGGGCGTGAAGGCGCTGGACGACATCAGCGTGCAGCTGCACCTGACGCAGGCGCAGCAACTGGTGTACGGCCAGGGCGCGCCGCAGGTCAGCGCCATCGTGCTGCAGCTGCGCCACAGCAGCGACATGCCGGCGGCGCGGGCCCGCCTGGCACAGCTGCTGCAAGGCGGTAGCCAGCCGCTGGTGGTGCAGGACTTTGCCACCCTCAACCCGCAGTACGGCCAGATTACCGGCATGTTTGCCGCCATCCTCGGTTTTGTGGCGGTGCTGATCGGCGCCATCGTGCTGTTTACCGTGGGCAACACCATGAGCATGGCGGTGGTGGAGCGCACGGTGGAAATCGGCACCCTGCGCGCGCTGGGCCTGCGTCAGGCCGGTATCCGCCGCCTGTTTGTCAGCGAAGGCTTGTTGCTGGGGGTGAGCGGCGCGCTGCTGGGCAGCCTGCTGGCGCTGGGTCTGGCCTGGCTGATCAACCACAGCGGCCTCACCTGGCTGCCGCCGGGCAATAGCGAGCGCATCCCGCTGCTGGTACGCGTGGCTGGCGAGTACGGCATGCTGCTGGCTACTGCCGTCGGCCTGATCGTGTTGTCAGTGCTGTCGGCTTGGTGGCCGGCCCGCCGCGCCGCCCGTCTGGATATCGTGGAGGCCCTGCGTCATGCGTAACCTCCTGTTTACCCTGTTGTTGGCCGCCGGGCTTGCCCAGGCCGCGCCGGACGCGCAGCAACTGCTGGCCGCCAGCGACGCCATCCGCAACCCCGGACAGTCGTTTTCGCTGGACAACACGCTGATCGAGTACCGCAACGGCCGCGAGCAAGGCCAGACCCAGCTGCAGATCTATGCCCGCCCGGCCAGCGACAGCGGCCAGTACCGCAACCTGATCCGCTTTCTGGCGCCGTTGCGCGACGCCGGCAAGCTGATGCTGAAAAACGGCAACGAGCTGTGGTTCTACGACCCGGCCAGCAAGGCCAGTGTGCGCATCTCGCCGCAGCAGCGCCTGCTGGGCCAGGCTGCCAATGGCGACGTGATGACGGTCAACTTGGCGCGCGACTACCGCGCCCGGCTGGACGGCGAAGAGGCTATCCAGGACGGCGAGCGCCAGACCCGTGCCAGCTACCGGCTGGCGCTGCAGGCTAGCCACGACGACGTGACCTACCCGCGCATCACGCTGTGGGTGGACGCGGCCAACAGCCGGCCGATTAAGGGCCAGTTTTACAGCGACAGTGGCCGTCTGCTGAAAACCGCCTTTTACCGCCGCTACCAGCTGCAACTGGGCGTGCAGCGGCCGTCGGAGACGGTGATCATCGACGGTCTCGACCCAGCCTGGATTACCGTGATGCGCATCGGCAACCTGGTGGCACGCGACACCCCGGAAACCTGGCTGCAGCGCGACTACCTGCCGCGCTTCCGGGCGGAGTAGACCATGCCGCGCTTGCCCCTTTGCCTGCTGTTGGCCGCCATGCCGCTACCGGTGCTGGCCGATGCCAGCGCCGAACTGGACGCGCTGACGCTGGCCGATGCCGCCGTCAGCCAGCCGCAAAGCGATAGCCCGCTGCACGGCCAGTTGCAGCTGTCGCGCTGGCAGGGCAGCCAGTGGCAGGGCTTTGCCAGCGTGCGGCTGGACAGCGTGCTGCAGCCCGGCTGGCGCGCAGTGCTGGCCGACCGGCTGGACTTCCGGCCGCAGGCCGGCGGGCCGGCGCAGGTGAACTCGCTGCAGGAGGCCTACCTCAGCTGGCAGCCGTCGCCCGCGCAGGCGCTGGATGTGGGCCGCATCAACCCGCGTGGCGGCGTGGCGCTGGGCTTCAACCCGCTGGACGTGTGGCGCGACAGCGGCCTGCGTGCCGCCGTCAGCACCGACCCGGCCAGCGCCCGCGACAACCGGCTGGGGGTGGTGATGCTGCGCGCCCAGCAGCTGTACGACGGTGGCAGTGTTGGCGTGTTGCTGGCGCCGGCGCTGGCCGGCGCGGCCAACCCGGCACCGTGGTCGCCGGACTGGGGCAGCAGCAACCGCCGCGAGCGCTGGCAGCTGCAAGCCAGCGTGGCCGGCAGCGGCAGCCTGCGCACGCAATGGCTGCTGGCCGGCGGTGCCGGCGAAACGTTGCAGCCTGGCGTGGCGGCCAGCCTGCTGCTGGGCGACGCCACCACCGTGTACGGCGAGGCCAGCGCCAGCCGGCGGCACGATCTGGCCGCTGGCGGCGCGCGCCGCTGGCGGGCGCTGGGCGTGCTGGGGCTGGGCTACACCGCCGCCACGCGGCTGACGCTGCACGCCGAGTGGCACTACAACGGCCAGGCGCTGGCCGCGGCCGATTGGGCGGCGTTGCAGGGGCAGGCCTACGGCCGTTACCGCCAGGCAGCGCAGCAGGCGGCGCTGGCACCCACGCGGCAGCAGTGGTTCCTGCACGCCGAGTGGCAGGATTTTCTGCGCCCGGGGCTGGTCGCCACCGCCATGCTGCGGCATGATCGCGTCGATGACAGCCGGTTTTTTAGCACCGGCTTGCGCTGGCAGGGCGACCGGCTGGCGCTAGGCGTCAACGCCGAGCGCGGCCTGGGCCGCCAGGGCAGCCACTACGGCAGCCAGGCCTTGCGCTGGCAGCTTTTCAGCAACTTCTACTATTGAGACCGGGTGATGAGCCGACCCCATGTGCGCGTGGATTTGCGCCGCGAACTGCCATTCCTGCTGCTGGTCAACGGCGTCATCGCCACGCTGGTGACCTTGCTGGCGGAAGGCGAGCATTTCGGCTTCAACCTGCTGGTGTCCAACTGCATCGGTTTTCTGATGTGGGGCAGCACCTCGCTACTGTGTTACGCGCTGAAGGTGGAGCGGGTGGCGTTCTGGCACGTGCTGGCCTGCATGCCGCTGGCGGTGGTGCTGGGTTTTACGCTGGCCAGCAGCCTGTGGCCAGGCGTGGTGCCAGAGCGCATCGCCGGTAGCGCCGACCTGGCGCTGCAGCTGCGCAAGTTCGCGATGATGGCGCTGGTCACCATCTCGGCGGCCAGCCTGTTTTATTACCGCTACAACCACCAGCGCAACCTGACGTTACTGGCCGACGCCGGCCGGCGCCAGGCCGAGCTGCAGCAGGCCGAAACCGCCGCCCGGCTGGCGCTGCTGCAGGCGCAGATCGAGCCGCATTTCCTGTTCAACACGCTGGCCACGCTGCGCAGCCTGATCGGCAGCGACCCGGCGCGGGCAACGCAGGCGCTGGACCTGCTTAACGACTACCTGCGCGCCAGCCTTAGCCGCACCCGCCGCCGCGAGGTGACGCTGGCCGACGAGCTAGCGCTGGTGATGCCGTTGCTGGCGCTGGCACAACTGCGCATGGGCGAGGCACGCTTGCAGTACCGCATCGACGTGGCCGAGTGCTGGCTGGGGCTGCCGATGCCGCCGCTGCTGTTGCAGCCGCTGGTGGAAAACGCGCTGCAGCACGGGCTGGAGCCAGCGGTGGCCGGCGGTAGCCTGCTGATCGAAGCCATCGCACAACCCGGCCGCCTGTGCCTGCGCGTCAGCGACAGCGGGCTGGGGCTGGCGGATGGCCACGGCAGCAGCGGGGTAGGGCTGGCCAACGTGCGCCAGCGCCTGCACGCGCTGTACGGCGAGCGCGCCGCCTTGTCACTGTATGCACGGCAGCCGCACGGCGTGGTGGCCGAGCTGAGCCTGCCGCTGAAGGAACCCCACGCATGACCCGCATCCTGATCGCCGACGACGAAGCACTGCAGGCCGCCAGCCTGGCGCAACGCTTGCTGGCACTGTGGCCCGACAGCAGTGTGCTGCCCTTGGTACACAACGGTATCGACGCGGTAGCGGCGCTGGCACGCGAGCAGCCCGACATTGCCTTCCTGGATATCCGCATGCCGGGGCTGACCGGCCTGCAGGTGGCCGCGGCGGCAGCGCGTAGCCGCGTGGTGTTCGTCACCGCCTACGACGAGTACGCGCTGGCGGCGTTTGACGCCAGTGCCGTCGACTACCTGCTCAAACCGGTTAGCGACGCGCGGCTGGCACAGTGCGTCGGCCGGCTGCAGCGTGACACCCGCCCGGCACCCGATCTGGCCGCCGTGCTGGCGCAGTTGGCCGCGCCGCCCGCCCGCGCGTGGCTGCAATGGCTGCACGCCGGCCTGGGCGACACCACGCGGCTGATTGCGGTGGACGAGGTGCTGTATTTTCAAGCCAGCGACAAGTACACCGAGATCGTTACCGCGCACGAACGCCACCTGATCCGGCTGCCGCTGAAAGAGCTGCTGGCGCAACTGGACCCGCAGCGCTTTGCGCAGATTCACCGTAGTTACATCGTCAGCCTGCCGCAGGTTGGCCGCATCGAACGCGACCTGCTGGGCCGGCAGCAGGTGATCCTGAAAGACGGCCGCAGCCTGCCCTTATCGCGCAGCCACGCGGTGCAGTTTCGCCAGATGTAGCCTGTCAGCCTTGCCCCACAGCCCGGCACGGGAAACCTGCCGTGCTGTTTTTTGCCGGCTGCATGTGGCGAACGCTGGGAACTGCTGGTCGCGCCGTGGTGTCACTTGTCGCACAATGCTTGCGGTGTAAATCTATTTCTATAGGATCGACATCGTTTTACACCGTATCGATGAGCAAGGAGCACACATGAAACAGGGGATGGCAGGCGTAGGCCTGATGTTGGCCGCGATGGCGGTACAGGCGGGTGACTGGCAAGCCGGCATCGGCGCCGGGGTCGGCAGCACCCTTTACCGCGGCGAGAACAGCAGGGCTGTGGCCATACCGTTGCTGGGTTACCAGGGCGAGCAGTTTTACGTGCAGGGCCCGGAGCTGGGCTGGAAGCAGCCGCTGGGCAGCAAGCTGACAGCCACCGCCAAGGCGCAGTGGGAATTTGACGAGTTCGACCCCAAGGATAACGACATCGCCGCGCTGCGCCAGCTGGACAAGCGCAAGCAAGGGGCGCTGGTGGGCGGCGAGCTGAGCTGGGCGCTGGACCCGCGCACCACGCTGTCGCTGGACGCCATGCACGAAGCCGGTAACCGTCATAAGGCTACACTGACCACCGTGGCGGTAGAGAACGTGCTGCCGTTCAGCACGCAGCAAGACGCCTTCGTGGTGTCGGCCGCAGCCACCTATCTGCCCAAGGCCTACCAGCAGTACTACACCGGTGTCAGCGCCAGCGAGGCTGCGCGCAGCGGTTTGCCGGCCTACAAGGCCGACTCGGCCACCCGCTACCAGCTGGGCGCTAGCTGGCGCCACGCCTTCAACCGCCATCTGGCGGTACTGACCCGCGTGTCGGTCAGCCACTTGCCGGCGTCGCTGAAGTGGGACGCTACCGCCCGTAGCGGTAGCCCGTTGGTTGAGCGTAACGTCACCGTTACGGGTACGCTGGGCATCCACTACCGCTTCTGAGCTGGCGGCAGCGCAAAGCCCCTGTCTGCACACGCAGGCAGGGGCTTTTTACGTGCTGGCGGCGCGCCGAGAGCGGCCGCTCAGGCCTCGCCCAGCCAGTGCGCCGGCAGCGCGCCGGCCCAGCCAAGTTCGCCCAGCAGGCGGGCAAAGTCGCCGCTGAGCGGTGCGGTCAGCGTCAGCGGCTGGCCGCTGTGCGGGTGGGTGATCTGCAGTTCGGCGGCGTGTAGCAGCATGCGGCCAACCTGGTATTGGGTCTGGAAGAAGCGGTTGTGCACGCCTTTGCCGTGGGTGGCGTCACCGATGATGGGGTGGGCAATGTGCTTCAGGTGGCGGCGCAGCTGGTGGCGGCGGCCGGTTTCCGGCTGCAGCTGTACCAGCGCGTAGCGGCTTTGCGGGTAGCGGTCCACGGCAAACGGCAGCGTGCAGCGCGCCAGCGTGCGGTAGCGGGTGAATGCCGGCTGGGCGTTGAGCTGGGCGTTGTCGTGCACGTATTCGCGCTCGTCCGGCTGGCGGGTAATCGGGTGGTCGATGTCGCCGCTGTCGGCCGGGTGGCCGCGCACCACCGCCAGGTAGGTCTTGGCCGGCGCGCGGCTGGCAAAGGCGTCGTTCAGCAGACGTGCGGTGGCGCTATCCAGCGCAAACAGCAGCACGCCGCTGGTGCCACGGTCCAGCCGGTGTACCGGAAACACCTGCTGGCCGATCTGGTCGCGCAGCAGCTGTACCGCAAAGCGCGTCTCGCGGCGGTCGATTTCGCTGCGGTGCACCAGCAGGCCGCTGGGTTTGTCGATGGCAATCAGGTGCGCGTCGCGGTACAGGATGGTCAGCATGAAGGTTGGCCGCAAAAGGGGAGGCGCGCAGTGTAACAGTGCATGGTCGCGCTGGCGATGCCACACCTTGGCGCCAGAAAATGCCAGCGCGCCGCCCATTACGGGGCGGCTGTGGCAAATGTTGGCCGCTGGCTTGGGCACACGGCTTGCTGGCGGTTAGCATGACAACACGATGACAACAGGCGCCGCCGCCCCGTGGCGCCATCTCGACGAGGATCACCCATGCTACCGTTGCGTACCATCACTCTGTCCTTGCTGCTGGCCGCCTGCGCCAGCGCCCCTGGCCACTTCACCTACAGCCCGCTGCCGCAGCAGCCGGAAGCCGCCAGCGGCTACCAGGAAAAAACCGGCTGGGCCACGCGCCAGTACGCGGTGGCTGCGGCCAACCCGCTGGCGACCGACGCTGGCCGCCAGGTGCTGGCCGCCGGCGGCAGTGCCATCGACGCCGCGGTGGCGGTGCAGATGGTACTGGGGCTGGTAGAGCCGCAAAGCAGCGGCATCGGCGGCGGTGCCTTCCTGCTGTATTTTGACGGCAAGGCAGTCAGTGCCTACGACGGCCGCGAAACCGCGCCGGCGGCGGTGGACGACAAACTGTTCATCGGCGCCGACGGCAAACCGATGGCGTTCAACGACGCCGTAGTAGGTGGCCGCTCGGTGGGCGTACCCGGTGCGGTAGCGATGCTGGAAATGGCGCACCGCGAGCAGGGCAAGCTGCCGTGGGCCGAGTTGTTCGCGCCGGCCATCCGCCTGGCGGAGCAAGGCTTTGCCGTCAGCCCGCGGCTGTACACGCTGTTGAAATCCGACCCGTTCCTGAAGCAGGACCCGGTCGCCGCCACGTACTTTTACCAGCCGGACGGCCAGCCGTGGCCTGTAGGGCACATCCTGAAAAACCAGCCCTACGCCGATGTGCTGAAAGCCATTGCCCGCCAGGGTAACCGCGCCTTGCAGCAAGGCAGTATTGCGCAAGCCATCGTGGCCAAGGTGCAGGGCCATGCGGCCAACCCTGGCAAGCTGACGCTGGCCGACCTGGCGGCCTACCAGCCCAAAAAGCGCGACGCGCTGTGCAGCGACTACCGCGCCGCCAGCCGCGACTACCGCCTGTGTGGCTTCCCGCCGCCCAGTAGCGGCATGATCGCGGTGGGGCAGATTCTGGGCATTCTGGCCAACACCCCGGCGGCCAGCTTGCCGCTGGCGCAGGGCGCGGACGGCAAGCCGTTGCCGTCACCACAATGGCTGCACCTGTACACCGAGGCCTCGCGGCTAGCCTTTGCCGACCGCGCCAAGTACGTGGGCGACCCCGATTTTGTGGCGCCACCTGGCGGCAGCTGGCACACCATGCTGGCCCCGGCTTACCTGGCCAGCCGCGCCAAACTGATTGGCGACAACAGCATGAAAACCGCGCAACCCGGCCAGCCCGGCGTGCTGAGCACCGCATTGGGCGTGGCAGCGGCGCAGCCGGAGTACGGCACCAGCCACATCAGCATCATCGATCGCGACGGCAACGCGCTGAGCATGACCACCACCATCGAAGCGCAGTTTGGCGCGCGCCAGATGGTGAACCCCGGCGGCAAGGGTACGGGGGGTTTCCTGCTCAACAACGAGCTGACCGACTTCAACTTTGCCCCCAACGACAGCAGTGGCCTGCCCACCGCCAACCGCGTCGAGCCGGGCAAACGCCCGCGCAGCTCGATGAGCCCGACGCTGGTGTTCGACAAGGCCAGCGGCCAGGTGCTGATCAGCGGCGGTAGCCCCGGCGGCGCGCTGATCATCCACTACACCGCCAAGACGCTGTACGGCATGCTCAACTGGGGCATGAATGCGCAGCAGGCGATCAACCTGCCCAACTTCGGCGCCACCGGCGCGCCCACCATGCTGGAAGAAAAGCGCTTTCCGGCCAGTACCGTGGACTGGCTGAAAGCCCGCCAGCACGAGGTGCGTGAAACCGAGATGACCAGCGGTCTGCAGGCCATTGGCCGTACCGCTGACGGCTTCTTCGGCGGCGCCGACCCGCGCCGCGAAGGCGTGGTGATGGGCGAGTAAGCGCTTGCCCGCGTGCCAAAACGCAAACGGCCAAGCTGTTCCCAGCTTGGCCGTTTGGTTTTGTGGGCAGTGTACTACGGCTATCGGGTTGGCAAACCCTGTCAGGTTGCAGGTTACGTTAATGGCATTTGTCATATAGAAGCCTTGTTGTCGGCATCTTGCCAGCACCAAAATGCTAAACCGGTCGCTACGCAAAAGGTGGCTGGCATGCAGCGGTCTGTCACTGCGTGATCCTGATAGCTGACAACGAGGCGCTCAATATGGCAACCAGTAGACATCGTGTGGCGTGGGAATGGGCTTTCGTTGCCATTACTGCTTTCTGGGGCTGGTCGTTTTCGGCCATCCACTTTGCGCTGCAAAGCTTGAGCGATGCCGCATTCAATACCTGGCGCTTTGCCATCGCTGCCTTGTGTCTGCTGCCTGTCTGGCTGTGGCGGCGTACACCGCTGTCGCGGCACGATGTGGTGGGCGGTGGTCTGGCGGGGTTGGCGCTGTTTGCCGCGTTCCTGTTTCAAACCAAGGGCTTGCGTTACACCTCGGCGTCTAACGCCAGCTTCGTTACCGGGCTGGCTGTCATCATCACCCCCTTGCTGGCGTGGCGCTGGCTGGGTATTGCCCTTGGCCGGCAGCAGCTGGCCGGCGCGCTACTGGCCGCCGTTGGCCTGGCCATGCTCACGCTATCTGACATGCAGCTGCGGCTGGGCGATGCGCTGGTGCTGGGGTGTGCCATCTGCTTTGCCGTGCATGTCATCGTGCTGTCGCGTGCCAGCAAGCTGGCCGATACGCTCAACATCACGCTGGTGCAATTGCTGGTGGTAGCGGGCTTGTCGGCCATCCAGGCTGCGCTAGACCATTCGCTGCTTTGGCCCAAAATGCCCGTGCTGCTGCACAGCGTGCTGCCGATTGCATTGCTGGGTACGGCGCTGGGGTTTTTCGTACAGACGCGGGCGCAGGTGCTGTCATCGCCTAACAAGATTGCGCTGATCATCGTGATGGAGCCGGTATTTGGCGGCGTATTCCGTTATCTGCTGGCGGGGGACAGGTTGACGCTGTTCAACTGGTGCGGCGCGCTGCTGATTGTGCTGGCGATGTTGCTGACCGAGTGGCAGTTTGGCCGGCGCCGGCCGGCAGGATGAGCGAGGCAAGGCGGACTGGGGTGATAAGCATGCGGCCAACCAGGTGACAGGTTGGCCGCATGTTTTTGGGCGAATGCCAAGCGGCGGGTGACCGGTCAGCCCCACGGCAACGGTATGTACGCATCAATCGATGCCACTGCTGTTTAAAGGCAAGGTGCCCAGGATGTGCTGTCTGAGCTGACGCCAGGCTGGTAGCGCCGGCGATATCTCGGCTGTACCGTCGGGCAGGTAGTGCGGCAGCGTGGCCGGGCTGCTGTGCAGCAAGATGGGTCGGCCACGCTTTGGTAGCAGGCGTAGTTCGATGTAAGGCTCGGCGATCTCGCTGTACACCAGGCGGGTATCCAGGCCTGCAAGCTGCTCAAGGTGGTATCGCTTGCTGGGCAAGCCACCGTGGCGGTGTAGCAGTAAAGTCTGGCTGAGCGGCAGCAGCGTGATGCGTTGCGGGCTAGCGAGCAGTTGCCACAGCGTGAGCAAGCTGATGGCCAGTACCGGCAGCTGTAGCCACAGCGGGCTCAGGCCGGCCAGGTAAAATCCCAGCGCGCCGACGATGGCGCAGGCACAGGCCAGTACATGCCAGCCCATGCCCGAAACCGGATGCACGCGCAGCTTGATGGGCATGGCTTTCATCGAAGCTGCCGTGTTGTTGAAGGCTAAAGCCGGGGTGGGTTGAGTCTTGGTCTGCATGCTTTTCTCCAGCCAATACAGAGGCTTGGTGCATATTGCCTTCTGGAGGGAGCAAGCTGCTACCCGTTATGGGTCAGTACAAGCACTATAGGTTTTTGGTATAAATTTCGTTAACAATCTTGCAACAGTTAAAAGCAAATGTTGCGCAATCGTACTGAGGCATGCTTGGGGAAACCGGTAATGAAAGCGGCCAAGCGCTGACGCTTGGCCGTTGCTGAGACGCAGTGAAGGCTGCTGTTTATTGGTTATTCACGCAATAGTGAAAACGTGAGGTAAACGTCAGATATGAGAAGGGCGGTGCAAGGCAAGCTGTTTGTGTGACCAAACCGGCTAACCCACACCGCCGTTCTGATCCCCGATGATATGCGCCACCTTCCGTTCAGGGGAGGCGCCACCGTTGCCGGCTTCCAGCGCCACGCTGATGCCCTTAACGCCGGAAAGGGCGTCAGGGCCATACTATCTCAGGGGGTGTTACAAACTGGGGAAGGCAAACTGCGACGCCTCGTGGCTGGCGCGTTGCGGCCAACGTTGGGTGATGGTTTTGCGCTTGGTATAGAAGCGCACGCCATCCGGGCCGTAGGCGTGCAGGTCGCCAAACAGCGAGCGCTTCCAGCCGCCAAAGCTGTGGTAGGCCACCGGTACCGGCAGCGGCACGTTGACGCCTACCATGCCCACTTCGATTTCGTCGCAGAACAGGCGTGCGGCTTCGCCGTCGCGGGTAAACAGGCAGGTACCGTTGCCGTATTCGTGATCGTTGATCAGCTGCATGGCGGCTTCCAGGCTGTTGACGCGCACGATGCACAGCACCGGGCCGAAGATTTCTTCCTGGTAGATCGCCATATCGGTGCCGACGTGGTCGAACAGCGTGCCGCCGACAAAGTAACCTTGCTCGTGGCCGGCTACCGACAGGCTGCGGCCATCCACCACCAGCTTGGCGCCTTGCGCCACGCCGCTATCGATATAGCCTTTCACGCGGTCGCGGGCGGCGGCGGTTACCAGCGGGCCCATGTCCAGGCCGCAGCTGGTGCCGGCGCCCACTTTCAGCGCCTGGATTTTCGGTACCAGTTTTTCTACCAGCTTGTCGGCCACCTGGTCGCCCACGGCCACCACCACCGAGATGGCCATGCAGCGCTCGCCGCAGGAGCCGAAGGCGGCGCCCATCAGTGCGTTGACGGTGTTGTCGAGGTCGGCGTCCGGCAGTACCACGGCGTGGTTCTTGGCCCCGCCCAGTGCCTGTACGCGTTTGCCGCGCTTGTTGGCCTCGGTGTAGATGTACTCGGCAATCGGGGTGGAGCCGACAAAACTGATGGCTTTCACTTCCGGCGCTTCAATCAGCGCGTCCACGGCGGCCTTGTCGCCGTTCACCACGTTCAGCACGCCGGCGGGCAGGCCGGCTTCCTGCAGCAGCTGGGCAATGAACAGCGTGGACGACGGGTCGCGCTCGGACGGCTTCAAGATGAAGCAGTTGCCGCAGGCAATGGCCAGCGGGTACATCCACAGCGGCACCATGGCCGGGAAGTTGAACGGGGTGATGCCGGCCACCACGCCCAGCGGCTGGAAGTCGCTCCAGCTGTCGATATTGGGGCCGACGTTGCGGTTGTACTCGCCCTTCAGCAGCTCGGGCACGCCGCAGGCGTACTCGACGTTTTCGATGCCGCGTTGCAGCTCGCCGATGGCGTCTTCGATGGTTTTGCCGTGCTCTTCGCTGATCATGGCGGCGATCTGGTCACGGTTGGCTTCCAGCAGCTGCTTGAAGCGGAACATCACCTGCGCCCGCTTGGCCGGCGGGGTGTTGCGCCAGGCCGGGAACGCGGCCTTGGCGCTGTCGATGGCCAGCTGGATGGTGGCCTGGTCGGCCAGCTCTACCTGGCGCACGGCTTCGCCGATGGACGGGTTGAACACCTGGGCGTTGCGGCCGGATTGGGTAACGAGTTCGCCGTTGATGAGATGGGGTACGGTATTCATTGCTTGCCTCTGAATCGTGTCGATGCGTCGTATGCGTGGCTGCCGGGCTCAGGCAGTCTGGTTCAGGATGTCGCCCACGGCGTTGAACAGGGTGTCCAGTTGCGCCGGCGTGGTATTAAAGCTGGGGCCGAACTGCAGCGTGTCGCCACCGAAGCGCACGTAGAAACCGGCCTGCCACAGCTTGATGCCGGCCTCGTACGGACGGATGGCGGCGTCGCCGTCGCGCGGCGCCAGTTGCAGCGCGCCGGCCAGCCCGCAGTTGCGGATGTCCACGATGTGCTTGCTGCCGCGCAGTGCGTGCAGTTTTTCCTCGAACACCGGCGCCAGCGCGGCCGACTGTTCGATCAGTTGGTCTTTCTTCAGCAGCTCCAGCGTGGCCAGGCCGGCGGCGCAGGCTACCGGGTGGCCGGAGTAGGTGTAGCCATGGGTGAACTCGATGGCGTGCAGCGGCAGCTGTTGCTGCATGAAAGTCTGGTAGATCTCGTTGGACGCCACCACCGCGCCCAGCGGAATGGCACCGTTGGTGATCTGTTTGGCGGTATTGATGATGTCCGGGGTCACGCCGAAGTACTCGGAACCGGTCCACTTGCCCATGCGGCCGAAGGCGGTAATCACTTCGTCGAAGATCAGCAGGATGTTGTGCTGGGTGCAGATTTCGCGCAGGCGCTGCAGGTAGCCCTGTGGCGGCACGATGACGCCGGCCGAGCCGGACATCGGCTCCACGATGACGGCGGCGATATTGGACGCGTCGTGCAGTTCGATCAGCTTCAGCAGTTCGTTGGCCAGCTCCACGCCGCCGGTTTCCGCCATGCCTTTCGTGAAGGCCAGGCCCGGCTGCAGCGTGTGCGGCAGGTGGTCGGCGTCCATCAGCTGGCCGTACAGTTTGCGGTTACCGCCGATGCCGCCCAGCGAAGTGCCGCCGATGTTGACGCCGTGGTAGCCACGGGCGCGGCCGATCATGCGGGTTTTGGTGGGCTGGCCCTTCAGGCGCCAGTAGGCCTTGGCCAGTTTGACGGCGGTGTCGGCGCACTCCGAGCCGGAGCCGGTAAACATCACGTGGTCCATGCCGGCGGGCATGATGTCGGCCACTTTTTCGGCCAGCTTGAACGCCAGCGGGTGGCCGTACTGGAAGCCGGGGGCGTAGTCCAGCGTGCCCAACTGGCGGGCGACCGCCTCCTGGATTTCCTTGCGGTTATGGCCGGCACCGCAGGTCCACAGGCCGGACAGGCTGTCGAAAATGCGGCGGCCCTTGTCGTCGATGAAGTGGTTGCCGTCGGCCGCCACGATGATGCGCGGGTCTTGCTGGAAGGCACGGTTGGCCGAAAACGGCATCCATTGGCTATCGAGTTTCAGCTCGGTGTCGAGGCTGGGCACGGCGTAAGTGGTCATCGGTTTCTCCGGCATCATCGGTTGGATGAGACCAGCATGCACCAATATTTACGTTAATTAAATAACAACCCTTTTGCGTTTACGTTTGGTTTTTTTAACGTATAAGTCGGGCAAGGTTGGCCGCGCCCGTTGTGGCCCCCGCCTACCGAACCCATGAATGATCAGACAGCACCCAGTACCATGCTGACTCTCCTTCATATCATCAAGGGTTTAAACATGGCGCACACCCCTGTGCGGTTTTGTCGCCAGATTGTGTCAGCCTGGTGGTCATTGAGCTTTGCCGGCCTTGCCCCCATGCCGCACAGCGCCGGAACCGTCACCTTGGGGCCGGCTGCCATGTCTTGCCAACAGCAGCTTTCATCATGCTGTTCCCAGCCTGTCATCTTGTCTTCAGCCCCTGCCTTGCCATGTCGCTCACCGCCTACAGCACCTAGCCCCCGCCCGGCACCCAGCCGGTAAGCGGTTTTGAACTGCAGCGTTTAGCGGGCAGTGGTACGAGATTGCGCAGCTGGAGCACCGCGCCAAGCGCGGCATGAGCGACGTGCGTGCCGCTTGCATGCCGCGGGCCGACGGCAGCCTGAAGAGCCAAGCTGCTTTCCCCGGTAATCCGTGAAGAATCTTTTTATTTCACGATGGTTTTGCCAAAGTCCACGCGGCCGAACGGGCTGACGCTGTAGCCGCTGACGTTGGCGCTGGTGAGCGCGGCGGCGGTGGGATGGGCCAGCGGCACCCACAGTGCCTGCTCCTTGATGATCTGCTGGGCGCGGGCGTAGTTGGCCGCGCGCAGTTTCGGGCTGGCGTCGCGGCGGGCCTCGGTAATCAGCTTGTCCAGCGTGGGGTCGCAGAAGCGGGCGAAGTTGGTGCCACTCTGTACCGCCGCGCAGCTGAATTGCGGGGTGAGGAAGTTGTCGGCGTCGCCGTTGTCACCAGCCCAGCCCATGAACAGCACGTCGTGCTCGCCGGCCTTGGCGCGCTTGATCAGCTCGCCCCATTCGATGACCTTGATCTCGGCCTTGACGCCGATCTTGGCCAGGTCGGCCTGCAGTACTTCGGCGCCGGCTTTCGGGTTGGGGTTCAGCGTGCTGCCGGTGGGGCGAATCCAGATAGTGGTGTCAAAACCGTTGGGCAGGCCGGCGTCCGCCAGCAGTTTCTTGGCGCGGGCCAGGTCTTGCGGGTAGTCCTTGATGGCTTTGTTGTAGCCAAAAGTGGACGGCGGGAACGGGTTGACGGCGGCGGTGGCGCTGCCGGCAAACACTACTTTCAGGTAGTTGGTCTTGTCGAAGGCCAGGTTGACGGCCTGGCGCACGCGTTTGTCGTCAAACGGCTTGTGCTGGCTGTTCAGCGCGATGAAAGCGGTGGAGAACATCGGCACGGTCAGTACCTTGATGCGGGCGTCGCTGGCCGCATCGCTGATGTCCTGCGGTTTGGGGCTGAGCGCGATCTGGCATTCGCCGGCTTTCACTTTCTGGGCGCGTACCGCGCTGTCGGGGGTGATGGCGTAGATCAGGCGCTCGGCGGCCGGCTTGCCGCCAAAGTAGGCCGGGTTGGCCGCGTAGCGCACCGCGCTGTCCTTGGCCGAGCTCTGGAACACGAACGGGCCGGTGCCCACCGGTTGCGCGTTCAGCTGCTCGAAGTTGCCGGCCTTGGCCAGCTGGTCGGCGTATTCGGCCGAGTAGATGCTGGCAAAGCCCATGGTCAGCAGCGGCACCAGCGTGGCGTCGGGCTGGTTGAGGTCGAAGCGCACGGTGCGGGCATCCACTTTCACTACCGCCTTGATCAGCTTGTCCAGCTGGAACGATTTGGCGTGCGGGTAGCCATTGGGGGCGCTTTTGTGCCACGGGTGGGCGGGGTCGATCATGCGCTGGAAGCTGAATACCACGTCGTCGGCGTTGAGGGCGCGGCTGGGGCTGAACCAGGCGGTTTTGTGGAAGGCGACCTTGTCACGCAGCGTGAAGGTGACCGACAGGCCGTCCGGCGCCACTTTCCAGGCGCTGGCCAGGCTGGGGACTACCTTGCCCTGGCGTGCGTCGTAGTCCACCAGGCGGTTGAACAGCACGTCGGCGCTGGCGTTGGTGGTGGTGAGCGAGTTGTAGCGCACCACGTCGAAGCCCTCCGGGCTGGCTTCGGTGCAGACGGTCAGCGGTTTGGCGAGGGCCGGCAGCGACAGGGCCAGCAGGGTGGCGAGGGCGGTAAGGCGTGCGGTCATGACGAGTCCTTGTAATGAGCGGCGGGGCAGCGTGCCCACCGGGCAATGATGGGCCACAGCATACCGGCAGCATGCGCTGCCGTGCCAAGCATTATTTGCGATAAGCATTTTCCATATCGATAGTCGCTGTGGTGCGCGGGCGACGCGCTGTGCTTGCCGCTATAGGGTGGGCCTAGCCGTAGCGTTGCAGCAGTGGCGTGGCAGCACGGTGCAGCAGGGTGGCCAGTGTGGATAGCGCCAGCCGGTGGCGGCCGTGCAGGTGGTGGGCGAATACGGCGCTGTATTCCAGCTGTGCTTGGCCGCCGCGGCGGCGTTTGAAGTCGCCGGCGCCGCTGCTGTAATGCAGCTGCAGGCCGGCGTCGCGGGCCAGGCGCAGTTGCAGCGCCATCAGCTGGCGGTACAGGCCCAGGCTGGCCGGCAGCCGGGTGTCGTAGCCCAGCAGCGGGCTGCTGGCCCAGCCGTAGCGCTGGTACAGGCCCAGGCAACCGACGATGCGGCCGTCCAGCGTCAGCGCGTACAGGTCGATGAAGCGCTGTTGCAGACACAGGCGTAAGAACGCCAGCGTGAAGTCGGGGTTCAGCGGCGAGTGCTTTTCCAGGAACAGCAGCCGGTAGCATTGCTGCAGCGCAGGCAGGTCGGCCTCGCGCAGCTGGGCCGGGCCCAGCACGGTCAGGCCGCTGCCATCCAGCAGTTTCTGGTCTTGCCGCACATTGGGCAGCTGCCATACCGCCGCGTCGCCCGGCTGGCACAGGTAGACCTGGCGCGCCGGCAGCAGCTGCCAGCCTTGCGCCTGCAGCAGCGCGGGCAGGCCGGGGTTGACGGCCTCGCACACATTGCGCAGCAGCAGCGGCGCGTCTGGCTGGCGTGCCAGCAGGGTGTCGGTGAGCAGTGTCAGCTCACTCTCGCACCACTGCGGGTGCAGGTTGGTGGAAATCAGCCAGTTATTGACGTGCCAGGCGCTGTCCAGCCGTGCCGCGCTGATCAGGCCGCCTAGCGGCCCGCCGGCAGCGTTGGCCAGCCAGCGGCTGGTGGTGCTGCGACGTGCCGCCTCTTGTCGCGGGTAGTGCAGCCAGGCAGCGCGCGGGCTGGCCACGTAGCTGTCTTCCGGACGCAGCGCGGTCAGGCGGGTAACCGGAATGGCCGGGGTGCCGGCGTCGCTGCAGCAGACAGTGCAGGGCGCATTGGCCACCCAGTGCTGGCCGCCAAACTGGCGCGCCTGCGCCAGCCACTGGGCGTGGCCATCCAGCTGCAGCGGGTTTTCCAGGCGGCTCATGTGCGTTTGGTGTACACGTGCACGCCACCGTAGATGGCGGCGCGGTCGCGCTGGTGCAGCTGGCGGTTGTAGGCGGGGTCGGTGTGCCAGCAGGCCAGCAGTTGCGGTGCCAGGCGGCCTTCCAGCGGCGAGCGGCTGCCGCCGGTGCGGAACACCACGCGCGCACCTGGCGCGGCGGTGCGGGTAATGTGGCGCCATAGCGCGTTCAGCTGGGCGTCGTCCATCCAGTCTTGCGCGTCCAGCAGCGCGTAGGCGTCCAGGCTTTGCGGTGCGCGCTCGTCCAGGAAGTCGGTTAGCGACTGGTGATGCAGGTGTAGTGCGGCCAACTGCTGGCGGATGCCGGTGTAGTGGGCTTGCTGCAGGTAGCGTGGCAGTGCGCGCTGGTTGCTGGTGTCGTAACGGCGGGCGAAGGCTTGCTGGGCGTAGGGGTTTTCGTCCAGCGGGAAGTCGCATGCCAGGCGGCGCATGCGCGCTTCGAACAGCGCCGGCAGGTTGCCACCGGCGTCGCGACGCAGCGCGGCAAACTGCGCCGGCGGGATACCCATGCTGTACAGCACGCTTTCGCGGTGACACAGGAAGCGCAGCAGCGGGTGGCGGAATACCGGCGCCAAGTGGCGCTCGAACAGTTGCTTTTGCTCGTCCAGCGTGCCGGCTTCGGCCAGGCGGGCCAGGTTGCCGCCCAGCAGGCGCGCCAGCGTATGGCTGACACCAATGAAGCGGCCCAGCAGGCCGTGGCGGTAGGCGTGGCAGGTAAACAGCGCGTAGCGCGGCGTGCCCCACAGGTTGCGTTGCTCCCAGTACTGGCGGGCGCTTACCGGCAGCGCGGCGGCCAGATAGCGGCGGTAGCGGTGGGCGTTCTGGCGCTGGTTGGCGTCGCCCAGAAAATCCAGCAGCGTGGCGTAGTCCGGTAGCTCGGCAAAGGCGGCTTTTTTCAGTGCCAGCATGGCTAGGTGGGTGTCGTTCAGGTCCACGGCGTGCACTTCGGCCGGCTGGCAGCTGAGGTAGGCCAGGGCGTTGCAACCGCCAGAAGCAATGGTGAGCACGCGCTTGCCCGGCTGCAGCTGCAGTGCGGCGATGTCCACGTCCGGGTCTTCCCAGATCTGCGCGTAGACCAGCTGGCTGAACCAGCGGGTAAACAACCGGTCGCCAATGGCTTTCAGACCCGTGGTGGTGCTGTTGCTGACCGCCTGTTTTACTAGGGTAGTGGTGCTCATCGACGCCTCCTGTTAGTGGGGTTTACCGAATAGTGAGCCGGTAGCATGGCAAGCTAATGACACTGCCGTTGCTGAACCATGACGACGCAGGGGGCTTGACACGTGTGTTACAACATAACATGTTTACTGTTACGTTATAACGCTGGAGTTCGCCATGACCGCCAAGCAAGACCCTCGCCTGCCCGTTACCGTGTTGTCCGGCTTTCTGGGTGCCGGCAAGACCACGCTGCTGAACCACATCCTGAACAACCGCGAAGGCCGCCGTGTTGCAGTGATCGTCAACGACATGTCCGAGGTGAACATCGACGTACGGCTGGTGCGCGAGGGGGGCGCGGCGCTGAGCCGCGCCGAAGAAAAGCTGGTGGAAATGAGCAATGGCTGTATCTGCTGCACGCTGCGCGAGGATTTGCTGGTGGAAATCCGCAAGCTGGCCGCCGCTGGCCGTTTCGATTACCTGCTGATCGAGTCCACCGGCATTGCCGAGCCGTTGCCAGTGGCGGAAACCTTCACCTTCCGTGACGACGACGGCCACAGCCTGTCCGATATCGCCCGGCTGGATACCATGGTGACCGTGGTGGACGGCTTCAACTTCCTGCGCGACTACAGCTCGCAAGACTTCCTGCACCAGCGCGGCGAGGCGGCCGGCGACGAAGACGAGCGCACGGTGGTGGACCTGCTGATCGAGCAGGTGGAGTTCTGCGACGTGATTGTGCTGAACAAGACCGACCTGATGTCGGCCGACGACATCCTGCGCCTGGAAGCCATCCTGGCTACCCTCAACCCGCGCGCGCGCATCGTCAAAAGCCACTTTGGCCGCGTGCCGCTGCACACGGTACTGGACACCGGCCTGTTCGATTTCGATGCCGCCGCCGACGCGCCGGGCTGGCTGCAGGAACTGCGCGGCGAACACGTGCCGGAAACCGAAGAGTACGGCATTACCAGCTTTGTCTACCGCGCGCGCAAGCCCTTTCACCCGCAGCGCTTTTACCAGTGGGTGCAGCAGGGCTGGCCGGGTGTGGTGCGCTCCAAGGGTTACTTCTGGCTGGCCACGCGGCCGATGCTGGTGGGCAGCTGGTCGCAGGCCGGCGCCATGTCGCGTCACGGCCTGGGCGGCTTGTGGTGGGACGCGGTAGACCGCGAAGACTGGCCGCAGGACGACGAAAGCCGCGCCATCATCGCCAGCCGCTGGGCCGAGCCGTGGGGCGACCGCCAGCAGGAGCTGGTGCTGATCGGCATGGGCATGGACCAGGCTGCCCTCACAGCGGCATTTGACGCCTGCCTGCTCACCGACGCCGAGCTGGCCGCCGGCCCGGCCGCGTGGGCGGCGTTGCCGGACCCGTTCCCGCACTGGGGCGAAGCCGAAGAAGAACACGTCGAGGTACAGCCGGCATGAAGGGCGACATCCTGATCCGCAACGCCCGGCTGGTGAACGAGGGCGGAGTCAGCGAAGGCGACGTGCTGGTGCGCCACGGCCGTATCGAGCGCATTGCCGGCGCCATCGACGCCGACGCCACCCGCCACATCGACGCCGGCGGCGACTGGCTGCTGCCGGGCATGATCGACGACCAGGTGCACTTTCGCGAGCCGGGGCTCACCCACAAAGGCTGCATTGCCACCGAATCGCGCGCGGCGCTGGCCGGCGGCATTACCAGCTTCATGGACATGCCCAATACCACGCCCACCACCACCACGCTGGACGCGCTGGCGCACAAGGAATGGTTGGCCGCACAGCACAGCGCGGCCAACTACGGCTTCCACTTCGGCGCCGCCAGCGACAACCTGGACCTGGTGGCCGCGCTGCCGCCGGAGCGGGTAGCCGGCGTCAAGGTATTCATGGGTGCCAGTACCGGCAATATGTTGCTGGACGAGCCGGTGTTGCTGGAGCGCCTGTTTGCCAGCGTGCCCACCGTGCTGCTGGCGCACTGCGAACACACCCCCACGGTGGAAGCCGACAGCGCCCGGCTGCAGGCGCAATACGGCGACGCGGCCACCGCGGCGCTGCACCCGCAGGCCCGTAGCGCCGAGGCCTGCTGGCGCAGCAGCAGCCTGGCCGTGGGGCTGGCGCGGCAGTTTGGCACCCGCCTGCACGTATTGCACCTCACCACCGCCCGCGAGCTGGCGCTGTTCGACGCCGGGCCGTTGGCCGGCAAACGCATTACCGCCGAAGCCTGCGTCCACCACCTGTTGTTTGACGAGGCCGATTACGCCACGCTGGGCAACCGCCTGAAGTGCAACCCGTCGGTGAAAAGCGCCGCCGACCGCGCCGCCTTGCGACAAGCCTTGCAGGATGGCCGCCTCGACGTCATCGGCACCGACCACGCGCCGCACACCACCGAAGAAAAGGCGCGCCCGTACTGGCAGGCGCCTAGTGGTTTGCCGCTGGTGCAGCACGCCTTGCCGGCCCTGATGGGGCTGGTGGACGACGGCGTGTTGACGCTGCCGCAGCTGGTACAGAAAACCAGCCACAACGTGGCCGAGCTGTTCGCCATCCGTGAGCGCGGTTACCTGCGCGAAGGTTACTGGGCCGACCTGGCCTTGCTGGCACGCGGTGCCGGCCCGGTACTGCCGGTGATGTCGCGCTGCGGCTGGTCGCCGTTCGAGCAGCGCCCGTTGCGTCATCACGTGCGCGCCACTGTGGTGTCCGGCCAACTGGGCTGGTACCAGGGGCAGGTGTTGCCGGGCGTGCAGGGCAGGGCCTTGCAATACCAGCGCAGCGGAGGCGGGCGATGAACGACGTGGTGGTGTGCAATGATCTGGCCGGCTTGCCAGCCATCCTGCAGCCATCGGTGCAGCTGCTGCACTGGCAGCGCCCGTTGCCGCCGGCCATCGCGCCCTATCTGGCCGGCCTGGCCGCCGACGGCCGGCTGCGGCTAGGGCTGCGCGGCCAACTGCAGCCCGGTGAGCAGCCAGACCTGAGTGCCTGGCCTGCCGCGCCGGGGCGGGACGCTGCCGCCGCCGATCTGGCGCTACTGGCCGACCTGTTCGGCACGCTGCTGGGCTGCCCGCAAGTGGGCTGGCGTATCGAGGTGCTGCAGCAGGCGATGTGCCCGCGCTTTCATGTGGATCGCACCGGCATCCGCCTGGTGTGCACCTGGCAGGGGGCCGGCACCGAATGGCTGGCCGAAGCCGACGCCGATCGCCGCTATCTGGGCGCCGCCAGCGGCGGGTTGCCGGATGTGGCAAGCGGGCTGATGCGCAGCGAGCAAGTTGGCCGCAGCGTGGCCGGTGAGGTGCTGCTGTTGAAGGGCAGCTTGTGGCAGGGCAATGCCGGGCGCGGTGCCATCCACCGCTCGCCAGCGGTAGACGGCGATGTACCGCGGGTGATGTTGGCGCTGGATGCGCTGTGGGAGCAGGGCGGGTAATCACCCCCGTGATTGCATTTGCCTATGGCATGCCGGTTACAGACGGTTACGATTTGCTTGATCTGGATCAGGTTTGGCGGATGTACATGGCTCGGGCTTATTGCTACGATAAAAAGAATTAATCTCATTTGACGTTCTTCGCATCGATCGCAAGGAGCACGCTTTGTCCCACTCTGCTACCCCGCTGCACCTGTTGCCCAAGGGCACCCGTGCCACCATCGTTGACATCGCCAGCCACAGCCACTTTGGCCAGCTGGACGCGCAGGTGACGTTGCGCCTGAAAGAGCTGGGCTTCCTGCCCGGCGCCGTGCTGCAGGTGATCGGCTTTGGCCTGTTTGGCGCCGACCCGGTTGCCGTACGCATCAACGGTACCAAGTTCGGCCTGCGCCGCAGCGAAGCCGCCAAGATCATTACCTCCGTCCATCCTGCCTGATTCCGTCATGTCCCAATCCCTTTTGCGTTTTGCCCTGGTGGGTAACCCCAACTGCGGCAAGACCGCGCTATTCAATAGCCTGACCGGCGCCCGCGCCAAAGTGGCCAACTACGCCGGCGTCACCGTCGAAAAACGGCTGGGCCCACTGGCCGGCCTGGGCCGTCCGGCCGAGCTGATCGACTTGCCCGGTACCTACAGCCTGTATGTGGCTTCCCCTGACGAGCAGGTGGCGCGTCGCGTCATCCTGGGCGAAATGGCCGGTGAAGCCGCCCCCGACGCGCTGCTAGCGGTAGTGGACGCCACCAATATCAAGCTGGGCCTGCGTCTGGTGCTGGAGCTGCAGGCGCTGGGCTTGCCGATGATCCTGGCGCTGAACCTGGCCGATGCGGCGCGCAGCCGTGGCATTACCATCGACACCGCCATGCTGTCGCAACAGCTGGGCATGCCGGTGGTGGAAACCGTCGCCGTGCGCAAGAACGGTGTCGCCGACCTGCAAGCCGTGCTGGCCGAGTGTGCGGCCAACGCCGGCAGCCGCAGCGGCCGCCTGGCCTTGCCGGAACGCGCCGAGGCGGTGGAAGACCTGTACGCTCGTATCGACCAACTGCTGGCCGCCAGCGTGTCGGCGCCGTCGCAAGCGCCGGCCTGGCAAGACAAACTGGACGCACTGGTGATGCACCCGGTGCTGGGCCTGCTGCTGCTGGCGACCATCCTGCTGCTGATGTTCCAGGCGGTATTTGCCTGGGCAGCGCCGGTGATGGACGGCATCGATGCCGCCATGGCCTGGCTGGGCGAAACCGCCGGCGCGCTGCTGCCGGCCGGCATCCTGCACGATTTCGTGGTGGATGGCCTGATCGCCGGCGTCGGCGGCGTGCTGGTGTTCCTGCCGCAGATCATCATCCTGTTTGCTTTCATCCTGGCGCTGGAAGACTCCGGCTATCTGCCGCGTGCGGCCTTCTTGCTGGACCGTCTGATGCGCGGCGTGGGCCTGTCCGGCCGTTCGTTCATCCCCATGCTGTCCAGCTTTGCCTGCGCGGTACCCGGCATCATGTCCACGCGCAGCATTGCCGACCCGAAAGAACGGCTGGTCACCATCCTCACTGCACCGCTGATGACGTGCTCGGCGCGGCTGCCGGTGTACGCGGTGGTGATCGGGGCGTTTGTGCCGCAGCAAAGCGTGTGGGGCGTGTTCAACCTGCAGGGCCTGACGCTGTTTGCCTTGTACATCGCCGGTATCGCCAGTGCGGCGCTGGTGGCCTGGGTGATGCGCCGTCGCGAGGCGGCCAGCCAGAGCTTTCCGCTGCTGCTGGAGCTGCCCAACTACCGCTGGCCCAATGCTTACCATTTTGTGCTGGGGCTGAAAGAGCGGGCGTGGATTTTCCTGCGCCGCGTAGGCACCGTCATCCTGGCCTTGTCCATCGTGCTGTGGTTTCTGGCCACCTTTCCGCATGCCCCGGCTAACGCCACGCTGCCGGCCATCGAATACAGCTTTGCCGGCATGTTGGGCAAGACCATGCAGCCGCTGTTCGAGCCGCTGGGTTTCAACTGGCAGATGTGCATTGCGCTGATTCCGGCCATGGCCGCGCGCGAGGTGGCGGTGAGCGCGCTGGCAACCGTGTACGCGGTGGGCGGGGAAGATGCACTGGGTAGCGCGCTGGCACACGACTGGGCATTGCCGGTGTCCTTGGCCTACCTGGCCTGGTTTGTGTACGCCCCGCAGTGCCTGGCCACCATTGCGGTGGTACGCCGCGAAACCAACTCGCTGCGCGCTACCGTCATCTTCACCGCTTACCTGTTTGCGCTGGCCTATTTGGGCGCGCTGCTGGTACGCCATATCGCGGCCCTGTGGGCCTGAGGCAAGGAGACGAACATGAATGAAGGCATCCAGGGCGCCATCGTGGGCCTGATGGTGGCGGGCGCTGCGCTTTACCTGTTGCGCAAGTATCTGCCGCGCCGGCGCAAGGCCGCGCCGGGCAGTGCCGGCCAGGCCGGTAGCTGCGGCAGTTGCGGCGGCTGCAAGGGTGGCGGCTGCCACTAAGCGGTGCCTGCATCTTGCCAACCACAACCCTGCCCGATGGCATAATGCCAGTCAGTTAACGCTGACTGGCGTTTTTTGTTTAGGGGTTTGCTGCGTTGAAGTACGCTAGTGTGTCCGCTCTGCGGACGATGATTAGATGCCGGTTCCGCCCGTGACCGAGCGAGGCAAGCGCAGCGTCGCGAGGGAATAAGACGGGAAAGGGGGCGGGTTGCCGCCCCCTTTTCATTCCCCCGCAACCCGGGGCTGCTCGAAACCCCGGTCAAAACGGCACGCCCCAGGCGCCGCCGAACTTGCCCCTCGCTAACGGCTCGGGGCTCAAACAAATCGGCGTCTTAAAACCTGGGGCGAACCATTTTGACCGGCTCGCGCCAACGGGATGGGGCGCTTCACTCACGTCCTGCTACGTGAAAACCAATCACATTCGCTTAACTGACAGGCATTAGCCCGATGGCAGGGTTGTTCATTTGCAGCACGCCATTCTTGAGCCGCGGTCGTGCCTGATATAGGCTCAAACATATCGATACCTATGGCTGACAATAATGAAAATAACCTTGCTGGCGGGCTGCGTTGCTGCCTGCCTATGGCCGCTGATGCCGGCCACGGCAGCCAATATCCGCGCGTACACCGAGGCGCTGCCGCCGCTGAATTTTGCGCAGGATGGCCGCGTTACCGGCTTTGCCAGTGACTTGCTGCGCGAGATGGCCGCCGAGGCTGGCCACAGTGTGCAGCTGGAGGTGATGCCGTGGATACGCGCCTATCGCACCGTCAAGCAGCAGCCAGGCAGCGCGCTGTACAGCATCGTGCGCAACCCGGAGCGTGAGGCGCTGTTCAAGTGGGTAGGGCCGATCGCGCCGCGCCGGATAATGGTGTACGCGCAGGCCAGCCGGCCCGACGTGGTCATCCGTCAGCAGCAAGACCTGCTGCGCTATCGGCTAGGGGTGTTGGCCGAGTCCAGCGCCGCCAGCCAACTGCTGCAACTGGGCTTGCCGGCCACGCAGCTGGAGTACGGGCAGAGTGACGAGGTCAACCTGAAGAAGTTGCTGCTCGGGCGCGCAGATGGCGTGGTGATGCTGGACTGGGCCATGCGCTGGCAGCAAAAACTGCAGCAGGTGGACGCTACCCGCATCCGCCCGGTATGGACGCTGGATCAGCGCTACCAGTACTGGTTTGCCTTCAATAAAGATACCGACCCCGCCCTGTTGCGCAGTCTGCAGCAGGCGCTAGACCGGCTGCGTGCCGACGGCCGGCTGGCAGCCTTGCGCAAGCGTTACGGCGCCTGATCCCACGGCGCGCCGGCAAAGCGCGCCAGCAAGAAATCCAGCAGCGCCCGTACCGCCGGCGACAGGTGCCGGCGCGACGCATACAGCGCATAGATGGTCATTTGCGGTACCGCCCATGCCGGCAGCACCTGTTGCAGTTGGCCGCTGGCCAGCAGCGGTGCCGCCAGATAAGTGGGTTGCAGCGCAATGCCGCCACCGGCCAGCGCCGCGTGCAGCAGCACGGTGGCTTCGTTGGCGGTAAAGCGGGTGGGCACGCTGACGCTTTGCCATTCGCCATCACGGCCAAAGCGCCAGGTACTGCGGCCAAAGTTGGCGTAGCCCAGGCAGCGGTGGCGGGCGAGGTCGGCTGGCTGTTGCGGCCAACCTTGCGCCGCCAGGTAGGCCGGGCTGGCCACCAGGACCGATTCGCAGCTGGCCAGCGGGCGGGCAATCAGCGCCGGGTCCGGCTCGCTGCTGATGCGGATGGCCAGGTCGATGCGCGCCTCCACCAGGTTCAGCGCCGCGTCGCCCACGTTCAGGTCGATCTTCAGCTGCGGGTGCAGGGCCAGAAAGTCGCTGATGGCCGCCGCCAGGTGCGCGTGGCCGAACGACATGCTGCTGGTCAGCCGCAGTTGGCCGCGCAGCGTGCCGTCCGGCGGCGCCACCTCGTCTTCGGTTTCTTCGGCCAGTGCCAGCATCTGCAGGCAGCGGCGCAGCGCCTGCTCGCCGGCGTCGGTCAGCGTGACGCGGCGGGTGGTACGCTGCAGCAGGCGGGCGCCCAGCCATTGCTCCATCTCGGCCACGTAGCGCGTTACCATCGCACGCGACATGCCCAGCCGCTCGGCGCTGGCGGTAAAACTGCCGCTGGCGGCGACGTCGGCAAACACCTGCATGGCGGTCAGTCTGTCCATTTTCTGCTCGATTTGTGCAACAAATATGCGCAGATTATCGCGTTTATCTGCGCGCTTGGTGAAATTATAGTGTCGTCCATACCAGATGCACCACGCGGCAGCGTTTGCCGCCCCACTGAAAGGACTGACCATGATTCGCCAAACCCTGCTCGCTGCCTCTTTTGCCCTGGCCTTCGGCGCCGCTCACGCTGCCGAGCCGCTGAACCTGAAGGTGTACAACGCCGACGGCAACAGCTTCCACGCCAACGCCGTAGTGGTGAGCGGCAAGAGCGAGGCGGTGGTGATCGACACCGGCTTCACCCGCGCCGACGCCTACCGCATTGCGGCCAACGTGCTGGACAGCGGCAAAACGCTGAAAACCATCTTCATCAGCAACGCCGACCCGGACTACTACTTTGGCGCCGAAGTACTGAAGCAGATCTTCCCGCAGGCCGAGGTGGTGACTACCGCCGCCGTGCGCGAAAAGATCAGCGCCAAACTGGCCGGCAAGGTTGCGTTCTGGGGCCCGAAAATGGGCGCCAACGCACCGGTGAACCCCATCCTGCCGGCAGCACTGACCACTAACAAGCTGACCGTAGACGGCGAAAGCATCGACATCCGCGGTACCAGCGGCGTACTGGCGCATCGCCCTTACGTGTGGATTCCGTCCATCCGCGCCATTGCCGGCAACGTAGCCGTATTCGGCAAACTGCACGTGTGGACCGCCGACACCCAGCAAGCGGGCGAACGCCAGGCCTGGATTGCCCAGCTGGACGAAATGAAAGCGCTGAAACCGGCGCTGGTGGTACCGGGCCACATGCTGCCGGGCACCGCGTTGGATGCGTCGGCCATCGATTACACTCGCCAGTACCTGCTGCGCTTCGATAACGAAGCGGCCAAGGCCAAGACCGGCGCCGAGCTGATCGACGCGATGAAACGTGCCTACCCGGAAGCGGGCCTGGGCATTGCGCTGGATATCGGCGCCAAAGTGAACAAAGGTGAAATGAAATGGTAAGCGCCACCCTGCATTACTACTACGACCCGCTGTGCGGCTGGTGCTACGGTGCCGCACCGCTCACCGCCGCGGCGGCCGCCATCCCCGGCCTGCGCGTGGCACTGCACGCCGGTGCCATGATGAGCGGGGCCAATCGCCAGCCGGTCAGCCCGCAGCTGCGCAATTACGTGCTGCCGCACGACCAGCGCATCCATGCGCTGACGGGGCAGCCGTTCGCGGACGCCTACTTCAACGGCCTGTTGCTGGATACCAGCGCCGTGTTCGACAGCACGCCGCCGACGCTGGCGATTCTGGCCGCCGAAGCACTGGCCGGCCGTGGCCTGGCCATGCTGCACCGCATTCAGCACGCGCATTACGCCGAAGGCCGCCGCATTGCCGATAGCGACGTGCTGCAGGCCCTGGCCGCCGAACTGGGGCTGGACGTGGTGGCGTTTGCTGCCGAATACCAGCGCCAGGCTGGCGAGTTCGACGCCCACGTTGGCCGCAGCCATCGTGACATGGCGGCCAACGGTTTGCGCGGCTTCCCGTCCTTGCTGCTGGAACTGAACGGCAAGCTGCAAAAGCTGGACATCTCGCCGTGGCTGGGCCAGCCCACCGCCTTTGCCGGCCACGTGCAGGCCTTGCTGGCAGGCGCTACCGCCGGTGAGGTTGCCGACGGCACGTTCTGTACGCCGCAAGGCTGCCACTGAGTCTTGGTCTTGCTTTGGGAGGTCAAAAAAAACAGCGGGTTGCATTGCCAGCCCGCTGTTGAAGTTTGATTGCTTTTACTGAGGCAAACCATCTTTGCCGTAAAGCGGGGACCGCGGGCCGTACAGTAAACCATTGGGTCGCGGTGACAATAAGCGCTGGCTAGTCAGTGCGGCATAGCTATGGGACTGTTCTGTGAGGTTGTTGGCAATTTGCTTGATGACGGCAGTGACCAACAAACCTACAAGACCACCGCTGTTATTATTGCTTTGTTCCGCGCTGGACGCGGAGGCGCTACCGTTCCACAGTAATTTTCCGGTTTTTAGGTCTACAAGACGTGCATCAGCAGAGACAGTAACGTCACTGCTGATGACCGTGTAGGTGCTGCCATATCGTTTGACATCAACGTATAGAGCGGCGTCAGCACCGAAGATCTCGCGTAACTTGGACGGTGATACCGCATGAATATCGCCAGGATTGTTTAGACCGTTATTGCGGAACATCTCGTCTACAACGGCAACCGGGTAAACATAGTAACCGGCTTCACCCAAAGGCAGACTCATTTGCGACAGCATACTGTAGGTTGCTTTCACATCCGGAGAGCTGTTGAGCGGTGGCAGAATCAGTACCGAGGCCGGTTTGCTTTCTCTATAAGCAGTGTAGTCATACGCCTGCGGGGTAGCGCAGCCAGCCAGTAACAGGCTCGCTGCAACAACCGACAATAAGCTGGTCTTGATTTGTTTGCGCATGTCTTTTCCTTATTTCTTGAAGTTGCGCATCAGATAATCGATGAACGAAGCAGACTCGGGATAGAGTGTTTTCTCTAACTCGAACTCTTGCTTTGCTTGGTCCATTCGGCCGACTTTGCTGTACAGCATGGCTAGGTGGCCGTGATATCCTGGGGGTAGCTTAGCGCCGCTGGCGCGTGCCTTTTCCATTTCAGCCTCCAGCGCAATGATCTGTGCTTCGGTACTGCTGCCGTCACCTTTGAAGTACTCGTATACCTGTGGCTGATAGCTACCCCAGTGATATAGCGGTTTGCTTTGGCTAGCGCATCCAGTCATCACCAGACCCGTGAGCAGTACGGTTGCCAAGTTTTTCAAAGCATGTTTCATCAGTTACCCCTTACTGACCTGGCTGCCAGGAGCCGGACTCAATGCCTTTGACCAGATTATTCACCGCTTCGCGTACCGCAAGATCCAGTACTTTCCCATTCAATGTGGAGTCATAGCTGGCAGTGCTACCAAAACCTATGACTTCACGACTGGAAAGTGCGTACTCACCGGCTCCCTGAGCAGAGAAAACGACTTCCGAAGTCTGAACATTCACAATATTCAGATTTACCTTGCTGTAAGCAACCTGCTGTTTGCCACGGCCAAGCAGACCGAATAGCTGTTGATCACCCACTTCTTTGCGGCCAAATTCTGTGACGTCGCCAGTAATCACGTAATCAGCGCCACGGATTTTTTGTGCCTGGTTTTTGAGTTTGGCTTCCTGGCCAATCTCGGTCATATTGTCGCGGTCCAGCACGTTGAAGCGGCCAGTCTGTTGCAGGTGTGTGATCAGAATGGTTTTGGCTTGACCGCCCAAGCGATCAACGCCGTCAGAAAAGATTCCGCGCATATAGCTTGAGCGATTGTCAAACTTGCCTACCGAAATCGGACTGCGGGCACCGGTATATGCCGTACCGGCACTGGCTACCTTAGGCACATCCAGCACACGAGCTTGTTCGGTGGTAGTGCAGCCGGCCGAAAGAATTACCAACGATGCCAATGCGGTAGAGAGCAATGCTTTTTTCATGATGAGTCTCTTATGAGTTGGAGTGACTTCGTCCTGAGAACTGGTCTCAATAAAATGCTCACTTATGATATTTGAAATTCCATTAGCGTGCATTATTGAGATGGGCAGAATCTCTCACTCTTTATGACCACATCACCGCTTTGCAAGGCAACATCTTCCAGCAATCGTTGCTTTATTTGAGGGTTGGATTTGTTCTGGCAGACCAAACCCATCGGTATGCCGCCAGCCGCTTGTCACGCTCAATCCAGCTTGCCGGTTGCCCGCAGATGCGAGGCATAGACATTGTCTGCCGTCAGCGCGCTGCCGCTGGCCAGTGCGGCCAGCCAGTCGTCGGTGCTGGCTACGGCGGCGAAGCCGGTGTGCATCACCGTGCAGTAGACGCGGTGGATTTCCTCGGCGCTGGCGCTGCCGGCGGCGTTGCGGTACGGCAGCGAGCCGCTGGCGTCGTGCAGCAGCTCCACCCGGTAGCCGTCGTGGCTGGCGTGGAGGATGGTGCTGGCATCGCAGTTGTGGGTCATGTAGCCGCAGATGGTCAGTGTGTCGATGCCGCGTTCGCGCAGCCAGGCGTCCAGCCCGGTGCCGGTAAAGCAGCTGGCGTACTGTTTGTCCAGCAGCAGCTGGTGCGGGCGGGCGGCCACCTCGGGGTGCCGCGCCGCGCCGTGGCTGCCGGTGGCAAAGATCGGGCTGCCGGCCGGCGCAATGTGGCGTACCACGACCACCGGCACGCCGGCCAGGTTGGCCGCATCCATGGCCTGCAGGATGCGCGGCAGCGTTTGTTCGCGCGGCGGGTAGCTGATGGGCAGCTGGCCGTCGAAGTATTCGTTCTGTACGTCGATCACGATCAGGGCGCGGTTCGGGGTGCTCATGGCGGTTTCCTTGTCGGGTTGGTGTGTCACACAGTGTGCCGTGCCGGCGTCGCCGCCGTGAGTGGCCCGAATGCCAATATCCGTTAAGATCAGGCCAATCAAGACTCAGGCGGGGGCGTTATGCGACAGGTAGCGGTGGTGGCATTTGACGGCATCAGCCCGTTTCATCTGGCGGTGCCGTGCGCGGTGTTTGGCGAACGCCACGGCGCGGCGCTGGGTTACCGTTTGCAGGTGTGCAGCTGGGAAGACGGACCGCTGGCCAGCAGCGCCGGCTTCCAGTTGCACGGCCTGGCCGGCCTGGCCGAGTTGACGCGGGCCGACGTGGTGATCGTGCCCAGCTGGCGTAACGTGGACGAGTTGGCCGCGCCAGCGCTGCTGCAGGCGCTGCGCGACGCCCACGCCCGTGGCGCGGTGGTGATGGGCTTGTGTCTGGGCGCCTACGTGCTGGCGCAGGCCGGCTTGCTGGATGGCATGACGGCCACCACGCACTGGGCGTTTGCCGACGATTTTGCGGCGCGTTTCCCGGCGCTGACGGTGGCGCCGGATAGCTTGTACCTGGACGACGGCCAGGTGCTGACCTCGGCCGGTACTGCAGCGGCCATCGACTGCTGCCTGCACTTGTTGCGGCGGCAGTGCGGCGCGGCGGCGGCAGGGCAGGTGGCGCGCTATCTGGTGACGCCGCCGCATCGCCAGGGTGGCCAGGCGCAGTACATTGCGCAACCGTTGCCGGCCAACACCCGCGACGATCGCCTGAGTGGCCTGCTGGACGAGGTGCGCGCCAGCCTGGTTGCGCCGCATACGCTGGATAGCCTGGCGGCGCGCGTGCTGATGAGCCGGCGCACCTTTACCCGCCATTTTCGCCAGCTAACCGGCAGTACGGTGCAGCAATGGCTGCTGGCCGAGCGGCTGGCGCGGGCGCAGCAGTTGCTGGAAACCACAGCGCTGCCGGTAGAGGCCATTGCGCAGCAGGCCGGTTTTGGCAGTGCAGCGTCGTTGCGGCTGCACTTTCGCCGTCGCTTCGGCGTTGCGCCTGGCGACTGGCGGCGCAGCTTTGCCGGCTAGCTGCGGCGTCAAGCTTGGCTACGGTAGCCGCTCACGGCTGGGCCCGGCACACTTCTTCCTTGCCTTGCCATTCCCACACCACGGTGGCTTCGCCGTGGTGCTCCCACAGCCAGCTGTTGCGGCCGGCGTAGCGGGCGCCGCTGGCCGCCGGCTGTTGGTACATCAGCTCGCTGCGGTCGCCGCGCTCGGCAATCAGCGTGGCCGGTTCGGTGGCGTAGAAGCGCACCTGCATGTCGTTGGCCGCATTGGCGCCGCACTGGTAGCGAACCTGCGCCAGCGGGGCGAGCAGCTGGTAGCGTGCCTGCAGCTCGGCCATGCGTAGCGTGTAGCTGTCGCGTACACAGGTGGCCAGATCACCCGCTTTCCAACAGTCGTTGCGGCCCTTCACCCAGCCGCGCTGTTCGGCTCTCAGCGTGGCCTGTTGCGGCTGGCCGGCCTTGGCCAGGGCCGCGCTGTAGACCGCTGCCAGCTGGCGGTCCAGGCTGGCCAGCGCCGGCGTGCGGCATACCAGGCGTTCGGCGCTGCTGGCGGCCTGCTGGCAGGAAAAGGACGGGCCTTGCGCCGCAGCTAGTGGCGGCAGGCAAAGCAGCGCAGTCGTGAGCAGTTTGTTCATGATGATTTGCCGGATGGGTGATTTATGGTCTGTTTATGCCGAAAGTTGGCGTTTTATTTCCAAAAAGATATTTAACTTTTCTTCATGCCTGTGTTCTTATAGAAATTGATGATTTTATGGCGTGTCATGTTGCCGTCCGTTGCGGGCAGGCCAGACATGCCGGTGAAGGAAACAGGCATGAACGCAGCCAAGCGTATCAAGAAAATGTTGGATGAAAACAGCCAGTGCAAGCAACTGGCAGTGTTGAAAGAGTTGGCCCTGGCGCTGGAACTGAAACTGCCATTCGACCTGACCGCGCTGGCGCAGCTGGACGGCGCGCATTTCCAGCTGGCGCAGCACCTGCTGGCCGACTGGCACGGCGAGCAGCATATCGACGCCCGCGGCCGCCTGATCGAACGCCTGCTGGCAGAAAACCCGGCGCTGATGCGGCCACCGGTAGTACGGCGTGCCGTGCGGGGTGCTGCGGTCAAGGCCAGTCAGCCGGTAGTGTAGGGGCTAGGGCCTGTTAACACTATTTCTTGCTGCGGCGCAGGCTATAGCGTTGACAGGCCCTAATCCAGATAGTCGTGCATGCGCTGCTGGTATAGCCGCTCGCGCTGCGCGCCTACCTGGCGCCACAGGCAGGCCGCCACCGCCGGGTTGCGGGCGGCGTAGCTGCGCGAAAAAATCAGGTAATAAGATTTGGATACCACCGGCGGCTGCAGCTTCACCAGGTTCAGGTTGTCGTGGCGGGCCAGGTAGCTGTCGCCCAGCGGTTCGTGGGTAGCGTAGGCATCGATGCGGCCAGCCTGCAGTTTCAGAAAGTTTTGCTCCACGCTGCTGGCCGGCTCGGCCGGTATGCCCAGCCGCGCCAGGTCGAGGTTGATGGACCAGCCCAGATTGGTGCCCACCTTGCGGTTCAAGCCCTGCAGCGTGGTGCCGTCCCACTGCAGGCGGTGTCCGGCGCGGGCGTACAGCACATAGCTGAGGGTGGCCAGCCGCTGTGCCTCGGCCGGTTTGCCGTTTTGCAGCGGGTAGGCCGCGTAGGCGGCCCGCTCGGCGGTGTAAGACAGCAGGCCGGCGCCATCCAGATCGCCGTTTTCCAGCTCCTTCAGCATGCGCGTACCCGGCAGCAGCTTGATGCGCAATGCCACGTCGCAGTTGGCCGCCGCCAGTTGCAACAGTTCCACGGCTACCCCGGGCAGGGTGGCCGGCAGGGTGGCCTCGCCCAGCTTGTACGGGGGCGTTGCCTGGTCGCCCAGGCCCAGCAGCAAAGGGGTGGCCGCGTGGCAGGCCAGGCTGCACAGGCAGGCAACAGTCAGGATGGCTCTCACAGATCGGCTCCGCTAAAGCACGTCACTTTAAGACAGTACTGTGACAGTCATGTGGCCGTCACGCTAGCAATAAGCGCTTTTTATCGGTGTCGACATGCCAGTGCGCAATCAGCTTGCGGCGCCAGGCGCAACAACGCCCTGCGGGCAGCTGCCGGCAGGGCGTGGCGGGGACGGGTTGGCAGCGCTTACAGCGCTTCCAGTGCCAGCAGCTCTTCCACCGTCTGGCGGCGGCGGATCAGGCGGTCGCTGTCGCCGTCTACCAGCACTTCGGCGATCAGCGGGCGGCTGTTGTAGTTGCTGGACATCGACGCGCCGTAGGCGCCGGTATCGTGGAAGACCAGCAGGTCGCCCACGTTGGCCGCCGGCAGGCTGCGCGGCAGCACAACGCCGCCGTCGCCCTGGGTGAAGACGTCGCCCGATTCGCACAGCGGGCCGGCGACCACACTGGGTTTCTCGTCACGCAGTACGCCATCTTGCGGTACCACGGTGATGTGGTGGTAGCTGCCATACATCGACGGGCGCATCAGCTCATTGAAGCCGGCGTCCACCAGCACGAAGTGGTTGCGGCCAACGTCTTTGGTGGCGCGCACTTCGGCCAGCAGGTTGCCCGATTCGGCCACCAGGTAGCGACCCGGCTCGATTTCCAGCGCCAGCGGGTGGCCCAGCAGCGCGGCGGCCTGGTGACGGGCGGTGTCCCACAGGCCAAAGTAATGCGCGGTATCGACGCTGGCGTCGCCGTCGCGGTAGGGGATGGACAGGCCGCCGCCAGCAGAAATGGCGTGCAGGTCGTGGCCGGCGTCTTTCACCAGGCGCACCAGGTTCACCATGGCGCCGCACACTTCTTGCAAGTGGCCGTAATCGACGCCGGAACCGATGTGCATGTGCAGGCCCACCAGCTGCAGGCCGTGCTGGCGGATGACGGCCAGCGCCGTCGGCAGGTCGCTGTGCCAGATGCCGTGCTTGCTGTGCTCGCCGCCGGTATTGGTCTTGTTGCTGTGGCCGTGGCCAAAGCCGGGGTTGATGCGCAGCCACACGCGGTGGCCGGGGTGGGCGGCACCCAGCTGGTGCAGCATGTCGATGGAGCCGGCGTTCACCGGGATGTTGTGTTCCACCACCAGCGCCAGCGTGTCGCGGTCGATCAGGTCGGCAGTAAACACAATGCCGGACGGCTCGCCCTGGGCGTCGTAGCCGGCGGCCAGCGCGCGCAGGATTTCGCCACGCGACACCGCGTCCACCTTCACGCCCTGTTCGCGCATCAGGCGCAGGATGTGGGTGTTGCTGCAGGCCTTCTGCGCAAAGCGGATAGTATCGAAGGCGGCCAGCTCGGCAATGCGCTGGCGGATGGTGGCGGCGTCGTACGTCCACAGCGGGGTGCCGTAGCGGGCGGCCAGGCCGGCCAGGCGGGAAGTGTCGGGTGTTTGCATCGCTTTGTCCTGTTATATGAGCCGTTGTGCGGCGTGTTGCCCTGCATCATGCCCGCTGCCGTCTATTCGGTAAAATGCTATTATTTTTGCAATCCATTCATTTTTGATATGAGGCAGGCGTGGAGATCAGTCACCGCCACATCGAAGTGTTTCGCGCCATCATGCTCAGCGGCAGCGTTACCGGCGCCGCCACGCTGTTGCGCACCTCGCAGCCCACCGTCAGCCGTGAGCTGGCGCGGCTGGAGCAGTTGCTGGGCTACGCGCTGTTCCTGCGTGACAAGGGGCGCTTGCAAGCCACGGCGCGGGCGCTGGCGCTGTACGACGAAGTGCAGCGCGCCTACGTCGGCCTGCAGCGGGTAAGCGAAACCGCGGCCAACCTGGCGCGGCTGGATCAGGCGCAGCTGGCGCTGGTGTGCCTGCCGGCGTTTGCCCATGCCTTGCTGCCGGCGGTGTGCCGCCGTTTGCACGCGGTGGCAGGGCAAGCACGGGTGGCGATTACGCCGCAGGAATCGCCGCTGCTGGAAGAGTGGCTCAGCGCGCAGCGCTTCGACCTGGGCCTGACCGAGCACAGCGAGGCACCACCCGGCACCCGCCTGCAAGCGGTGCTGGAGGCCGACGAGCTGTGCGTGCTGCCCGAGGGTCATCCCTTATTGGCGCATGCGGTGCTGACGCCGCAGCATTTTGCCGGCCAGCCCTTTGTCAGCCTGTCGCCGGACGACCGCTACCGCCGTCTGCTGGACGCGGTGTTCGAGCAGGCCGGTGTCAGCCGCCAGCTGCTGTGGGAAACGCACAGCGCGGTGTCGGTGTGTGCGCTGGTGCGCGAAGGGCTGGGCGTGGCCATCGTCAACCCGCTTACCGCGCTGGCGATGGCCGGCCACGGCTTGCAGCTGCGCCGTTTTGCGGTGTCGGTGCCGTACCGCGTCAGCCTGGTGCAGCCGCTGTACCGCCCGGCGTCGCCGCTGAGCGCCACTTTTATCGATATGCTGCAGCAGGAAGCCGTCAGCCTGCAGCAAAGCTTGGCCGCGCTGTAGTCGCTGCAGTCGGGCGGGCCGAGCCGTACCTAAAGCAGCGCGTGAGCCCGCCGCCTGGCGCTTAAGCAGACCAGCCTGGTTGGCGCGCTAAACCAGCTTTGTTATTGCCGTCAGCTTGGCCGCATGGTGCGGCCAACCCTTATCATACGGCGGCGCTTTGCCGCCAGCGGGAGACCCCATGCGCAAGATCGTCATTGCCCCCGATTCGTTCAAGGAAACCCTCAGCGCCCGCCAGGTGGCCGACATCATCGCTGCCGCGCTGGCACCGCATCTGCCGCATACCGAGCTGCACACCGTGCCGGTAGCCGACGGCGGCGAAGGCACGCTGGACGCGCTGTTGGCCGCCACCGCCGGCCGCTATCACTATCTGGACGTACGCGGCCCGCTGGGCGCGCCGGTGCGGGCGGCGTGGGGCATGCTGGGCGACGGCGAAACGGCAGTGGTGGAGATGGCCGCCGCCAGCGGCATTGCGCTGGTGCCGCGTGAACAGCGTGACCCGCTGCGCGCCTGCAGCTACGGCACCGGCCAGCTTGTCCGCGCCGCGCTGGACCACGGCGCACGGCGGCTGATTCTGGCCATCGGCGGCTCCGCCACCAACGACGGCGGCGCCGGCATGTTGGCCGCATTGGGGGCGCGGCTGCTGGATGCCGCCGGCCAGCCGCTGCCGCCAGGCGGTGCGGCGCTGGCGAACCTGGCCACGCTGGATCTGGCCGGGCTGGACGCGCGGCTGGCGCAATGCCGCATCGACATCGCCTGCGACGTGCGCAACCCCTTGCTGGGCGAGCACGGCGCCAGCGCGGTATTCGGCCCGCAAAAGGGCGCCACGCCGGCCATGGTGGCGCAGCTGGACGCCGCGCTGGCGCATTACGCTGCCGTGCTGCACGCCGCTACTGGCTGCGATGCGGCCAACTTGCCGGGCAGCGGCGCCGCCGGCGGCATGGGCGCGGCCGCGCTGGCGGTGCTGGGCGGGCGCATGCAGGCCGGCATCGAACTGGTGCTGGACGCGGCAGGGTTGGCCGCCGCCGTGCAGGGCGCCGACCTGGTGATTACCGGCGAAGGCCGGCTGGACGGGCAGAGTGCCTTTGGCAAGACCCCGGTGGGCGTGGCCACGCTGGCGGCGCGCTACGGTGTGCCCACCATTGCCATTGGTGGCAGTCTGGGGGACGGCGTAGAAACGCTACAGCAGCACCACATCCGCGCCGTGTTTGCCTGCGTGGACCGCATTACCACGCTGGAGGCGGCGCTGGGCAACGCTGCGGCCAACCTGGCGCGGGTGGCCGGCAATGTGGGCGCGCTGCTGGCGCTGCGGGGCAAGCCCTAGCCACTGGCCGGGCGGGCAGGGTGTTGCTGATGGCATGGCGGCGGGCGCTGGCAATTGTCATAGTAATGTATCGAAACACTACGGATGGGCTTTGTTGCACAAATCAGCCGCAGGTCGAACTACCCCAATCCCCAGACGGACTTATCCCATGCGGACCGTTTGCGGCGTGCCCAGTGCTGTGAAGCGATTCAAAATCGCGGCACAGATTTGAAGCTCCGCCACCTGTCGGTCAAAGTCTCGTGACTTGACTTGGTCCGCCAGTAACTTGAAGCAGTCCATCTGCGTTTCGACCAGGCTACGCCGATGGTAGCCACGCCACTTTTTCCAGAGCGTGCGTCCCGGATACTTCACCGAACGTAGCGACTCGTTGCGAGCCTGATTCCCCGGTGCATTCCCTTTCCAGAACTGGCCGTTTCGACGTGGAGGAATGATGGCCGCAGCACCACGATCCGCAATCGCGGCATGACACAAGCGCGTACCATATACGCCATCCGTGGTTGCCATCACCAACTTCACGGTCGGTGGTTTTTGCGACAGCAGCTCCGGCAGCATCGTGGCATCGCCCGTACGATTGTCGGTCACTTCTATTGCCCGGATTGCCAGCGTTGGCGCATCTATGCCCAGATGCAGTTTGCGCCATTGGCGGCGGTAGTCGGCACCATGCTTCTTCACCTTCCACTCGCCTTCACCCATCATCTTGATACCAGTGCTATCCACCAGCAGATGCAGACAACCCTGTTTCCTCTGCACCGGAATGCGCACCTGCAGGTCTTTCTGGCGGCGGGAAAACGTGCTGAAGTCAGGAACGGCCCAGTCAAGTCCAGCCAGGCGCAACATGCTTTCGACCATGCCTGTGGCTTGGCGTAGCGCCAGGCGAAAGAGGCATTTGATGGTGAGGCAGAACAGGATGGCGGCATCGGAGAAAGTGGGCTGCCGTCCGCGTCTACCGGTGGCCAGAGCCTGCCAGTTCATATGCTTGTTCAGCCAGAGAAGGAACTGCCCTCGCTGCTTGAAGGCGTGGTTGTAGGTCTGCCAGTTGATAGTTTGGTACTTGGGAGGGAGGGGCTTGCTCATGCGGTCATTCTACCGGACGGACGAAAGCCCTGATTGGTGCAACAAAGCTTACTGAATTGGGTGGTCGGAGGCGATGGGAGAATTGTTCTAGGACATTGGCGCGGCCAGGCTGTGCCAATACCCTGGCGAAGGGACTCACGCGGCGGGTGACAAAAGCGGCGTCAAAATGTGCCAAATTGCGCGCGTCGCTACAAGTACCGCCATAAGTACCGTCACTGGTGACGGCATGTCAAGGCGCTGCATGTCGCTCCGTGACATAAGAAAAAACCCCGAAAGCCTTTAGCTATCGGGGTTTTGTCGTTACATGTCTTCCGGTGACATGAGAATTTGGTGGAGGCGGCGGGAATCGAACCCGCGTCCGGAAATCCTCTACGAAGAGATCTACATACTTAGTCGTGTCATTTGGATTTAACCGCTACTACGCCGACGGACAGGCTGAGTATTGGCGAGTTACCTTGCGTTTAACCCTTGCCCAAGTAACCCGGGAAAGAGCGGTCTGATGTGAAATGACTCTACCGAGGTTGCCCTCACAGCCCATCAGCAAGCTGCTGTAGAGTCTAACCGCGATTAAGCGGCCAGAGCGTAAGTTTCGTCGTTTGCGACTATATAAATTCAGTGTTTTACGGGGTGACTGAGATCCCGGTATGCCCTCATCCGCTTCGCAACCCCCGTCGAAACCAGGTCGCCCCCCCAGATAAGAATGCAGAGTATAGCGCTATTTCCGGCCGGCTGCCAGCGCCGGCTCATCGTACCGGTGACAGCGCCTCGATCAGCGCCACTTCCTGGGTGTAGCCCAGGGTCTTCAGGCGTTCCAGCAGCGCCTCGCCATCTACCTCGTACTGGCGGTCCAGCTCGTCGTGCAGCACGCGGCTTTCCACCGCCAGCCACAGGCCGCGGCACGATTCGGCGGTCTCGAAGCGGGTGCTGCGCAGCACGTCGGCCACCAGGCGCAGTTCGTTGTCGCTGAAACGGCGCGACAGCAGCGCCTGCTCGCGACGGATGATCTCGGCGTAACGGTCGCACATTTCCTGGATGCGGGCGTCCAGTGGCGGTTCGGCCGGCTGGTCTTCCAGTGCCTCGGCGTTGAACCAGGCCGCCGCGTCCAGCGTGATGGCCTCGGCCGACTCCTGCCAGCAGTCGTGCAGGGCGCGGGCAAACTGCGGGTTGGCCGCAAAGCTCACCGCCAGTTGCATGGCAGGCGGCGTGTCGGGGCTGAGCAGCTCACCGTTGGCCACCAGCTCGCCGTCTTCGCTGCATTGCACTTCGGCGCGCCAGATGGCTTCCTCTTCGGTGGCCAGGTTGTCGACCAGCACTTCCAGATAGGGCAGCGCCAGTGCCTGGCCTTCATCGGCGGTTACCAGGCGGATGGCGATGTCGAACAGCTGCTGTTTTTCCAGGGTTACCAGCTGCAGACCGTCGTCGTGGCGCAGCAGCGTGTAGCTGCTGCCGGTGTCGTATACGGCCAGGTCATGGCTGTCGCGCGCGCTTTTCAGCAGCTTGCCGCCCAGCGCGTCGGCCAGCTGGTTGATGTCGCGGTCGGCAAGGCCGTAGGCAGTGCGGTAGTCCTGATGCAGGTGCCACAGCGCATTCCAGTCGTACATGGGGTGTCTCCAAAGCAGTTGAATCGCAAAACGCTGGCAGTTTACCGAAATTGTGCTGCCATGGCAGTGCGCGCGGCTACATTTCCGTTCTCCACCTTTGTTATCAATGTGATAAAATCCTTGGGTTTCGCTCAACCATTTTGAGTCACCCATGACCCGACAAATTCGTAACATCGCCATCATTGCCCACGTTGACCACGGCAAAACCACCCTGGTTGACCAACTGCTGCGCCAATCCGGTACCTTCCGCGATAACCAGCAAGTTGACGAGCGCGTGATGGACTCCAACGATCTGGAAAAAGAACGCGGCATTACCATTCTGGCCAAGAACACCGCCATCGAGTACGAAGGCGTGCACATCAACATCGTTGACACCCCCGGCCACGCCGACTTCGGCGGCGAAGTAGAGCGCGTTCTGGGCATGGTGGATGGCGTGCTGCTGCTGGTGGATGCCGTTGAAGGCCCGATGCCGCAAACCCGCTTCGTGACCAAGAAAGCCCTGGCCCTGGGCCTGCGCCCGATCGTAGTGATCAACAAGGTTGACCGTCCGGGCGCACGTCCGGACTGGGTGGTAGACCAGACCTTCGACCTGTTCGACAAACTGGGCGCTACCGACGAGCAGCTGGACTTCCCGATCATCTACGCTTCCGGCCTGAACGGCTTTGCCAAGCTGGATCTGGACGAAACCTCCGACAACATGCGCCCGCTGTTCGACACCGTGCTGAAGCACGTGCCGACCCCGCCGGGTAGCGCCGATGCGCCGCTGCAGCTGCAAATCTCCGCGCTGGACTACTCCACCTACACCGGCCGCCTGGGCGTTGGCCGCGTACTGAACGGCCGTATCAAGCCGGGTCAGGCTGTAGTGGTAATGAACCACGACGATCAGGTAGCGTCCGGCCGTATCAACCAGGTACTGGGTTACAAAGGCCTGGACCGCGTACCGGTTGAAGAAGCCGAAGCTGGCGACATCATCATCATCTCCGGTATCGAAGACATCGGTATCGGCGTCACCATCTGTGACAAAGAGCAGCCGGTTGGCCTGCCGATGCTGTCGGTAGACGAACCGACCCTGACCATGGACTTCATGGTGAACACCAGCCCGCTGGCCGGTACCGAAGGCAAGTTCGTCACCAGCCGTCAGATCCGCGACCGTCTGACCAAAGAGCTGCTGACCAACGTGGCCCTGCGCGTAGAAGACACCGACGACTCCGACGTGTTCCGTGTGTCCGGCCGTGGCGAACTGCACCTGACCATCCTGCTGGAAAACATGCGTCGCGAAGGCTTCGAGATGGCTGTGGCCAAGCCGCGCGTGGTGTTCAAGGAAATCAACGGCGAGAAGTGCGAGCCGTACGAAAACCTGACCATCGACCTGGAAGATGCCCACCAGGGTGGCGTGATGGAAGAAATCGGCCGTCGTCGTGGCGAGCTGACCAATATGGAATCGGACGGCCAAGGCCGTACCCGTCTGGAATACCACATTCCGGCGCGTGGCCTGATCGGCTTCCAGTCCGACTTCATGACCATGACCCGCGGTACCGGCCTGATGAGCCACGTATTCGACGACTACGGTCCGGTGAAAGCCGACCTGCCGGGCCGTCACAATGGCGTGCTGATCTCGCAAGACAACGGTGAAGCCGTAGCCTACGCACTGTGGAACCTGGAAGACCGCGGCCGCATGTTCGTGTCCCCGGGCGACAAGCTGTACGAAGGCATGATCATCGGCATTCACAGCCGCGATAACGATCTGGTAGTGAACCCGCTGAAGGGCAAGAAGCTGACCAACGTTCGCGCCTCCGGTACCGACGAAGCCGTACGCCTGACCACCCCGATCAAGCTGACGCTGGAATCGGCCGTGGAGTTCATCGACGATGACGAACTGGTGGAAATCACCCCGAAATCCATCCGTATCCGCAAACGCTTCCTGCAAGAGCACGAGCGTCGTCGCATGTCCAAGCAAGAAAGCTAAGCAGCGTTTCGCCTGCTGACCATGCCGCCCCGGCGCAAGCCGCGGCGGCATTTTTCATGCCCAATTTGCCTGAAAGGTTGGCCGCAATGCGTGGGTATTTGTTAGGGGGTGGGTTTGTCAGGTGCCGTGTTGGTGGCGGGGTGGTGTGGCTTGGTCTTGGCTTGCGGCTGGTGCAGGCGGCTTAGATGCGCGTGGCCAGCACACCGTCTGCCACGCAAGCCTGGTCTCGGCCGTTGCGTTTGGCTTGGTATAGCGCTTGGTCAGCTTGCTCGAATATGCTGCGCACGGTGGCGTCTTGCCCCGGGGTATCGGCATAGATGCCGATGCTGCAGCTGACACGCCCCAGCGGGCTGCTGTGGTGGGGAATCTGGCGCGAGAGCAGGCGGTAGCGCAGCTCGTTGGCGATGGCTTCTGCTTGCTTTTGCGCGGTGTTGGGTAGCAGCAGGGCGAACTCTTCACCGCCAATGCGTGCCACGGTGTCCTGCGGGTTGCGCACCATGCTGGCGATAACCTGGGCAATCTGGCGCAGAATGTCGTCGCCGGCGGCGTGGCCGTAGTGGTCGTTGTAGCACTTGAAGTGGTCGACATCCAGAATCAGCAGCGTTAGTGGCTGTTGTTCCAGCTGGCTGTGCTGCAGCGCCAGTACGATGCGCTCGTCAAACTGGTGGCGATTGGCCAGGCCGGTCAGCTTGTCGGTAAACGCCAAGCGCTTGAAGTGGCTTTGCTGCAAGAAGAAGTTGGCCGCAGTCAGTGTTAGCAAGCCGGCGCCCAAGGTGGCCACGCCCAGCTGCCAGTGCAGCAGCTGGTATAGCAAGGTGTCCAGTAGCAGCAGGCCGCTCGCTGCCAGCACCGCCTGCCGTATCGGGTGTGTACTGCGGCGACGGCTGGCCAGCCATTGCCAGCTCACGGCCATGGCCAGCAGCAGGCCAACGCGCCAGGCGGTCGGCAGTGGCTGTACCAGCGTTTGTTGCTGCATGGCCTGGATCAGCGCAGCGTTAATCAGCACGCCGTTGGTTTTGGGCTGGTTGGCCAGGATGGGTGTGTAGTGTTCGTCGCTGCTACCGGCGGCGGTAACGCCCAAGAGCACGGTTTTGTCTTTTATTTGTGCGGCGGGTATGTCGCCGGCCAACAGGCTAGCGATGGGCAAGGTTGGGTACTGGCTGCCGCCGGCGAGATAAGGCAGCAGGCGCGGCTGGCTGCGTACCCAGTCCAAATGGTTGGCCGCGGTGGTTTCGATGGTGACGGGGGTGCCAGCAACCAGGCTGGCAAAGGCTGGCAGACTGGCGGCACCGTTACCGCTAGCCAGGTAAGTGCGGCGCAGCGAGCCATCGGCCTCAAGCGGGAAGTCGCTAATGCCCACGCCGCGCGCGGCAGCGGCAAAAGCGGGCAGGGGGCCGGTAATGTTGATGCTGGTGCCGCTTTGCTGCGGAAAGGCCGGTAAATACACTTTGCCATGGCGGGCGATGGCAGCTGCCAGCGCTTGGTCTGACTGCGGAAAGTCCGATTTGTCCGCCAGCAGCAGATTAATCCCCAGTGCGCGGGCGGGGGCGAGCTTGTCTATGGCCTCAGCCATCAGTTCCCGCGGCCAGGGCCAGCGGCCTAGTTGTGCCAGGCTGGCGTCGTCAATGGCGACGATGACGATATCGCTGCTTGCTGGCGGTGCCAGCAGCTGGCCGATACGATCTTGCACCCAGTGGTCCAGTGGTGAGGGGTTGAAACCCAGCCACAGGGCCAGCAAGGGGAGCAGGATGCCGGGCAGGCGGCGGGCAGCGGGGGTGTTCATGCTTAGTCTATCTGCAGCACGTCTTCCAGTTCGGTGGCCTGGTAGCCATCGGGCGTGCTGACCTTCACGCTGACCTTGTAGCGCCCGCTGTATAGGCGTGTGTCTTCTTGCCAGCGGGGGTGGGCGCTATCGTAGACCGCGGTCGGACTGTCACGGCCAAGCAATGTGAGTGTCAGCTGGTAATGCGCGCCCGGTAGCGGGTAGGGGCGGGCGCTGAACTGGGTGCCTTTATGGTGGCTGGCACGCCACAGTCCGGCGTCGCTCTGTACCGTGTACGGCTGGCTATAGGGGCCGGGCTGACCTTGTGGGTCTAGCCGTGCCACCCGCCATACCCAGTTGCCGCCTTCGGGCAGGGTGCGGGTGGCGTCGGCCAGGCTCAGGTCCCAACTCAGCGTGGGCTCTGTGCTGTTGGCGTCGCGGAACAGCTGTACCCGGTAGCGGCTGTTCTCGTCGCCGCTGAAATGGAAGTTGAGCTGGCGAGCGCGCAGGCGGGTGCCATCTCGCGGTGCAAGCACCAGCGGCGGGGCGGGGTGAGCGTGAACAATAAACCTGTGTCGTGCCGGGTAGCCCTGTAAGCCGCTGGGCAGCTGGCTGCGTACGGTTAGCTCATAATGGCCGTTTTCCAGGCTGGGGTACCAGCGGGCATTGTTTTGCAGCCTGTCGTCCACCATGCGGCGTTGGGGCTGGCTGCGCATCAGGTTGACCTGGTAGCCATTGACGCCGTCGGCAGCTGTCCATTGCAGGATAGCGGGCGAGAATGCTTGCAGCGCAGGCAGCGGGCTAAGGTCTGGCGCGGGGGGGAGCGGCACGCTGCCGCCCGGTGCCTGGCCGCGTTGCGTTACGCTGCCAAAGCCGGCCTTGATGGCTTGCTGGCCCTGTTCGGCGCTGACGGCCACTTCGCCTTCTACTACTTCGGTGGCAGAACGGTCTGCATCTGCCACATTGACGCGAAAGCCGGTACCGCGCACGGCGGTAATGGCGCTGGGGGTCTGGATGGTGTGCCGGTTGGGCATCAGCGGGTTCTTGATCACGCTGTTATCAATGCTGCCGCTTTCCACGCTCAGCCAGGTGGTGCTGGCGCCGGTGGTGGGGAAGTGGGTGGCCTCCTTGACCACAAAGCGGGCATTGGGGCCGATGCTGACCAGGCTGCCTTCTTCCAGTAGCAGCTTGACGCTGCTGTTGGCACCGGTGCGGATGGTCTGGCCGGCGCTCAGGCTCAGCTGCTGCCCTGGCTGGATGGGCAACCCATCCACCTTGGCTTCCCCGATCAGGTCGCTGACCGTCGCGCTGCTGCGGTGCTGGCGCATCAAGGGCAACGGAATACGCAGCGTGCTGGCCGGTTTCAGCGCGTAGGGGTTGCGGATGCCGTTAAGTCGCTGCACCAGTGGCGCATGCGCCAGCGAACTCAGATGGGTGCGGGCAATGCTCCACAGGGTGTCGCCGGGTTGGATGGTGTATTGCCATTCCGGCGTATTGGCATGGCCGAGGCTAATGCAGCAGGTACTGAGCAGGAAGAGACGTACGGCAGTCATGGTGCGGGGAGGCTGCTTGATGTGACAATTATAAAATCAAGATGATAGAGCTTTTGCAGGGCCTGGCCCAGCATTTAGCGCATGCCGGCCCCGCTTCATTATCGTGCTTATAAATATGCCAGCAATTCACTTGGTTCATTTATGGAAATATCCGCCTGCCAGCTAGCGGTGTCGTCGCTATCGGCGATGTAACCCCAGTTCACCAGCACGGTTTTCATGCCGACGGCACGGCCGGCCTGGATGTCGCGCTCGGCGTCGCCCACGTACAGGCAGTGGCGCGGGTCGGTGTCGATCAGGCGGCAGGCGTGCAGCATCGGCGCCGGGTCCGGCTTGGCCACGCCCACGGTGTCGCCGCTCACCACCACGGCGGGCGGCACGGCAAACGGTAGTGTCGGCACCAGCCGGTCGGTAAAGCGCATCGGCTTATTGGTGATGATGCCCCAGGTCAGTCCGCGCGCCTGCAGCGCCAGGATCAGTTCGTTGATGCCGTCAAACAGCGTGGTGTGGCTGGAAAAATCATGGTCGTACTGCTCCAGAAAGCGCAGCCGGTACTCCTCGAAGCGCGGGTGGCTCTTGTCGATGCCGAAGCCCAGGCTTACCAGGCCGCGGGCGCCGTGGCTGGCGATCGGGCGTACCGCTTCGTACGGCTGCGGCGGCAGGTTTTCTTCGGCCAGCAGGCGGTTGAGGGCGGCGCCCAGGTCGCGGGCGGTGTCGGCCAGGGTGCCGTCCAGGTCAAACAGGACTGCCTTGATCATTGCAAACGGTCTCCAAAAAGATGCGGCCAACCTTCAATAAAAGGTTGGCCGCAAGTGTACGTCAGGCTCAGCGCACTGTCTTGCCGAGGAACAGCTTGTACGCCGGGTTATCGGTTTCTTCCACCCACGGGTAGCCCAGCTGTGCCAGGAAGGTCTGGAACGCGGCGTCGTCCTCGCGCGGCACCTGGATGCCGATCAGCACGCGGCCGTAGTCGGCACCGTGGTTGCGGTAGTGGAACAGACTGATGTTCCAGCCGGTCTGCATGGCTTCCAGAAAGCGCATCAGCGCGCCCGGGCGCTCGGGGAATTCGAAGCGCAGCACGCGCTCGTCTTTCAGTTGCGGGGCGTGGCCGCCCACCAAGTGGCGGATGTGCAGCTTGGCCAGCTCGTTGTCGGTGAGGTCCAGGCCGTCCAGCTCGTTGGCCTGCAGGTCGGCCACAATGCGGCCAACGTCTTCGCGGCCGGTGATCTGCACGCCCACAAACACGTGCGCAATGCTGGGGTCGGCAAAGCGGTAGTTGAACTCGGTGATGTTGCGGTTGCCGATGACGCTGCAGAACTTCTTGAAGCTGCCCGGCTTTTCCGGAATGGTGACCGCAATCACCGCCTCGCGGCGCTCGCCCAGCTCGGAACGCTCCGATACATGGCGCAGGCGGTCGAAGTTCATGTTGGCGCCGCAGTTGATGGCCACCAGCGTTTTGCCGCTACAGCCTTCGCGCTCTACGTAGGCCTTGGCGGCGGCCACGGCCAGCGCGCCGGCCGGCTCGGTAATGGAGCGGGTATCTTCAAAGATGTCCTTGATGGCGGCGCAGATGGCGTCGGTATCCACCAGCATGATCTCGTCCAGCAGTTCGCGGCAGATGCGGAAGGTTTCCTCGCCCACCAGCTTTACTGCCACGCCATCGGCAAACAGGCCCACGTCTTTCAGCTCCACGCGGTGGCCGGCGTCGATCGACTGCTTCATGGCGCTGGAATCCACCGGCTGCACGCCGATGATCTTGATCTGCGGTTTCAGGCGCTTGATGTAGCTGGCCACGCCAGCCGCCAGGCCGCCGCCGCCGATGGCGACGAACACGGCTTCGATGTCGCCCGGGTGCTGGCGCAGGATTTCCATGCCGATGGTGCCCTGGCCGGCAATCACGTCCGGGTCGTCGAAAGGCGGAATGTAGGTCTTGCCGGTTTCCTGTACCAGCGTCATCGCGTGCTGGTAAGCGTCGCTGAACGATTCGCCGGCCAGTACCACCTTGCCGCCACGGCGGGTGACGCCGTCGATCTTGATGGCCGGGGTGGTGGCGGGCATCACGATGGTGGCTTCCAGCCCCAGCTTGCTGGCCGACAGCGCTACGCCTTGCGCGTGGTTGCCGGCACTGGCGGTAATCACGCCGCGGGCACGCTGCTCGGCGCTGAGCTTGGACATCTTGTTATATGCGCCGCGCAGTTTGAACGAGAACACCGGCTGCAAGTCTTCGCGCTTGAGCAAAATGGTGTTGCCGGTACGGCGGCTAAGATTAGTAGCAAGCTCCAGCGGGCTTTCGATGGCAACGTCGTAGACGTTGGACGTGAGGATGCGCTCCAGGTAGTCCTTGCGGTGTGGCATAACGATATATTCCGAGTAATTTTTTTGTCCCTGAAAAAGCAGAGTAACAGGAACTAAGCTGGCTGCGAAGGGTATAAAAGCCTGCGTTGCAGGCCCAGTGCGGGCAATATTTTGTATCCTGTGGCGCGTATCCCGGCGGCACGGCGTGTATAATGCCGGCCTGTTTTGCGACAAACCCACCGTCGATTGTTTCAATGAAAAAAACCACCACTCTCTTGCTGACGGCAGCCTTGTCGTTGTCTACCCTGGCGCAAGCCGCCGCACCGTTTGTGCCGCCGGTACCTGAAATTGCCGGCAAAGCCTATTTTGTTACCGATTTCTACAGCGGCCAGGTTGTGGCTGCCCGTGATCCGGATACCCGCATCGAGCCTGCGTCGCTGACCAAGCTGATGACGGCCTATCTCACCTTCAAGGCACTGAAGGAAAAACGCCTCACCCTGGACCAGATGCTGACCGTGTCGCAAGTGGGCTGGAAGCAGGAAGGCTCGCGCATGTTCCTCGACCCGAAAGTGCCGGTGTCGGTGGATAACCTGATCAAGGGCATGATCGTGCAGTCCGGCAACGACGCCTGCGTGACGCTGGCCGAAGCCATTGCCGGCAGCGAAGAAGTGTTCGCGCAGCTGATGACTACCGAGGCCAAGCGCCTGGGTATGAGCGCCAGCAACTTCAAGAATTCCACCGGCCTGCCGCACCCGGAGCACTACACCACCACGCGCGATTTGGCGACGCTGTCCACCGCCATCATTCACGACTTCCCCGAGTTCTACCCGATCTACTCGATGAAGTCGTTCAGCTACAACAACATCACGCAGCCCAACCGCAACCTGCTGCTGTACCGCGACCCGAACGTGGACGGCATGAAAACCGGCCACACCAATAGCGCCGGCTATAACCTGATTGCGTCCAGCAAACGCGATGGTCGTCGCGTTGTGTCGGTGGTGGTGGGTACCGCCAGCCCCGAAGCGCGCGCGGTAGAAAGCTCCAAGCTGCTGAACTACGCGCTGCAGTTCTTTGAAACGCCCAAGCTGTACGATGCCCGCAAGCCGGTATCGGAAGTGGCCGTCTACAAGGGTGCCAGCAATACCTTGCCAGTAGGCTTCAATAGCGACATCTACATTACCGTGCCCAAAGGCCAGAGCAGCCAGCTGAAGGCAGACCTCACTACCACCCAGCCGATGATTGCGCCGGTCGCCGCCGGCCAGACCGTGGGTAAACTCACGGTCAGCCTGGCAGGCAAGGTGGTGCTGGAGCGACCGGTGGTGGCGCTGCAAGCGGTAGAAGAGGGTGGCTTCTTCAGCCGCCTGTGGGACAGCATCAAGCTGTGGCTGGGCTGGTAATTTGAAAGGTTGGCCGCATCTGTGCGGCCAACCCTTTTGTTTTTCAGGATGGACAGATGAGCAACCCGACAACCGATACCAAGGACCTGCTGGAGTTTCCGGTACGCTTCCCCATCAAGGTGATGGGCGAGCGCAGCGACAGCTTCCAGGCCACCATCTTCGAGGTCGTGCGCCTGCACGCCCCTGACCTGGAGATGGCCCACATTACCGCGCGTGACAGCTCCAGCGGCAAGTACGTGTCGCTGACCGTGACCGTCACCGCCACCTCCAAGGAACAGCTGGACAACATTTACCGTGCGCTGTCCGGCCATCCGCTGGTGAAGTGGGCCCTGTAAAGCATGAGCCGCATCGTCAAGCACCTGGGGCAGGTTGACTACACGCCCACCTGGCAGGCCATGCAGGCCTTTACCGATACCCGCACCGAGCACACGCCGGACGAACTGTGGTGCCTGGAGCACCCGCCGGTGTACACGCTGGGCCTGGCCGGCAAGCCCGAGCACCTGATCATGCCCAGCAGCATCGAGGTAGTGAAGTGCGATCGCGGCGGCCAGGTCACCTACCACGGCCCCGGCCAGCTGGTGGTGTACTTGATGATCGACTTCAAGCGCATGGGCATTGGCGTGCGCGAGCTGGTGCGTCGCATCGAACAATCGGTGATCGACCTGCTGGCCGAACTGGGCATTACCGCCTACGGCGACGTCAACGCGCCGGGGGTGTATGTGGCGGGCGAAAAAATCGCCTCGCTGGGGCTAAGAATCAAAAACGGTGCGGTCTACCACGGCTTGAGCCTGAATGTGGACATGGACCTGACGCCGTTCAGCTGGATTAACCCTTGCGGCTATGCCGGCCTCAAGGTGACACAACTCAAAGATCACGGTGCCACCCTCACCGTGGCGGAAACCGCCGAGCGGCTGTTGCCCCATCTGGAGCGCAACCTGACGGTGATGAAGGAGACAGCATGAAACTGGACAACCAGGCAGGCGTAAAGCACAAAGGCGCCGACAAGACCGCACGCATTCCGATCAAGATCGTGCCGCTGGACGAAAAGCTGAAAAAGCCGGAATGGATTCGCGCCAAGCTGCCCAACGGCCAGCGCTTCCAGGAAATCAAGCAGATCCTGCGCGAGCAGAAGCTGCACACCGTCTGTGAAGAGGCCACCTGCCCGAACATCGGCGAATGCTTCAGCAAGGGCACGGCCACCTTCATGATCATGGGTGATATCTGCACCCGTCGCTGCCCGTTCTGCGACGTGGGCCATGGCCGCCCGAACCCGCTGGACGTCAACGAGCCCAAGCACCTGGCCGAAACCGTGGCCGCGCTGAAGCTGAAGTACGTGGTGATTACCTCGGTCGACCGCGACGACCTGCGCGACGGCGGTGCCCAGCACTTTGCCGACTGCATCAGCGAGATTCGCAAGCTGTCGCCGAACACCCAGATCGAAGTGCTGGTGCCGGACTTCCGTGGCCGCCTGGACGTGGCGCTGGACATCCTCAGCCAGACTCCACCGGACGTGATGAACCACAACCTGGAAACCGCGCCGCGCCTGTACAAGCAAGCGCGCCCGGGCGCCGACTACATCCACTCGCTGGAGCTGCTGAAGCAGTTCAAGGAGCGCTGCCCGGACGTACCGACCAAGTCCGGCATCATGGTGGGCCTGGGCGAAACCGATGAAGAAGTGTACGAAGTGATGGCCGACATGCGCCGTTACAATATCGACATGATCACCATCGGCCAGTACCTGCAGCCTACCGATGGCCATTTGCCGGTGCTGCGCTACGTGCACCCGGACCTGTTCAAGGCGTTCGAGAACAAGGCTTACGACATCGGCTTCAAGCACGCTGCAGTAGGCGCCATGGTACGTTCCAGCTACCACGCCGACGTTCAGGCACACGAAGCCGGCGTAGTAGATGCAGACGCGCTGGTAGGTTGACGCCAGCCAAGTCCTTGCTTTGCCGGGCAGTTTGGCGCCAGGCAGGACACCTTGTGTGGCAGCCTGTGCTTGGCTGATTCACTACTTCACTTCTTATCTGGCTCGCGTCGGTTTTCTCATGAACAGCGTTAGCCATATCACACCCCCCGCTGCTGATAGCAGCCGGGGGTGTTGTCATTTCAAAAGCCATATCCTGCTTGTTCGTAGCCATCGTGTCGGCAAGTGTCGTTGCACGTCACTTGATCTGATAGCAGTACCAATGCCTGCGTAATGTCGCTGTTGTCATGGCGTATTGCGTTCTGCTACGTTGTCATTTGATTTGAAAATCAATAACAGATTTATTTAATTCTATCAAATAGGCATTGATTTCGTTATTTGGTGACAAAAAACCGCCGCCTGTCGTCACGGAATGTGCGTCACAGCGGCCCGACATGCAGGAACGCTACCCATGAACCAGCACTGCTACCGCCTTGTTTTCAACGCCCACCGCCGCATGCTGATGGCAGTGGCCGAAATCACCCCGCAACAGGGTGCCGATGCGTCACCCACCCGTGCCCGGCCTGTAGTTGGTCGCCTGTCTGCGGCACTGCGGCCGCTGGTAGCCTGCCTGCTACTGGCCCACGGCGCGGTGTGGACGCTGCCGGCGGCGGCGCAGATCGTGGCCGACCCGGCGGCGCCGGGTAGTCAGCGCCCGACGGTGCTGACTACCAGCAGCGGCGCGGTGCAGGTCAACATCCAGACCCCGTCTGCCGCCGGCGTATCGCTGAACCAGTACCGCCAGTTCGATACCGGCGACGCCGGCACTATCCTCAACAACAGCCGCGTCAATGTGCAGACGCAAAGCGCCGGCTGGGTGGCGGCCAACCCGTGGCTGGCCACCGGCAGTGCCCGCGTCATCGTCAACCAGGTCAACAGCCAGCACCCGTCGCTGCTGCGCGGCACGCTGGAAGTGGCCGGCCAGCGCGCCGAGGTGATCATCGCCAATCCGGCGGGCCTGCAGGTGAGCGGCGCCACCTTTTTGAATGCCAGCCGGACGGTATTGACCAGCGGCACGCCCGTGATAAACGGCGGAAGTCTGGATGGCTACCGCGTCAGCGGCGGGCAGGTCAGCATCGGTGGCAATGGCCTGGATACCAGCGCCAGCGATTACACCACCATCCTGGCACGCAGCGTGGCGGCCAACGCTGGCATCTGGGCGCAACAGCTGCAGGTGGGCACCGGCAGTCAGGCATATGCGGCGGACGGCAGCGGGCAGGGCGCGCTCGCCGCCAGCGGGCCGGCGCCGGTATTTGCGCTGGACGTAGCCGCGCTGGGCGGCATGTACGCCGGCAAGATCGTGCTGGTCGGCACCGAACACGGGCTGGGGGTGCGCAACGCCGGTAAGCTGGTGGCCGGTGGCGGCGGTTTGCGGCTGCAGGCCGACGGGCAACTGCTGAACAGCGGCACGCTGGGCGCCACCGATGCCACCGCCGACGTGCAGCTGCAAACCAGCGCCGTGTCCAACGACGGCACGCTGTCGTCGGGGCGCAACCTGCAACTGGACAGCAGCGGGCAGCTCAGCAATCAGGGCACCCTCAGCGCGGCACGGCAGCTGACGCTGAACGCCTCGCAGATCGATAACGCCAGCAACGGCGCCATCGACGCGCAACGGCTGGCCATCACCACCGCCACCCTAAACAACAGCGGCCAACTACGGCAAAGCGGCAGCCAGGCGCTGGCCCTGCAAGCCGGCCAGCTGCAGAACAGCGGCAGCATTGGCGCCTTGCCGGCCGAGACGGCACCAGGCAGCGGCGCGTCTGCCGGCGCGGGGAGCAGCAACGGCGAAGCGACGGTGGTGCAGCCGTTGCCGTTACCCGAGGTCGCCCCCGCTGCGGGCAGCAGCGTGCAAGCCGCCGCGCCCGAGGTGCTGCCGGCAGGCAGCATTCAGGTCAGCGGGTTGCTGGATAACCGTGGCCGTATCTTGGCCAATGGCGGCATCGATCTGGCCAGTCAGGGTGGCTTGGTCAACCACGGTACGCTGGTGCTAGGGCAGCTGCAGGTGGGTGGCGAGCGCTTCGACAACAGTCAGGGCAGCCTCAGTGCGCAAACGGCCAGCATTGACACCCTCAGCATCGGTAACCAGCAGGGCAAGTTGCAAGTCCAGGGCGACGCCGTACTGCATAGCCAGGTCTTCGATAACCGTGACGGCCAGATCGGCGCCGGCGGCAGCCTGCAATTACGCAGCGGCCAGCTGGATAACCAGCGCGGCAGCGTGGTGGCCGGGCAAACGCTGACCGTGCAGGGCGAAGCGCTGGACAACCACGCCGGCACGCTGGCCAGCCGCCAGGCCGGCGCCAGCTTGCAGTTGGCCACCGTTGATAACCAGCGCGGCCAACTATTGGCGGCCACCTCGTTGCAGCTGACAGCGGCCGCTGCTCTGGACAACCGTCAGGGCAGCATCCAGGCCAGCGCGCTGCAGCTGCAGGCTGCCAGCGTAGACAACCGTGGCGGTACGTTGGCCGCCGACACCTTGTCCAGCCGCAGCGGTGCGCTGGATAACGGCGGTGGGCTGATCCAGGCCAGCCAGCAACTTGCCATCGATACCCAGGGCCAGACGCTAAGTAATGGTGACAGTGGCAGCCAGCGCGGCATCCTGTCTGGCGGCCAGCTACAGCTGCAAGTGGGCGAGCTGGCCAATCTGGCGGGCGGGCGCATCCAGGCGGCGGGCAAACTACAGCTGGAAAGTAGCGGCGTACGCAACCAGCGGGCAGTCATCAGCGGTGGCGACGTGGTGCTGCAAACCCACACCTTGCATAACCAGGGCGCGCAGATTCAGGCCAGCGGCGCCTTAAGCCTCGATACCCACGGCCAGGCGCTGACTAACGACAACGGCGCCAGCATTATCAGTACCGGCCCGCTCAGCCTGGATGCTGCCACGCTGGTGAATGGCACCGGCAGCACCATCGCCAGCCAGCAAAGCCTACAGCTACAGGCAGACAGCGTGCGCAATGCCGGCCTGCTGGCCAGTGGGCGTACATTGCAATTGCAGGCAGACGGGCTGGATAACCGTAGCGGCCAGCTGCAGGCCACCACACTGGACGTTCAGCTGGCACAGGGGGCCTTGGACAACCGCCAGGGCCTGTTGCTGGGCAGCCAGGCGCTGACGCTGCAGGCCGGCAGCCTCGACAACCGCCAGACCGGCAACGCAGACCAGGGTATACAGGGCGGCCAGCTAAGGTTGGCCGCAGCTGGTATCGATAATAGCCAAGGCCAGCTACGCAGCGCCGGTGATAGCGTTATCCAGCTTGCTGCACAGCTGGATAACCATGATGGCACGGTGGCCAGCGGCGGCAGCCTGCAGCTGGCCGCCGCGGGTGTAGACAATACCCGCGGCCAACTGCAAGCCGGGCAAGACCTGACGCTGGTGGCCGCTAGTCTGAGCGGCAGCGGCACGCTGGGCGCCGGGCGCGACCTGGCCCTGCAGCTGCAAAGCGACCTGGTGCTGGCCGGTACTACCCAGGCAGGGCGCGATCTGCAGCTCACCACTGCCGGTAGCCTTGACCATCGTGGCACCTTGCGGGCCGGTGGCCAGGCCAGCCTTCAGGCTGCCGCCTTGCAGAACCAGGCAGGGGCTGAAATCAGCGCCCAGGCCTTGGCTATCAGCGTGGCCAGCCGGGTGGACAACGCCGGCCTGATCGATGCCGGCCAGCTCACCGTCAGCGCGCCCGAAGCCATCGTCAACCAGCCAGGCGGCCGCCTGTATGGCGACCGCATTGCGCTGGCAACGGCCAGCCTGCATAACCAGTCCGACGCCAGCCGTGCCGCCACCATTGCGGCGCGGCAAGACCTGCAGCTGGGCGTGGGGCAACTGATTAACGCAGAAAACAGCCTGATCTACAGTGACGGCAATCTGGCCATTGGCGGCCAACTGGATAGCCAGCACCAGGCAGCCGGCAGCGCGCAACTGGTACACAACCAGTCGGCCACCATCGAGTCGCAGGGCGATGTGGCCATTAGCGCCGACACCCTGCGTAACGAGCGGCTACGCACCAGCATCACCCAGCAAAACAGCATCGACGAAACCGTCTACATGCAGGTGGCTAGCTGGCAGGGTAATGGTCCCAATCATGGTGACTTGAGGAATTCGGCTAACTATCGTGCTTTTGAGATCCTGTACCTGAACCCAGCCGATATCCTCAGCAACGACACCTTCATCACCCCGGATGGCAAGCAGCTGGGGCGTGCCGTGGTGAGGCTTACGCCGCAAACCAGCAGTTTTTTCTTTGCGCACGGTCGTTTATGGGGCGCAACAGGTGAGCGTCGGCGTACCAGTGTCCCCGCTGAAACCACCCGCACTATTTACTACCTGTGGCGGCAAGATGGCCAAGCTAGTCCGGATCAGCTCGCCGGGGGCGACGACCCCTTTGCCGAACTCACTCCCAGAGGTGGCGGTGGGGCACCGCCGTTTGCCTATCAGTACGATGGTGTGCAATACAGTAGCCAATACGGCACGTGTTCCAATAACTGCGTTCAGCTAGTTACGCCCTATCAACTGGATGATCCGCGCCATACCATCATTTGGCGCAAACAGGAGGGTGTGGGTGAAGGCGGCAACGAAGCCGCCCGTATCGCCCACCACACCGCCATCGACGACGTGCTGGCCGTCGATGCCGGCGCCGCCGCCGTTATCCGGTCCGGTGGCAATATGCAGCTTAACCCCGGGCAACTGCTGGACAACCGCTACAGCCAGATCGCTGCCGGTGGCAGCCTGCTGGTGGATGGCAGCAGCGAAGGGCAGGGTAGCAGCAAGGTCGTCAACACCGCCGCCACGCTGTACCGGCTGCATCAGTTCAACAATACTCACGTCATGTACAACGGTGGTCGGTACCAAACTGCTGAGCCCGACATCCGCGAAACCCTGGGCAGCGTGGCGGCCAGCATCACCGCCAACCAGTCTTTAGTCATTAACGGGGGCGAGGTCAGCAACCTGGACCAAGGCCGTAACGCCCCGCATGTACAAACCCCGGCCGCCCCCGGTGCCGAGGCGGCCAACGTGCGTGGCGGTAGCGACGGCATCATCCGCGTGACCCCGCCCGCCGGCGCCATGCCGGGGCAGGTGAGTACCAATAGTGTAAACGTCACGCTGCCGCGCAGCAGCCTGTACCACACTACCGCAGCCAGCAGCCCCTACCTTATCCAGACCGACCCGGCCTTTACCCAGTACCGGCAATGGCTGGGCAGCGACTACATGCTGCAGGCCATGGCCATCGACCCCGCTACCGCCCAGCAACGCCTGGGGGATGGCTACTACGAACAAAAGCTCATCCGCGACCAGGTGGCCCAGCTTACCGGCCGACGCTTCCTGCAAGGCTACAGCAGCGACGAAGCACAATACCGCGCGCTGATGGACAACGGCCTCACCTTTGCCCGCCAGTACGGCCTACGCCCTGGCGTGGCGCTCAGCCCCGAGCAAATGGCGCGCTTGAGCAGCGACATCGTGTGGCTGGTGGCGCAAACCGTCACCCTGCCAGACGGCAGCCAACGTACCGCGCTGGTACCGCAGGTGTACGTCAAACTCAAGCCGGGCGACATCAGCGCCGATGGCGCGCTGTTGGCCGCAGACCAACTGCAGCTGAAGCTGGCTGGCAACCTGACCAATCAGGGCCAGATTGCCGGTCGCCAATTACTCACTATCAGCGCCGACAACCTGCACAACCTGGGCGGCAAGCTGCAAGGGCAATACATAGCGCTACAAGCGCGCACCGACATCCACAACCTGGGCGGCGAGGTGCGTGCCGGCAGCAGCCTGCAGTTGGCCGCCGGGCGCGATATCACCGTCAGCAGTACCACCCATAGCCAGCAGTACGGCAGTGGCAGTAACCGCCTGCAGCAAACCAGCATCGAGCGCGTGGCGGGCCTGTACGTAGACGGCGGTGCTGGCGTATTACTGGCCAGCGCCGGGCGCGACCTTACCCTGGCCGGCGCCCAACTGGCCAACGCTGGCAACGGTGCTACCGTGTTGCAGGCCGGGCGCGATGTCAATCTGGCCACCGTCAGCAGTAGCGAAAGTCGTGATGTGCGCTGGAACGGTAGCGATTACCGACATCAGAGTCAGCAGCAGGAAACCGGCACCCGCATCCATACCGCTGGTGACCTTGCCATTGTGGCCGGGCAAGACCTGAGCGCCCGTGCGGCCAACCTGGCCAGCGACAACGGCGCTGTTGCACTGCAAGCCGGGCGCGACCTTAGCCTGGTGAATGGCGAAAACACCCGCAATGAAGACTGGCAAACGCAGAGCAGCAAAAAAGGCACTTTCAGCAGTAAAACCACCAACGAAAGCTACCAGCGTCAGCAAACCGACATCGTCAGCAGCAGCGTTTCCGGCAACCGCGTCAGCTTGCAGGCTGGCGGCAATATGGCCATCCAGGCCAGCCAGGTGGTGAGCGATCAGGCTACCCGCCTGCAAGCTGGCGGCAATATCGCCATCACCAGCGCCACCGCCAGCGATAGCTACAGCTACCAGCGCGACGAGAAAAAATCCGGCCTGATGAGCAGCGGCGGCTTGGGCTTTACCATCGGCAAAGCCGCGCAAGGCAACGCCAACACTGTCACCACCACCCAAGCAGTGGGCAGCACCCTCGGCAGCGTGCAGGGGGACGTGGTGATTCAAGCCGGTAAAGACTTGCAGCTCAAAGGCAGCGACGCCATTGCCGGGCAGGACATCACGCTGGCCGCACAAAACGTGCGTATCGAGCACGCCGAGCACACGCAAACCCAGCAGACATCCAGCTACAGCAAGCAAAGCGGCGTCACCTTGGCGCTCAGCGGTGGCGTGGTAGACGCCGCACAAACCGCCGTCAGCGCCGCCCAGGCCGCAGGTAACAGCAACAACAGCAGGTTGGCCGCACTGCAAAGCGTCAAGGCCGGGCTGGCGGGCTACCAGGCGCTGCAAACCGCGCAGCAGGGCGGCGGTAGCGGCGAGGTGGCCGACCCGTCGTTTGCGGGTGTGTCGGTATCGCTGGGCAGCCAGCGCAGCCAGAGCCAAAGCCAGACCAGTAGCAGCAACGCCAGCAGCAGCGAGCTTAACGCTGGCCGCAACGTGCACATCATCGCCACCGGTGACGGTAGCGAAGGCGCCGACGGCGTCGCCCAGAATGGCGACATATCAGTGACCGGCAGCAGCATCAAGGCGCAGAATGTCACCCTGGACGCCGCCCGCGACATCACCCTGCAGTCCGCGCACAACCGCAGCGACACCACCGGCAGCAATAGCAGCAGCGGCGGCGCCATCGGCGTTAGCGTCGGCGTGGGCAGCGGCAAAGCCGGTATCAGCGTGTTTGCCAACGCCAACCGCGCCAGCGGCAAAGAAAACGGTGACACCGACAGCTACACCGAAACCAACATCGCCGCCGGGCAAACCCTCACCCTGAACAGCGGGCGCGACACCACCCTCACCGGCGCGCTGGCCAGCGGCGACACCATTGCGGCCCACGTTGGCCGCAACCTCACCCTTAGCAGCCAGCAAGACCAGGACCACTACGCCAGCCAGCAGCGCAGCGCCAGCGTGGGCGGTAGTGTGGCCGTAGTGGGCAGCGGCGGCGGCGTCAACGCCAGCCTCAGCCGCCAGCGCATCGACAGCCAGTACCAGAGCGTGGCCGAGCAAAGCGGGCTGTACGCCGGGCAGGGCGGCTTCAACGTGCAAGTGGGCGGCCACACCCAGCTGAACGGCGCCGTCATCGCCAGCACCGCTAATCCCGATAACAACCAGCTCAGCACCGCCACCCTCGGCTGGCAAGACCTGCAAAACCGCGCCGCATACCGCGTAGAAAGCCAGAGCATCGGCGCCAGCAGCAGCGCCAGTGCCAGCGGCAACCTCGCCGCCAACGCGCTGGGTAACGCCGGCACCATCCTCAACGGCGGCCACACCCAGGGCAGCGCCAGCAGCACCACGCTGGCCGCCATCAGTGCCGGCAGCCTCACGGTGCGCGACAGCGCCGCGCAGCAGCAAGACACCGCTACCCTGCGCCGCGACGCCAGCGGCACCGCCAACGGCCTCAGCCCCATCTTTAACAAACAAGCCGAGCTCGACCGCCTGCAAGCCATCCAGCTCATCGGCGACATCGGCCAGCAAACCCTGCAGATCGCCAACACCCACAAACGCGCCGAGCTGAACGCCGCCACCGAGCGCGCCAAAGCCGACCCGCTCTACGCCAACAGCGCCGACTACCAGCAGCTGCAAGCCACCTGGGGCAAAGGAGGCAGCGTGCAGCAAGCCGTCACCGCCGTCACCGCCGCGCTGCAAGGCCTGGCCGGGGGCGATGCCAGCGCTGCCATTGCCGGCGCCGCCGCACCCTACCTGGCCACCCAGATCAAGCAGCTCACCACCGACCCCGCCACCGGCCAGGTCAACACCGCCGCCAACGCCATGGCCCACGCGCTGCTGGGTGCTACCCTGGCCGCCGCCAAGGGCGACAACGCCGTCGCCGGTGCCGCCGGCGCCGGCAGCGCCCCGCTGATCGCCGCCACGCTGGCGCAAAACCTGTACGGCAGCGATGCGGCCAACCTTACCGAAAGCCAGAAAGACACCGTCGCCGCCCTCACCACACTCGCCGGCAGCCTGGCGGGTGGCATCGCCGGCGGCAACGCCGCCTCGGCACTGGCCGGCGGGCAGGGGGCGAAGAATGAGGTGGAGAACAACTCGCTGAGCAAGGAACAGGCGGCCAACTGGGTAGAGCAGTTCCGTCGCCAGGCGGCCAACTGGACACCGGCACAGCTGGAGCAATCATTGGCAAAATACCGGGCCGAGTCGGATGTGCTGAAGCAGGCCGCCGCCCATTGCCAGAGTGCGGCCAGTTGCAGCCAGCTCGCTGCACAACTGAAAAACAACCAGCAATGGCTGGCGAACATGGCCGACGCTTTTGCCGGCAGCGATCCGCAACGGGCCACGCTGTACCGTCATGAGGCGACGATGGCGCAGCAAGACTACTTGGTCTCGGTCAACCGTCTGGCCGAACTGGCCACGGGCAGGCAGCCGGGCTGGAATACCGGGCTGGGCAGCGCCTTGACGGTGCAGGGTGTTGCGCCGGGCAAGCCGTACGCCGACTACGAGCGGCAAAACGAAGCCAACTACCTCAACGCAGTGGGCTTGGCGACCGCGCCCTTGGGGGGGGTGTACTTCGGGGGCGCCAAACTGGTTACTACCATGGTGGCGGGTGGGGCTGTCGCTGGCGGCTTTGATGCCGCCGGCCAGTACACCCTTAATTGTGCGGCACAAGGCAATTGCGACCCGGCAGGCATCAAATGGTCGCAATCGCTGTTTGCGGCCAATACGGGGATGGTAGCCACGCCACTGGTAGGGCCGTTGGGTATGCAACTTCAAAAGATCGGTGTGCCAGCAAGCCCTTATTTTTCTGCAGCCGCTTTAGGAGCAGGTACTGCCTACATCAATACCAGTTTCAACAATGTATTCTTGGGAGATAACAAGAATGCTGGGGTTGCGGCTGTCTTGGGGGCTGGATTTAGTGCTGGTGGTCTTGCGGGTGGCAAGCTGGTTCAATCGATGTTGCCGCAAGCCCCGGCCTGGTTGCCACCAACCACAGAGTCTGTTATTTCGAACATGCCGTCGTTTATTGACATTCCGGAAAATGCGAAAGTGCAGAAATGAAAGCATTTGAGGTTATTAGAAATGAAAAAACAGTACTTGGTAAAGTATGGTTTTTTTCTCTGTGGCTAGTGTTTGGTGTGATTTTATACCCCCTTGGATTAATATTTTCACATTGCACCCAGCCAACCCGCCTGCATCGCATGTTGATCTGGTGGGCGTTCATGTGGTTCTTTTATCTGTTCATTGATTACGGAGATGGCTGGATGGATTCTATTTACTGTTACTGGGGCTGGGATAGCTGCGGTCGTTATCGTGACTCGACGCCAGCAGAGATTATGTGGCGTAAAACCTATGGCACGCCGATTCTGGTGTTGGGTGCACTTTCTTCCACATACTCTTATTGGCTAAATGTTCGCAAAGAATGGCAGCGCCGCCGGGAGTTGGCTGCGGCTGGTGAAAGCTCCGCCTTGTCAAGCTGGATGCCGGCGTGGCTGGATAAATACTTTTGGTGGTTGTGAGAGGCGGCATTGCCAGTGCTGCTGTTGCCGGGTACCAGTATCAGCATTGCCGGCTGGCAGCCTTGGTCGCCAAATGATCAAAAAGGCAAGGCTTGCCAGCCTCATCCTTGCCACCCTACAAGATTTCAGTTTCCGGATGCCGCGATTGTTCGCTGGCCGGCAAGCTCAACGCAGCTTTTCCAGCAACTGGTAGTACCACATGCCGGCAGCCAGCAGCGGGTTGCCCAGCTTGCTGCCCAGCGGTACGCGGATGTGTTTGCAGGCGGCAAAGGTATCGAACTGGGCCAGGGTGCCGGTAATGGCTTCGGCCATGATCTCGCCCATGATGTGGCTGCTGGCCACGCCATGGCCGGAGTAGCCCTGGCAGTACCACACATTGTCCGACAGCTTGCCCAGCTGCGGGATGCGGTTCACCACAATGCCCATGGCGCAGCTCCACTGGTAGTCGATTTGCACGCCCTTCAGTTGCGGGAACGTGCGCTCGATGCACGGCAGCAGTTCGGCGGCAATGTCGCGCGAGTCGCGGCCACTGTAGTTGGCGCCGCCACCGAACAGCAGACGGCCGTCGGCGGTCATGCGGTAGTAATCCAGCACGAAGCGACAGTCATAGACTGCCAGGTCGTGCGGGTTCAGCGTTTGGGCCAACTCGCCCAGCGGGCGGGTGGTGACGATGCCGCCCATGGCCGGGAAGATCTTGCCGCCCAGTTGGTCTTGCGCCAGCTTGTGGTACACGTCGCCGGCCAGCAGGATGTGGCGGGCGTTAACGCGGCCGTGGGCGGTGACGATGGCCGGGCGCGGGCCGTGCACGATGTCCAGCACCTCGGTGTGTTCGTATAGCCGGGCACCCAGGCTGGCGGCGGCGCGGGCTTCGCCCAGGCACAGGTTGAGCGGGTGCAGGTGCAGGTTGCGGCGGTTTTTCAGGGCGCCGCAGTAGATATCGGTAGCCAGGTGCTCGCGCACGCCGGTGGCGTCCAGCAGGGTGACGTCGTCGCCCATGCCGCGGCGCTGCGCCTCGTCGTAGCTGGCTTGCAGCTCGGCCATGTGCGACGGTTTCATCGCCGCGTGCAGGTGGCCGTGCTTGAGGTCGCAGGCAATGCCGTAGCGCGCCACGCGCTGCTGGATGATGTCGTGGCCGCGCCAGCGCAGTTGCCAGATGAAGTCGTCTACATCGTCGCCCAGCGTTTGCCGCATCTGCTTGCGCATCGCTTCGTCGCCGGACAGGCTGCCGGTGACCTGGCCACCGTTGCGGCCGCTGGCACCCCAGCCGATCTTGTTCTGCTCCAGCAGCACCACGCTCAGGCCGCGTTCGGCCAACTCCACGGCGCTGGCAACGCCGGTGAAACCGCCGCCGATGATGGCGACGTCGGCGTCCACGCTGCCTTGCAGCATCGGGTAATCGCTTTCCTGCACGATGGTGGCGCTGTAGTACGAAGGGCTGCGCGGCTGGCTGCCGTGGTGGGTGCGTGCGTTCATGGGTTCTCCTTGTTGCGGGCGTAGTGGCGGGGTGAATACCGGCCAGCTGCTAGCTTGCGTCAGGAGTATGCGTGAGTTAAATCATCACTTTCTTATGTAAACATCCGGATTTTCTCAACCGGAAGCCGTGCTAGCGAACGCAGGGCAGCTCGTCCCATTGCGTGGTCCAGCGTGGCGAGCGCAGCTCCTGGCGCATGGCCCAGCCGTCGTGCAGGCTTTCTGCGGCCAACCTCAGCGTGCCGCGGCCAAACTGGCGGTTGATGCGGTCCAGCGTTTGCATCAGCTGTTGCCGGCGCGGGTTGGCCGCACTGCCGAACAAGCTTTGCTGGCTGTGGTGGTGGCTTTCCAGCGCCATCAGCACCACGCCGGCTTTTTTGTAGCTGCAGTCGTCGCGATAAATCTGGCGCAGGCCGGCCAGCGCGGCGCGGGTGAGGTCGGCGCTGTCGCTGCTGGCGCCGGGCAGTGCCACGGCGATCCAGCCGCGGTATTGGCGGTCTTGTTCGCGAAAGCGGTTGGTGCGGATGCTGACGCCCACCAGGTTGGCCAGCCCGTGCTGGCGGCGCAGTTTTTCGGCGCAGCGGGCGGCGTGGTGGCTGATGGCGCTGGCCAGGGTATCGAAATCGGTGACTTGCCGGGCAAAGCTGCGGCTGGAGATCAATTGTTGTTTGTCGGCGTGGATGTCGTCGGCGCCGACGCAGGCTTCGCCGTTGAGCTCGGCCACAGTGCGCGCCACCACAATGTTGAAACGGCGCTGGATGTCGGCCACGTTGGCTTGCTGCAGGTCCAGCGCGCTGCGGATGCCGCACGCCGCCAGCCGTGCGGCCAACTGCCGGCCAATGCCCCACACTTCGCCCACGGCCAACCGGCTCATCAGCAGCTGCTGATAGTGCGGTGCCAGCCAGTCCCAGCCGAAGACGCCTTGGCATTGCGGCCGCGTCTTGGCCACGTGGTTGGCCAGCTTGGCCAGCGTCTTGCTGCGGCCAATGCCGACACAGCAGGGGATGCCGACGCTTTGCAGCACGTCGGCGCGCAGCCTGGCGGCGTGCTGGCGCTGTTCGGGAATGCCGTCCAGGTACAGAAAGCATTCGTCGATGCTGTACACCTCTTGCTGCACGCCCCAGCGCGCGATTACCTGCATCATGCGTCGGCTCATGTCACCGTATAGCGCGTAGTTGGAGCTGAACACCGCCACGTCGTGGCGGCGGCACTGCTCGGCCACCTGGTGATAAGGCGCAAAGCCGGGGATGCCCAAGGCCTTGGCTTCGGCGCTGCGTGCCACCACGCAGCCATCGTTATTGCTGAGCACGACGATGGGTTTGCCAGCTAGGTCGGGGCGGAATACGCGCTCGCAGCTGGTATAGAAGCTGTTGCCGTCCACCAGCGCAAACTGGCTCATGGCAGCAGCCGCCGCACGCAAGCGCTGACCACGCCCCAGATATGCAGCTCCTGGCCGGGGCCGATGTCGATGGGCGGGTAGGCCGGGTTTTCCGGCAGCAGGGCGGTGCGGCCGTCGCGCTGGTGCAGGCGCTTGACGGTGAACTCGCCGCTGAGCACCGCCAGCACGATGTGGCCGTGGCGCGCCGGCAGGCTGCGGTTTACTACCAGCAGGTCGCCGTCGTGAATGCCGGCATCCTGCATGCTGTCGCCGCTGACGCGCACCATGAAGCAGGCGGCGGTGTCGTCGATCAGGTAGCGGTTCAGGTCGAGGTGGCCTTCCAGATAGTCGTCTGCCGGCGAGGGGAAACCGGCGGCGACGCGGCTGCCGTACAGCGGTAGCCGGCAGGCGGATGGCGCAGGGTGGGGCAGGATGGTGGCAGGCATGGCAATCTCCTTTTTTTGATTATGTACAAATTCAAATGCCTTGCCAAGCTGCCGCGATCAGACCGGCACTACGCTGCGTGATCGATAGACGAAACTGCGGCTTTGTTGCGGTTTGCTGCTGAAAACTGGCCGATTAGTGCAAATGACGCTCTGCGGCCAGCGTGTTACATTACGATCAACCTGTTGACGGGGCGGCACAGCGGCCGCCCCTTGTTCATGGCGCACAAGGCCGTGAGCTGCCCCCTGAATACCGCAAAGGAGCTTGTTGTCGTGGTAAACATTGCCGAACTCGAACCCCGTGCCGTCTGGGAACACTTCCAGACCCTGTGTGACATCCCGCGCCCGTCCAAGCACGAGCAGGCGCTGTGCGATTACCTGAAGGGCTGGGCCGAGCTGCGCGGGCTGGAAACCGCCGTGGACGAGGTGGGCAACCTGGTCGTACGCAAGCCGGCCACGCCGGGCATGGAAGACCGCGTTGGCGTAGTGCTGCAAGGCCATCTGGACATGGTGTGCCAGGCCAATACCGGCACCGAGCACGACTTCTTCAACGACCCGATCCGCCCGGTGCTGAAAGACGGCTGGCTGATCGCGGAAAACACCACGCTGGGCGCCGATAACGGCATCGGCGTGGCGCTGGGCCTGGCCGTGCTGTCGACCGACGACATCGCCCACGGACCGGTGGAAGTGCTGATGACGCTGGATGAAGAAGCCGGCATGGGCGGCGCGCTGGGCTTGTCGCCGTCGCTGCTGCAAGGCCAGATGATGATCAACATCGATACCGAAGAGTGGGGCGAGTTCTACATGGGCTGCGCCGGCGGTATAGACGTCAACGTACGCCGCAGTTACGCCCAGGAAGCGCTGCCGTCCGGTTACGCCGTGCAGCAGTTGGTGGTGTCCGGCCTGGTGGGCGGCCACTCCGGCGCCGACATCCATCTGGGTCGCGGTAACGCCAACAAGGTGCTGATCCGCCTGCTGAACGAGCTGGCCGCGACGCTGCCGCTGCGTCTGGTGTCGTTCAACGGCGGTACCGCCCGCAACGCGCTGGCGCGTGAAGCCTTTGCCGTGGTGGCCTACCCGGCCGCGCAGGCCGAGCAAGTGGCGGCCGCTATCGATGCCTACCAGGCGCTGATGCGCTTCGAGCTGGCCGGCGTGGACGAAGGCGTCACCATTACGGCCAACCCTGCCGCTGCCGCCAGCGTGATGGCGCCGGCCGATCAGGCGGCCATCCTCGCCGCGCTGCACGCCGCCCCGCACGGTGTGAAACGCATGAGCCAGCGCGTGGCCGGCGTGGTGGAAACCTCCAACAACCTGGGCGTGATTGCGATTGGCGACGGCAAGGTGTTTGCCAACCTGATGGTGCGCTCGCTGCTGGATAGCGGCTTCCGTAACCTGGCCGCCGAAATCGTGGCGCTGTTCCAGCTGGCCGGCTTCAACACCGAAACCGAAGGCGGCTACCCGGGCTGGGCGCCGAACCCGGCGTCGCCGCTGCTGGCGCTGTTCCAGCGCGTGTACCGCGAGCAGTTCGACGCCGAGTCGGGCGTACAGGTCATCCACGCCGGCCTGGAGTGCGGCATCATCGGCGCCAAGTACCCGCAGATGGACATGGTGTCGTTCGGCCCCAATATCCGTGGTGCACACGCTCCGGGCGAGCGCGTGGAAGTGGCCTCGGTCGGCCACGCCTGGCAGCTGCTGAAAGCAGTGCTGGCGGCGGTACCGGCCAAAGCCTGAGTCGCCAGACTTTTCCCCTGACACGGGCATCGCGCCCGTTTGCACCCTGTCCCTCACCCGGGCAGGGTGTTTCTTTTTTTGCGGCTGGTTTATTGCATGACGAGGTGATGCCAATAGGAGACAAAGCGGCAGCGACGTCATTTATAGATATCTGCGGCATGGCGATGGGCTTTGTTACAGTGCTGATTTGATTTAAATAACATCAGGCGTTTTAACAAAAACTATCGAAAGGCAAAGCGGCTTGCCACTCTGTCTGTCGGCTACAAACCATGCCCACTTATCACTTCTCAAGACCATTCCTTTATTGTTGGCTGCTGTACCTGCCGGCCCTCATGGCGCAGGCGCAAACCGGCCAGATCGCCACTCCGGCCCAGCTCGACGCCCGCGAACAGCAGCTGCAGCAACAGCGCAGCACGCAGCTGCCCCAGCCCGACGCGCCCGATGTGCGCCTACAGCCCGCAGCGCCGGTAACACTGCAACGCTACCAGCGCGGCGCGGCACCGTGCTTTGTCATCAGCGACTTGCGCCTGCAGGGCGACAGCGCCGACCTTTTCCAGTGGGCACTGGCGGCAGCCGACCGCGACAGCAACGGCGATGACGACCTGCTGGCGGGTCATTGTCTGGACGTGGCCGGCATCAACCTGGTCATCAACCGGGTACAGGCCGCCATCCTGGCGCGCGGCTACATCACCACCCGTGTGCTGGCCGGGCCGCAGCAGCTGGCGACTGGTGTGCTAACGCTGACGCTGATCCCCGGCCGCATCCGCGACATACGCTACGCGCAGCCGGCTGCCGAGCGCCTGCACGCGGCCAACGCCTTGCCGATGCAGGCAGGCGATTTGCTGAACCTGCGCGACATCGAACAAGGGCTGGAAAACCTCAAGCGGGTACCCACGGCCGAGGCCGACATTCGTATCGAACCGGCCGCCGCCAGCGACGCCGCGCCGGGCGACAGCGACCTGGTGATCCAGTGGCAGCAGGGCAACCCTTACCGCATTACTCTGAGCGTGGACGACGGCGGCAGCAAGAGCACCGGCCTGTACCAGGGCAGCGCCACGCTGTCTTACGACCACCTGTTTACCCTGAACGACTTGTTCTACTTCACCCACAACCACGACTTGGGTGGCGGTGCCGACGGCGAACGCGGCAGCGAGGGCTACGCCTGGCACTACAGCATTCCGTTCGGTTACTGGCTGCTGGCTTACAACGGCAGCAAGCATCGCTACCACCAGGCGGTAGCCGGCGCCAGCCAGAGCTACAGCTACAGCGGCAAAAGCGAGACCAGCGAGCTCAAGCTCAGCCGGCTGGTGTACCGCAACGCGGTGCGCAAGCTCGGTTTGTCACTCAAAGGCTGGCAGCGCAGCAGCAGCAACTTCATCGACGACACCGAAATCGAGGTGCAGCGCCGCCGCACCGCCGGCTGGGAGGCCGGCGCCAACTGGCGCGAGTTCATCGGCAGCGCCACGCTGGACGTCAACCTCACATACCGCCGCGGTACCGGTGCCCGTAATGCGATGCCGGCGCCGGAAGAAGCCTTTGGCGAAGGCCGCTCGCGCCCACGGCTATACCAGGCCGATGCCCAGCTGGACGCGCCGTTTGCGCTGGGCGGGCAAAAGCTGCGCTATGGCCTGGCTTGGCGCGCGCAGTGGAACCGCGGCCCGCTGGTGCCGCAAGACCGCTTTGCCATCGGCAGCCGCTACACGGTGCGCGGTTACAACGGTGAAAACCAGCTCAGCGCCGAGCGCGGCTGGTTGCTGCGCAACGAACTGGGCTGGCAGCTGGCCGGGCAGGAACTGTACCTCGGCTACGACTACGGCCGCGTGGCCGGCCCCAGCGCCACGCTGTTGCTAGGCCAACGCCTGGCCGGCACCACGCTGGGCGTGCGCGGTCGGCTGGGCCGCCTGGCCTACGACGCCTTTGTCAGCCAGCCGCATGGCTACCCCGACTACCTGCGCGCCGCCCGCACCACCGGCGGTGTCAGCCTGAATCTGCAGTTTTAGCCAGGAGCCGCGCGATGAACCAGCACTGCTACCGCCTTGTTTTCAACGCCCACCGCCGCATGCTGATGGCAGTGGCCGAAATCACCCCGCAACAGGGTGCCGATGCGTCACCCACTCGTGCCCGGCCTGTAGTTGGCCGCCTGTCTGCGGCACTGCGGCCGCTGGTAGCCTGCCTGCTGTTGGCGCAGGGGGCGGTGTGGGCCTTGCCTGCCGCCGCGCAGATCGTGGCCGACCCGGCGGCGCCGGGTAGTCAGCGCCCGACAGTGCTGACTACCAGCAGCGGCGCGGTGCAAGTCAACATCCAGACCCCGTCCGCCGCCGGCGTATCGCTCAACCAGTACCGCCAGTTCGATACCGGCGACGCCGGCACCATCCTCAACAACAGCCGCGTCAATGTGCAGACGCAAAGTGCCGGCTGGGTGGCGGCCAACCCGTGGCTGGCCAGCGGCAGCGCCCGCGTCATTGTCAACCAGGTCAACAGCCAGCACCCGTCGCTGCTGCGCGGCACGCTGGAAGTGGCCGGCCAGCGCGCCGAGGTGATCATCGCCAATCCGGCTGGCCTGCAGGTGAGCGGCGCCACCTTTTTGAATGCCAGCCGGACGGTATTGACCAGCGGCACGCCCGTGATAAACGGCGGCAACCTGGAGGGCTACCGCGTCAGCGGCGGGCAGGTCAGCATCGGTGGCAATGGCCTGGATACCAGCGCCAGCGACTACACCGCCATTCTTGCGCGCAGCGTGGCGGCCAACGCCGGCGTCTGGGCGCAGCAGCTGCAGGTGGGCACCGGCAGCCAGGCGTATGCGGCAGACGGCAGCGGGCAGGGCGCGCTCGCCGCCAGCGGGCCGGCGCCGGTATTTGCGCTGGACGTAGCCGCATTGGGCGGCATGTACGCCGGCAAGATCGTGCTGGTCGGCACCGAACACGGCCTGGGGGTGCGCAACGCCGGCAAACTGGTGGCCGGTGCCGGCGGTTTGCGGCTGCAGGCCGATGGGCAACTGCTGAACAGCGGTAGCGTGATGTCACAGGGCAGTATGCAACTGGATGCGACATCGATAGGTAATCAGCAGACGGTGTATGCACAAGGCCTGTTACAGCTAAACAGCCAGGGCGAAGTGGCCAACCAGGGCTTGATGGCCAGCGCTCAGGATGTGCAATTGCAGGCCGGGAGCCTGCAAGCCAGCAGTACGGCCATTCTGGCCTCTGGCCTGCAGACGGATGGTGAGTTGGTGGGTCAACAGGCCCTGACAGCCACGGTATCCGGTGCGGCGCGCTGGGAAGGCAAATTGTTTGCCAGCGGTGAGCTTGCAGTAAGCTCCGAAACGCTGGATTTGTCCGGTAGTACGGTCGCGGCACATGACATGCAGCTGGCGGCCAGTGCGGGCGACGTACGCCTGTTTGCAGCCCAGGTAGATGCAAAGGCCGGTTTGCAGGTTAGTGCCAGTGGTGATGTGATCAGTGATGCGGCCAACATTCAGGGCGAGCAGCTGCAGCTGACAGCACATAACCTTTCCAACCGCCAGGGGCAATGGTTGCAGCTGGGCAGTGGTGTCATGCAGTGGTCATTGCCTGGCAGTATTGATAACTATCAGGGGCGCATCGCCGGCAATGCGAATGTGATGTCATTGGCTGGCACCCGGCTGGATAACCGCGAGGGTCTGCTCCAGCATGCCGGTACCGGGCAATTGGCATTGCAAGCCCACGTGCTCGATGGCTCGGGTGGTCGCATCGTGACACCCAGCCTGCTGCAATTGCAGGCCGGGCAATTGGCACTGGATCACGCGATGACTCAGGCCGGTCGGCTTGACATCCATGCCGGGCAGCTATCGCATCAGGGTGGCCGTCTGTTGCAGACCGGCGAGCAAAGCGGTCGGCTACAAGTGCAGGGCGGGCTGGACAACCGCAATGGGCTGCTTGCCAGTGCGGGTGAACTGCAAGTACAAGCGGGTAGCCTGGACAATCGCAGTGGTCGCCTGCAAGGGAGTGGCGACCTGGCGGTGAACGCTGGCGGTCTATTGGATAACAGCGCACAAGGTAGCATGACGGCGGCGGGCAACCTGCAGTTACGGGCTGCCGACGTCAATAACCGGCAAGGTTACGTCGGCGGTGGCAGCATTACGGCACAAACCCTGGGTAACTGGCAGAACGCGCAGGGAACGCTGAGCAGCCAGCAAGCGTTAAACCTGGAGGTGGCCAGCCTGGATAACCAGGCCGGGCAGCTGGCTGCCGGACTGGTGCTGAGTGTCAAGGCCAGTGGCGCCGTCCGTAATCAAGGCGGGCGCATGCAGTCGGCACAGGCATTGCATGTACTGTCTTCCGGCCTGGACAACAGCAGCGGTTTGTTGGCTGGTGACGGCCTGATGCTGGACAGTCGCCAGTCGCTACTGACTAACCATGGCGGCGCGATCCTGTCTGGCAGCCAGGGCGGGCAGCTGTTGACCGGCGCGCTCAACAACGTTGGCGGGGTAATAGACAGTGCGGCGGCGCTGCAAATAGATACCCATGGTCAGTGGCTGGACAACACGGCTGGCGGCCGGATGCAAAGCCAGGCAGGCCTGACTCTGCACTCCGGCACGCTGGACAATCGCGATGGTAAGCTGATGGCTCGGCAGGCTGCCCGGTTGCAGCTTGGGCAACTGGATAACCGCGGGGGACAGTTGTGGGCAGGAGGGCAGCTGGGCATTACCGCCGAGAATCTGGATAACCGTCGTGGGCAGATGCAGGTCATCAACGATCTGACGCTGGCTGTTGCAGGCACTTTGCAGAACGACGGGGGGCTTTTGCGCAGCAACGGCCAGTTGCAGGCACAGGCTACCCGCATCAGCAATCAGCAGACTCAGCAAGCCGATACGGGTATTGAAGCGGCCGCCATTCAGTTGCAGTCAGCACAGCTGCTTAACGAGCAAGGCACTATCCGCGGCGAGGATCTCAGCCTCAAGCTCGGTAAGCTGTCGAATGCGCACGGCGAATTGTCAGCCCGGGGGCTGCTGGATTTGCGCCCGGATAGCAGCGGTGTATTGGCTGTTCACAATGAAGCAGGTGTGCTCATTGCAGGACAAGCGTTACAAGTACAGGCCAGCAGCTTGCAAGGGCAGGGGCAGTTGCTGTCACAGCGTGATCTGCAATTGCAGATTACCGGCGACTACCAGCATCGCGGCCAACTGCAAGCCGGCCATGATGTCCAGTTGATCATTCAGGGAGCCTTGAACAATCAGGGCGCACTGCGGGCGGCAGGCAAGCTGGCCGTCCACGCTGCCAGCATCGATAATCAGGCCGCTGCCAGCATTCAGGCTGGCAACACACAGGTACACACACCCGGCCAGCTGGATAATCGAGGCTTGATTGATGGGCAACTTACCCGCATTGATGCCAGCGTGCTCAACAACCTCTCAGGGGGCAGGCTGTATGGCGATCATCTGGCCATCCAGGCTGGCACACTCAACAATATGGGCGATGGTAACGTCGCCCCCGTTATCGCCGCCAGGCAGCAGCTGGATATTGCCGCCAACCAGATCAACAACCTGGAGCAAGCCCTGATTTTCAGTGCCGGCGATATGGTGATTGGTGGCACGCTGGATGCGGCCAACCGTGCCAATGGCCTGGCGGGTAGCCTGGACAATGCCAGCGCGCGTATCGAGGCGCTGGGGCAACTCACGCTGGGTACGGGCACGTTGCAGAATCGTGATAGCCATCTGGAATACGGCTATCAGATAGGGGAAAGCACCCGCAGTGTTACCCATTATCTCAACGGCGTAGCGCTCGATCCGGCTAGTTTTGTGCTGGCCAAGCATGAAACTGGGGGCATTGTCTATGTCAGGCCGGAACAAACCGACTGGCTGGGTGATGATGACTACCGCAAACTACTGATTCTGTCGCCGAACTACCCGCTAGAGAAATTTGCTGCTTATTACAAGCACTTTCCGGATTTCAGCAAAGGTTATAGCTACACCCGTTGTGGTCACGATGAAAACTGTCGCACGACCAAAGTCGCTGGCGCCTGGTATCCAAGCAGTGATCCCATCTGGGCTACCTTTAATGTCAAACCACCCTCGCAGGAGCCTGCGCTGTCTGCCGACAACCCCGGTCGACTGTCTGCGGATATTACCCTGGGGCAGACGACTTACACCATCACGCTGGATCCGCCACCGGAAAAAGGTTCAGGCACTAAAACCATTCGTTTCGATCATCCTGTGACACAGCAGGAACTGGACGAATGGAACACTTGGAAGCAATGGCATGACAGCGACTACCAAGTAGCGCACGACAAGCTGGACACGGCCATTCAGCAGTTTGCTCCCTTGAGCATCCCGTTTGGCCGTCCAGTCCGCCAACTGGGTGCGGGTACACAGTGGGTTGACAACTGGCGCTATCGGGACAGCACTAGCAGTACCCGAACCCCGGTCATTACCGCTAGCCAGCCCGGCGAGATCATGGCAGGTGGTAACCTTGTGGTTACCTTGGGCAGCAGCGGCAGCAATCACAGCCGCATCCTTGCTGGACAAGCCCTTGTCGTACAAGGCGCCACGCTCGACAATATCTCGCAGCCAGCAGATGCCCTGACCGACATCCAAGGCACTGATATCTATACCTACGTCGAAAGCCGCCGCTTCAAAGGTGACATCCGCCGCAACGATAGCAGTCCTTTTACCAATACCGAACGCCGCAGCGTCAACTTGCAGCAAGGCATTACCCTTGCCAATCAGGCTCTGCAAAGCAGTAACGCAGCGCCTGCTGAACTGGCCCCTAACCCGAATCTGCCCACAATCAGCGCCGCTACTGTGGCAAGTCCGGCCCAGTCGAGCCAGTCAAATCTGCCTGTCATTATCGAAATCATCCTGCCGCCGGTACCCGGTAGCACCACCTCGCCCAGCGTGGTACGTAGCAGCGGCCCCAGCCTCACGTTGCCGGCTAGCAGCCTTTATCAGCACCAACCCGAAAGTACAGCCAAGGTGTTGGTACAAACCGACCCGCGTTTCACCCAGTATGGCCAGTGGCTCAGTAGTGATTACATGCTGAGCCAGCTGGCCAACGACCCCGCCGCCAGCCAGAAGCGCCTGGGCGACGGCTTCTACGAGCAAAAGCTCATCCGCGACCAAGTGGCACAGCTTACCGGCCGCCGCTTCCTGGATGGCTACGCCAGCGACGAAGCACAATATCGCGCGTTGATGGACAGCGGCCTCACCTTTGCCCGCCAGTACGGCCTGCGCCCTGGGGTGGCGCTCAGCGCCGAACAGATGGCACGTCTCAGCAGCGACATCGTCTGGCTGGTCAGCGAAACCCTCACCCTGCCCGATGGCAGCCAGCAAAGCGTGCTGACGCCACGCCTTTACGTCCGGACCACGCCGGGTGACCTGCAAGCCGATGGCGCCTTGCTCTCCGGCGACCGTATCAACCTTACCCTCGCGGGAGACCTCAACAATAGCGGCAGCATTGCCGGGCGGCGCCTGGTAGACATCAGGGCGGCCAACTTCAGTCAGCAGGGTGGCCAGCTCAGTGCGGTAGATATCCAGGTACAAGCCAGCCATAACCTTCACAACCTGGGCGGCCAAATCAGCGCCAGCAACAGCCTGCAACTTCACGCCGGCAACGACCTCACCCTGGCCAGCACCACCCGGCAAGCCGACGGCGTCAACGACCAGCGCACCTATCTGGATCGAATCGCCAGCCTGTACCTCAGTGGCAGCAACGGTCAGCTACTGGCCAGCGCAGGCGGCAATCTCACACTGCAGGGTGCCACCATCGTCAACCAGGCGGCCGCCGGCCAGACCCTGCTACAGGCCGGCAAAGATCTCCAGCTCGCCACCCTCACCACCCAAAGCAGCCACCAGGCGCAATGGGCACCCGGTAACGCGCTGCAGGAATCGCAACAACAGGACAATGGCAGCCAGATCAGCAGCCAGGGCAGCCTGTACCTGCAAGCCGGTGGCGATGTGCACGCCACGGCGGCCAACCTCAGCAGTGCGCAAGGCCATCTGGGCCTGCAGGCCGGCGGTAGTGTCGATATCACCACCGGGCAAAGCCGGATGCAGCTGGACGAAACCCACCACAACAGCCAGAAGGGCCTGCTCAGCAGTCGCAGCACCACCACCCGCGACACCTTGGACCAAACCCAGGCCATCGGCAGCCAGCTATCCGGCCAAACCGTCAGCGTCAGCGCCGGCAAAGACCTAACCGTCACCGGCAGCAGCATCGCCAGCGACCTGGCCACCACCCTCAGCGCCGGTAGTAACGTCACCCTCGCCGCCGCACAGAACAGCAGCAGCGAAAGCCACAGCCGCGACGAGAAAAAATCCGGCCTGATGAGCAGCGGCGGGCTGGGCTTTACCATCGGCAAAGCTGCGCAAGGTAACGCCAACAGCGTCACCACCACCCAAGCAGTGGGCAGCACTATCGGCAGCGTGCAGGGCGATGTGTCGATACAAGCCGGCCAGGCCTACCGCCAGACCGGTTCCAGCGTACTGACGCCACAGGGTGATATCGATGTGCAGGCGCAAAGCATCACCATCGAGGAGGCGCGCCAGCAAACGCGGGTGGACAGCAGCAGCTACAGCAAGCAAAGCGGGCTCACCGTGGCCATCAGCAACCCGGTTGTCAGCGCTGTGCAAACCGTGCAGAGCATGCAGCAAGCCGCCAGCCAGACCGGCGACGCCCGCATGCAAGCGTTGGCCGCCGCCAGTGCCGGGCTAGCCACCTACCGCGCCGCGCAAGACGTGGCCGCCCAGCCTGGGCAGCTGGGCGGCGTCACCGTTAGCGCAAGTATCGGCAGCAGCCGTAGCAGCAGCCAAAGCACGCAAAGCAGCGACCAGGCGGTGGCATCCACCCTGGCCGCCGGCGGCAACCTCAGCCTGCGCGCCACGGGGGCAGGGCAAGCCAGCGACCTCACCGTACAAGGCAGCCAGCTGCAAGCTGGCGGCAACGCGCTATTGCAAGCCGATGACCAGATCACGCTACAAGCCGCCCGCAATACCGCCGAGCAGCACAGCCGCAATAGCAGTAGCAGCGGCAGCATTGGTGTTAGCTGGAACACGGCGGCAGGCCCGCAAGCCACCCTCAGCGCCAGCCAGGGCCGAGGCCACGCCGATGGCAGCGACGTCACCTACAGCAACACCCACGTCAACGCCGGCCAGCAACTCACGCTGAGCAGCGGTGGCGATACCACGCTGCAAGGCGCCGTCGCCAGCGGGCAACGTGTCACTGGCGACATCGGCGGCCAACTGCGCATCGATAGCCTGCAAGACAGTAGCCGCTACGACAGCCGCCAGCAGAACGCCGGCTTTAGCGTCGCCGCCGGGACGGGGAGCGCCAGCGGTAGCATCAGTGCCGGCAACACCCGCATCGATAGCGACTACCTGAACGTGGCCGAACAAAGCGGCCTGAAAGCCGGCGACGGCGGCTTCCAGCTCACGGTAAAAGGCGACACCACCCTCAGCGGCGGCGTCATCGCCAGCAGTAATGCCGCCGTGCAAGCCGGCGTCAACCGGCTGGACACCACGGCCACCCACCTCAGCGACCTGCACAACCAGGCCAGCTACAAGGCTAGCGGTTACAGCGTCAACGTCGGCGTCAGCAGCGGTAAACCCAGCGGCAGCGCCGGCATCGGGCAAGACAGCGGCAGCGCTGCCTCCGACACCCGCGCCGGTATCAGCGGTATCGCCGGCAACAGCAGCGTGCGCAGCGGCGACGCCGAAACCGGCATCGCCAACCCGTTCGACGCCCAGCGCGTGGCGGCCAACGTGGGGGCCCAGGTCGCCATCACCGCAGAATTCGGCCGCCAGGCCCCGCGTGCCTGGGCCGACTTTGCCCAGGCGCAGTACCAGGCAGCGCAAGCCAGCGGCAACGCCGAGGAAGCCGCCAAATGGGCCGAGGGCGGCGCCTACCGCGTTGCCGGCCATACTGTGCTGGGTGGGCTGTCTGGCGGGGTGGCCGGGGCAGCCGGTGCCGCCAGCAGTGCCAGCCTGATGCCCAAGCTGGGCGAGCAACTGGACAGCAGCGACCTGCCCGCCGCCGTCAAGCAAGCCATTGGCATGGTGGCCAGCGCCACGCTGGGGGCGGTCAGCGGCGGTGCTGCCAGCGCGGCGATGGGGCTGAATGTGGATGTCAACAACCGGCAGTTGCATCCGGATCAGGTCCGTCTGGTTCAGGCACAAGCCAAAAAACTGGCCGGCCAGCAAGGCCTGACGGCAGCCGAATGGGAAAAGCGCCTGCTTACCCAGCTGGCGTATCAGAACAGCGAGATGTATGTCCGTTATGGCAACGACCCGCAAGCCGAAGCCATCCTGACCACGCTGCAAAATCAAAGCGGCGTGCAGATGGACTACCGTGCCACGGCGGCCTATCGGAACGACGCGCTGAACCTGCAATACCTGCCGCAGCTCACCCAAGCTTATCAGCAGCTACCGCCGCTGAATGGCAGCATGAGCCAAGCACAATTCGCCCGCTACGCCGGGCTGCTATCTGGCGATTTCACGCGTATCCCGCCTACCGAGCAACGCGAAGTCGTTCAGCAGTTGCAAAGTGAATACCAAACCACGCTCAAGCAGCAGTTGGCGCAAGAACAGGCAGGGCAAAGTGCTGGTGGTCAGGCATTGCAGTTGGCCGCAAGACTGGAGGTGCTGAACAAACTGCTAGCTACCGCCGAGTACGCGGCGGTACGCAGTGGCGCCATCAGCGAAAGCGAAGCCAGTGCCATGCAAAGGGCGATGGCAGCGGGTATGCTGGTACCCAGCCAGGGGGTGAATGCCAAACCGCAGGGCGTGCCGCCTGCCAAGGGGCAGGTGGTTGCGCCGGAGGGGCAGAAGCCGATAGCTGATAGAGCAGAGCAATCAGCACCTGTTATGCCGGCAGCGGAGCAGATTGCCGGCACAAAGCCTGCATCAAACACATCTGGCAAAGTGGACAAGGTAGAAGCGCTGTTTGGTCAGACTTTTGCCAGTATTCCCTTGTCGCACACTGCCGGCAGGCAGGATGGGGATTTGGGTGAAACCTTGGCGTTGCAGCTGCTAAACGAAAAAACCACGCTGAAGTTTCAGCCTTTGCAAAACGCCAGTGGCCACGGTTGTGATGGCTGCGCCGTGGCGATTCACGGCGATACCATTACCGTGGTGGTGATGGATGCCAAGTCGTCCCAGATGGGTGTTGGTGGGGCGAAGAATACGGCGGGGGATCCGGAGGCGAGGTTGCGGGGCTGGGTAAATAATCCGTCCATATTCAGTATTCCAGAGAACAAGATTATGGTTCAAAAGATAAAAGACGCACTGAGTTCAGGTACTTTTAAAGTGCAAGGCGTTACCGTAAAGGTTGGTGTGCCAGCGCCGGGCACCTCGGGTGTGGCAACGTTTAAGGTAGAATCATGGCCAAAGTAAATGCTCAATGCGACCGTATAGGTGTTAGTTCTAAGTGGCCGTCAAGAGAGACAATTATAAAAAAAATCAGGAAACTGGAGGAGAGTTGGCAGCGCATGCCAAGAAGTTCGATGCAGATTGATATTGATTCAATCAGTGACTACGTTACCCGTGCTGATGCACTCCCTGAGCGAGAAATTCCCAATAAAGTAAATGCTACTAAAAATACGGCTGAGAGCCTGGCTGGAGTGCAGCTTAGGACTATTTTAGCAACAGCACATTTGGATGATGCTTGGTTGGATAAGCTTGCAAAATGGGCTCGTTATTATGAAATTGGAGTTCGGCAATCTTTTTTTTGGAGTTATTGGTTTGACAATATTTTAACACCATCTAGAAGTAACCGTAATTGGAGAAATTTTGATCTGAAGACTTGTGCCGAGATGTTAGGGGTTCTTTCGATTCTTGGCTGGAAAGACGCAGTCATTTATCAGGGTTATCTCGCCCATGCTGCGCTGAATAACACCTATCAGCTGAAGCTGCAGTACGAAAGCGAACACCGTCGGGCCCAGGCTTTCATGTTGCGGCTGTTTGCCAGCTGGGTGGGCGATGCCGATCATGCCTGGCCAGCCTACGCCTACGACGAACCGATTTACGAAGCCCTGCTGCAGCACTGGCGTACGCCAGACCCGGCGGCGCTGGTGCCGTGCCTGCTGGCAGCCTGCGACCGCCATACCCACCAGGCCGGACGCGACACGTTGACCAAGTTCTACGACTTCAGCACCGAGTGGGACCTGGGACGGGTGCCGGTGGAAATCCTGTTGTTGTTCCGGCTACGCGAATGGGAAGGCCTGGCCAACCCCTTGCTAGACCACCCGTTGATGGCTGCGCCTTATCATCAACTGCCTGCGCCGCAACCCGTGCCACCGCTGGACGAGTTGATGCAGGGTGTGGTGAAGCGTGCTAACGAGGATTGGCCAGGGGTTTACGAAGAGGTGCTATCGCTAGCGTCACTAAAAGCCAGTGCTACACAAAAGGGCCGCATTTGACGCGGTGCGAGCCATGCGTACCGCGTTGTGTAGGGATGGCGCCACTTTTGCTCAAGCATATGGCCTGCGCCTAGGGGAGTGCTAAACCCCCATTAGATGTCCCGTCTCACCAGCGACATCATCTGTCTGGTGGTTTAAACCACCACGCTGCAAGGCGCCGTCGCCAGCGGGCAGCGTGTTGCTGGTGACATCGGCGGCCAACTGCGCATCGACAGCCTGCAAGACAGTAGCCGCTACGACAGCCACCAACAGAACGCCGGCTTTAGCATCGCCGCCGGTACGGGGAGCGCCAGCGGCAGCGTCAGCGCCGGCAACACCCGCATCGATAGCGACTACCTGAACGTGGCCGAACAAAGCGGCCTCAAAGCCGGCGACGGCGGCTTCCAGCTCACGGTAAAAGGCGACACCACCCTCAGCGGCGGCGTCATCGCCAGCAGCGACGTCGCCGTGCAAGCCGGCGTCAACCGGCTGGACACCACGGCCACCCACCTCAGCGATCTGCACAACCAGGCCAGCTATAAGGCCAGCGGCTACAGCGTCAACGTCGGCGTCAGCAGCGGCAAACCCAGCGGCAGCGCCGGCATCGGGCAAGACAGCGGCAGCGCCGCCTCCGACACCCGCGCCGGTATCAGTGGCATCGCCGGCAACAGCAGCGTGCGCAGCGGCGATGCCGAAACCGGCATTGCCAACCCGTTCGACGCCCAGCGCGTGGCGGCCAATGTGGGGGCACAGGTCGCCATCACCGCCGAATTCGGCCGCCAGGCCCCGCGCGCGTGGGCCGACTTTGCCCAGGCGCAGTCCATGATTGGTGACGTTACTTTGCCAGCCGGAACAAGAATGAATGTGAGTGTGGCTGGCGGTATATCCCCTGGCGCTGCAAAAGGCGTAGTGACTGGTGATAATGGTGGCGGCGGCGGTGTGCAGTTTCAAATAACTACCAGGCCGCTATCTCGAGATGAATTTGCGAATTGGTTCGGAAATGCACGGGTGTTGAAATGAGTTATAAGAAAATTATAAATGGTGTTGAGTATTCCATTTTTTCTTCTGTCCGTTTTTTTAATAACTTCATCCTGATGGTTGATTGGGGTGGGAGTCGCGGATTTCATGATCTGGATACCTGCAATCATAATGTATTCATGATTAATCACTCTGGGGAGTTTGTTTGGCAAGTTCGCCGTGATGATAGCGTCCGTGGGGAAGGTTGGTGGGATGTATTGCATGCCCATGCTCGAGAAATTGGCGAAGATGGTGCTCGTAGGCCATTCACCTACTTTGTCATTAATTATCCCGATGGTGGTAATAATATAAACCCAGATACAGGTAGTCCGCCAGATCATGCAATTTGGACGCCGGGTGCCACAATTTGGTTAATGGGTTCGGCTTATCAGAAATATATACTCGACCCTGAGACAGGTATTGCCACAAACGTTACACAAGGGAATCCACGGCCTTGGTGATCTAAAGCGCTTAAGTTGGTAAGTGCTTGTTGGCAAGAGCTCAAGGGACAAACGGATGCAGTGCGAAAACAGTTGCCAGACATGGTGGACGCCAAAACCGGCAAACCGATCGGCAATGCGGCGGTCGCAGAGATCAACGTCTACGGTGAAGGCAGCACACGGGTTCAGGCACATTCCGACGTCCACCCCATCTTGAGTAGCAAGTGACTTTAGCGTCCAATCCACCATGACAAGGAGTTGGACATGAAGAAACGATTCACCGAAGAACAGATCATCGGCTTCCTGCGCGAAGCAGAGGCCGGCATGCCAGTAGCCGAGCTGTGCCGCAAGCATGCCTTCTCGGAAGCCAGCTACTACCTCCGGCGCAGCAAGTTTGGTGGCATGAATGTCTCGGAGCCCCAGCGCTTTCCGCTACCAGCCGCGATCAGACCGTAATGCCTCGCTCAAGGAAAAAATCATCACCCTGGCGCAGCGCCACCGGCGCTACGGTGCCGGCATGATTTACCTGAAACTGCGGCAGGAAGGTATGCAGGTCAATCACAAGCGCGTGGATCGGCTCTATGCCGAGGCGGGTCTGCAAATTCGTCGGCGTAAGCGCAAGAAAGTGCCGGTGGCAGACCGTCATCCGCTGGTGCGGCCAATGGCGGCCAACCAGGTTTGGTCGATGGACTTCGTGTTCGACCGGACAGCAGAGGGGCGTGTCATCAAGAGCCTGACTATCGTTGATGACGCTACGCACGAAGCGGTAGCTATTGTGCCGGAACGGGCAATGAGTGGCGTGCACCTGACGCGCGTTCTCGACCAGTTGGCGCAGACACGGGGCTTGCCCAAAGCGATCAGGACGGATAACGGCAAGGAGTTCTGCAGCCGGGCGATGTTGGATTGGGCGCATGCTCGGGGTGTTCAGCTGTTCCTCATTGAGCCGGGCAAACCGAATCAGAACGCTTACATCGAATCGTTCAACGGGCGTTTCCGGGACGAATGTCTGAACGAACACTGGTTCACCAGTCTGCGCCATGCCCAGGTCGTGATCGAAGCCTGGCGAAGGGAATACAACAACGAAAGGCCCAAGAAAGCGCTGGGTGGTTTGACGCCAGCAGCCTACGCCAAATTACTGGCGGAGAAATCCGGTAAATTAGCCTTGGACTCTAAAGCGTAGTGCTACTGAGATTGGGGGGACGTCGCCGCCCCCCAAGTGGGCTGGCTGGTGCGGCTGCTGGGCAAGCGGGGCGGCTAAGCGAGTGCGTCAGGCGCAGCTGCCGGCCAAGGTTGGCCGCAGGCGGCCGTGATTCGCGTTGCGCCGGACTGCAGCAGGCTCGTGAGTATCGTCATCGCAGTGTGCCGCGGATAAAGCAACAGCCCCGCTGATTATCCAGGCGGGGCTGTTGTGCGTCTGGCCTGATGCCAGGGCTGCGGCCAACCTTAGTTGGTGCGGAAGCGGCTGAAGCTCTGGCGGATTTCTTCTGTCAGTTCGCTCATGCGTGCGGCGGCGCGGGCGGCTTCGTCGGCGGCTTCGCGGTTGCGGTGGGCAATGCTGGTGATGCGTTCTACCTCGCGCGAAACCTGCTCGCCGGAGCGGGCTTGCTCGGACAGGGCGCTGGCGATGTTCAGTACGCTCTGGCCCACATTTTCGGTGCCGCTCTGGATGGCCACGATCGACTCGCCGGCGCGCTGGCCTTGGGTGGCGCTGGTATGGGCGCGCTCAACCGACTGGTTCATCGCTTCCACGGCTTGTTGCGAGCTGAGGCGGATGGCACCAATCATCTGGGCGATTTCACCGGTGGCCTTGGTAGTGCGCTCGGCCAGCTTGCGTACCTCGTCGGCCACCACAGCAAAGCCACGGCCTTGTTCGCCAGCGCGAGCAGCTTCGATGGCGGCATTCAGTGCCAGCAGGTTGGTCTGGTCGGCCACGTCACGGATGACGGAAACGATGTTGTCGATGGTTTGCGACTGGCGGCCCAGTTCGTTGATGCTGCCGGCGGTGCTCTGGATCAGGGTGCTGATGGCGTCCATTTCCTTCACGGCGCCCTTGATCACTTCCACGCCGTCACGGGCGTCACCACTGGCGTTGCGGGCCGCCAATTCGGCGCTACCTGCACTTTGGTGCAACTCGCGTACGCCGACGGCCATTTGTTGGATAACTGTTGCCATTTCGTCAGCGGCGCGGTTTTGTTCTTCGCTGCGGCTCATCAGGCGCTGCATGGTGTCGCGCAGTTCTTGCGATGCGTTGCTGCTTTCCTGCACGCTGCGTTCCACGGTACGCAGGGCGTCGTTCAGCTCGTGGGTCATGCGCGACAGGTTGTACAGCAGCGACGAGTTGTCGCCCTTGGCCAGGTTGACCTGGATGCCCAGGTTGCCGTGTGCGATTTCTTTCATCACGGTGGCGGCGTAGTCCGGCTCGCCGCCCAGTTGGCGGGTAAGGGCGCGGGCAATAAGGAGTGCCACGACGATACTGGCGGCTACGCTGGCGATAATGGCAATGATGGCCGCCACCATGGTGTCACGCAAGGTGCTGGTGGTGGACGATTTTTGCTCTTCCATGACCTTGGTATGGTGGGCGATCAGCTTGTCCAGCTGCATGCCGAGCAGGCCTTCCTGTGGCTCCATCTTCTCGCTGACGATGATGGAGGCGTCCCATTTTTGCTTGGTAATCATAGGGATAAGCTTGTCGGTGAGGCGGTTGAATTCCGTCAGCGACTTGCCGATTTTTTCTACCAGTACCACTTCCTCCGGGTCGGAGGAAATTTCCTGCATCAGCTTGAATTGCTGATTGGCGGTGACCACCGACTTTTTCAGAATGGCCATTTTTTCTTCCACCAGCTTGTCGTCGCTTTCCAGCAGGATGGTGCGGGCGGCGTTGGTGGAGGCCAGCAGGGCGCCGCTAAGGGTGCGCGAATACTGGATGACGGGTATGCGGTGTTCTACCAGTTCGGATACGCGGGTCTGGATGACGGTAAGCCGGTACAGCGTGAATGCAGAACCCAGTACCAGCAGCAGGATGACTGCGCCAAAACCCAAGCCCAAGCGTCGAGCCAGTGTCATTTTCCCCATGATGTTATTTTCCTTGCAGACGTGCTTCGATTGGGTGAAGGCAGTTGTTGTGCTGCTGCCTCTGTTTTTGTGTATTTGATATTAAATCGATAAGTCATGTTTTTAAAGAACAGAGTGAAAATATGGGTGTGCAACTGACATAAAAGCGATTGAATCGCGCTGGAAATGGCATGTTGCGGCCGGCCAGCGGGTTGTCACGGATAGGTAGCGGCAGGGGGCGTGTGTTGGCGGCTTGGCCGCCTGCTGGCTGCCAAGCCGGGTGGTATTAGGCGCGCGTCGGTTGCCGTAGCTTGCCCACCAGCAGCCAGCTGGCGGGCAATAGCCGTTGTCATGAGGCGGCAGCTTAGTTGGTTTGGCGCAGCTGGCGGATGTGCTGGTGAATCAGATGATGGGCAATCGAGCGGGCGGCAGGCAGCCCGGGCAGCTGATCGATGTCGAACCAGGCCGCATGTTCGATTTCGCCGGCTTGCGGTGTGATGTCGCCGTCCAGATAGTCGGCGACGAACGCCAGCATCAGCGAATGCGGAAAGGGCCAGGATTGCGACATGGCGTAACGCAGGTTGTGGATGCGTACGCCCACTTCCTCGAATGCCTCGCGGTGGACGCAGGCTTCCAGCGACTCGCCGGCTTCTACAAAGCCGGCCAGTGCGCTGTACATGCCGGGGGCGAAATGCGGGCTGCGTGCCAGCAGCAGTTCGCGCCCGCGGGTAATCAACACCATCATGGCCGGCGACAGGCGTGGATAGTACAGCTCCCCGCACGATGGGCATTGACGGCCCAAGTCGTGGCGGTTGGGCTGCAGCGGGCTGGCGCAGACGCCGCAGAAACGGTGGCTGCGGGCAAAGCGATGCAGTTGGGCGGCGCGTGCCAACAGCGCGCTCATGTCGGCCGGCAGCGTATAAATGGCGTGGCGCAAGCTGACGGCTTGCCAGTTTGCCGGCGGCGGGCCGATCAGTTCGGCGCTGTACAGGTTGGCCGCATCGTTGTGGCCGATGTAACGCACGGCAGTATGCGCCTGGCCCGGTGCGCCGGGCAGGGCGTCGTCTTGCAGATACAGCTGTTCGCCGTTGAACAGGCACCACAGGGTTGGCAGGGCGGGGTGGGGATGCGGTGGCAGGTGCAGGATGGTCATGGCGCTTGGCTGGCGGGTGCGGGCTAGCCATTCTACGTGCTCCGGCTCGGGTGCCCAAGTGTCATGCCGCCTGTTGACTCATGATGGTGGTGGTCGGTTGGGGCTGTGCCTGCAGGGTGATGTGCCAGTGCGACAAGCCTTCGCTATCGCCGGCCTCGACCAGCGCACACAGGATGGTGCGGCCGTATATCGCGCGTTGGGCAAGGTGGCGCAGGATGCGGCGGCGCAGTGTGCTGTCGAGATCGGCGTGGCGCAGGTCCAGTAATACCAGTGGCGCGGTCTGCACCAGTGCGCCAGCCAGGCTGGCCAGCTGGCGCTGCGTGGCGTCTAGTCGGGCTAGCGGAGTATGTGCCAGTGCGGTGAGCGACAGGCCATCCAGTGTCAGTGCCACGGCTTCGTGATCGATGGCTTGTGGACGGAAGAACCAGCGCCGCCCGCTGCGCTGCTGCAACAGATAGTGCTGCAGCGACCGTTTGTCTGTCGACGGAATGGCTTGTTGCTGGGCGAATGTGGCGCGCGCGGCTTGGCACAGGGTACCGCCTTGCTGCAGCAGGGCATCGTGCAGGCTTGATGCGGCAGCCAGGCCGCTGAAGGTGGTGAGCCGGTTGGCGCGCAAGCGCAGTGCCCGGCAGTCGGCGCGGCAGGTGTGTTGTTGGCAGCTGGGTAACGTGGTGTCGTAATCGAGATCTAGCATGGCGGGCTCCGGCGCAGCAAGGTGCACCGGAGCGGCACGCATTGCGCTTTTCAATATTGATAATAATTATCGTTTATTGAAAAGACAAGCCTCGTGCTTACCACTGCGGCAGGCGATCGCGGCACTCGCGGGCCTCTTGCTGCAGGCGGCTGAACAGCTCGGCAACAGTGGGCACGTCGTCGATCAAGCCCTGTACCTGGCCGATTAGCTGCACCCCTTTGTCGTGGTTGCCTTCTTCGATGGCCAGACGGATCGATTCGGTGGCGGCGCCGAACTGGGCGAGCTGTCGCAGCGATTGCGGCTGAGTGAGCATGCCGCCGATAACCACCTTGCCCACTGGCATGCCCAGCTTGCGGCTGACGCCCATGGCGCGCCAGCCAGCGGTCAGCAGGCCCAGTGGTTTGCGGGTGGCTTTGCGGGCGGTGGCGGTATCCATCACCCGGCACCACAGGCCATCAAAGTTTTTGGAATAAATGGTATCGCTCACGTTACGTTCGCGGATCATGTCTTTGGTGCGCTGGTGCACCGGGCTTTCGCGGGTCATGGCCAGGCGGCTGCCCATGGCGATGGCGTCGGCGCCCAGCGCCAGGGCGGCAATCAGGCCGCTGCCGGTGCCGAAGCCGCCGGCGGCGATGATGGGTAGCGACGATACCTTGCGGATGGCCGGAATCAGCACCAGCGACGTTACCTCGCCGCCGTGGGCTGCCGCTTCGTGGCCGGTTACCAGCAAGGCGTCCACGCCGGCTTTTTCTGCCGAGATGGCGTGCTTTTCGGTCACCACGGTGGCGATCACCTTGCCGCCATACTCGCGGGCGCGCTTGACGATCCAGTCGCCCTTGCCCAACGAGAAATTGATCACCGGTACTTTTTCCTGTAACGCGACTTCGGCATTCTCTTTGGCACCCGGCATCATCAGGGTGCAGCCAATGCCGAACGGCTTGTCGGTCAGTTCGCGAATGCGGCGAATGGCGGTGCGGGTTTGTTCGGCATTCAATGGGCCGGTAGCGAGGATGCCCAAGCCGCCTGCATTGCTGGTGGCGGCCACCAGCTCCGGTACGGCGATGTAGCTCATGCCAGGGCAGACCAGCGGCAGCTGAACGCCGAAGGTGTCGGTGAAGCGGGTTTGCATGGTGTTAGCTCTGTATAGGTTGTAGTGATGTATTCTTGTCAGAATCTTTGCCATTTTTCAAACGGATGTTTGATATGTATCTGATTCTGATTGGCTGGTTGTATGTCGTACTGATGCTGGCGGTAGCGCAAGATAGCCTGGTGCGGACTGGCATCATCGTGTTTTTTCTGGGGGTGTTGCCAACGTGGCTGATCCTGTGGATCGTGCGCCGGCGCCACTTGCGGCGCCAAAACCCGGATGGCGATATCTGATTCGACTGTCTTGAGTTGCGCCTTTTTATAGTGTTACAATTGCGAGTTCCCTCAATGTCTGGGGGATATCACGCACATCCGTACCAAAGGGTGCCCGTTTGCGGGTTGTCTGTACGGATGGAGGCATAACCCTTTTGGAGATTCAGAATGTCCACCAACGTGACCATGCGTCAAATGCTTGAGGCCGGCGTACACTTCGGCCACCAAACCCGCTTCTGGAACCCGAAGATGGCTCAGTACATCTTTGGCAGCCGCAACAAGATTCACATCATCAACCTGGAAAAAACGCTGCCGCTGTTCGTGGAAGCCCAGGAATATGTGCGTCGTCTGACTGCCAACAAGGGTACCGTTCTGTTTGTGGGCACCAAGCGTCAAGCGCGTGAGATCGTCCGCGAAGAAGCCGCCCGTGCAGGCGTGCCGTTCGTGGATCACCGCTGGCTGGGCGGCATGCTGACCAACTACAAGACCGTTAAGCAGTCCATCAAGCGTCTTGAAGACAAGCGTGCTCAGCTCGAAGCTGGCGACCAGTCCGGTTTCAACAAGAAAGAACTGCTGGACCTGCAACGCGACGTTGAAAAACTGGAGCGTTCGCTGGGCGGTATCAAGGATATGAAAGGTCTGCCGGATGCGATCTTCGTTATCGATACCGGCTACCAGAAAGGTGCCGTTGTTGAAGCCAAGAAACTGGGTATTCCGGTAATCGGCGTAGTTGATACCAACAACTCGCCGGATGGCATTGACTACGTTATCCCGGGTAACGATGACTCCAGCCGCGCTATCCGCCTGTACGCTCGCGGTATCGCCGATGCTGTTCTGGAAGGCCGCGCTCAGGCAATCCAGGAAATCATCGCTGCTGAGCCGGCTGCTGCCGAGTAAGCAGAAGAAAAGGGGCGAAAGCCCCTTTTTTTAGACCTCAGTTTCAACGTATCACGATTTAATTCAAGGAGTTCACCATGGCGGAAATCACCGCAAAAATGGTATCCGACCTGCGCGCTGCGACCGGTCTGGGCATGATGGAGTGCAAAAAAGCACTGGTAGAAGCTGAAGGCGACCTGGCCAAAGCTGAAGAAATCCTGCGCATCAAGTCCGGTGCCAAAGCCTCCAAAATGGCTGGCCGCGTGGCTGCCGAAGGCATCATCGGTTCCTTCGTAGCTGGTGGCGTTGGCGCCCTGGTCGAAGTGAACTGCGAAACCGACTTCGTCGCCAAAGACCCGACCTTCATCGCACTGGCTACCGCCGCTGCCAAAGCCGTGGTTGAAGCCAACCCGGCCGACGTTGAAGCGCTGGCTGCTGTTGTAGTGGATGGCGAAGCCGTGGAAGAGATCCGCAAGGCTGCCATCGCCAAACTGGGCGAGAACATGACCATCCGTCGTTTCGTACGCTACGAAACCGACGGCGCCATCGCTACCTACCTGCACGGTGCCAAAATCGGCGTGATCGTCGATTTCAAAGGTGAAGAGCAAGTGGGCAAAGACGTGGCCATGCACGTTGCTGCTTCCAAGCCGATCTGTGTTTCCAAAGACCAAGTTTCTGCCGACGTGCTGGAACAAGAGCGCAAGATCTACACCGCTCAGGCTGCTGAATCCGGCAAGCCGGCCGACATCGTTGCCAAAATGGTTGAAGGTCGCATCAACAAGTTCCTGGCTGAAGTGACCCTGCTGGGTCAGCCGTTCGTGAAAAACCCGGACGTGACCGTAGAAAAACTGCTGGCCGAAAAAGGCGCTTCCGTAAAAGCTTTTGCTATGTTTGTAGTAGGCGAGGGCATCGAGAAGAAAGTGGTCGACTACGCTGCTGAAGTCGCTGCTGCTGCCCAGCTCTGATCGCTAGCTTAAGCTGATCGATACAACGGCACCCTGCACCGCAGGGTGCCGTTTCGCAAACTGAAGAATTCAAAACCGCATGCCAGAGGTAATCATGAGCCAATCCCCCGCCTATAAACGCATTCTGCTGAAGCTTTCCGGTGAAGCCCTGATGGGTGATGACAGCTACGGGATTAACCGCAATACGATCGAGCAGATCGTTTCCCAGATCAAGGAAGTGGTGGATCTGGGCGTGCAAGTCGGCATCGTGATTGGTGGCGGTAACATTTTCCGCGGCGTGGCCCCGGCCGCTGCCGGCATGGATCGTGCCACTGCCGACTACATGGGCATGATGGCCACCGTGATGAACGCGCTGGCACTGAAAGACGCCATGACCAAAGCCGGCCTGATTGCCCGTGTGCAATCCGCGCTGACCATGCAGCAGATTGCCGAGCCCTACGTGCGCGGCAAGGCCATGCAGTACCTGGAAGAAGGCAAAGTGGTGATTTTTGCCGCTGGCACCGGCAACCCGTTCTTTACCACAGACACCGCCGCTGCACTGCGCGGTATGGAAATGAACGTGGACATCATGCTGAAGGCTACCAAGGTTGACGGTGTGTACACCGACGATCCGAAGAAAAACCCGGACGCCGTACGCTACCAGACGCTGACTTTCGACGAGGCGATCTCGCGCAACCTGAAGGTGATGGATGCTACCGCCTTCGCACTGTGCCGCGACCAGCACCTGAACATCAAGGTATTCAGTATCTTCAAGCAAGGTGCATTGACCCGCGTGGTGCTTGGCGAAGACGAAGGCACGCTGGTACACTGCTGATTTTAACGAATCCTCATAGGCGGAAACGGCTGTACGCCGCTTTCCGCCTTGTTTTTCAGAAAGACACGGGAGTAATCATGATCAATGACGTGAAGAAGTCGGCCGAGCACAAGATGCAAAAATCGCTCGAGACCTTCAAGACCGACCTGGGCAAGGTGCGCACCGGTCGTGCCCACCCCGGCCTGCTGGACCACGTTATGGTTGAGTACTACGGCAGCGACGTGCCGGTAAACCAGGTAGCTAACGTCACCAATATCGATGCACGCACCCTGGGTGTACAAGCCTGGGAAAAGAACATGGTTTCCAAGATCGAGAAAGCCATCCGCGACAGCGATCTGGGCCTGAACCCGTCGTCGATGGGCGAGCTGATTCGCGTGCCGATGCCGGCGCTGACCGAAGAGCGTCGCCGCGATCTGATCAAAGTGGTACGCGCCGAGGCCGAAGGCGCCCGCGTTGCCGTGCGCAACGTACGTCGCGACGCCAACAACGATTTCAAAAACCTGCTGAAGGACAAAGCCATCACCGAGGACGAAGAGCGCCGCGGCCAGGATGACATCCAGAAGCTGACCGACAAGTACATCGCCGAGATCGACAAGGCGTTGGCCGCAAAAGAAGCCGAACTGATGGCTGTATAAGGGGCCTCCCTTGTTTGCAAGTTCTACTCAAGATGTGCCCGAGGCGCGCAGTGTGCCTCGGCACATTGCCATCATCATGGATGGCAACGGGCGCTGGGCCAAGCAGCGCTTCCTGCCACGCGTAGCCGGCCATAAGCGCGGCCTGGACGCCGTGCGTGACACCGTCAAGGCCTGCTCCGAGTTGGGGGTGGAGTTCCTGACCCTGTTTGCCTTCTCTACCGAGAACTGGCGCCGCCCTGAAGAAGAAGTCAGTTTTCTGATGGAGCTGTTCTTCGTGGCGCTGGAGCGTGAGGTGGAGCGCTTGCATCGCAACAATATCCGCCTGAAGGTGATCGGTTCGCGCGAGCGCCTTTCGCAAGCCATTTGTGATCGTATCGACGCTGCCGAAGCGTTGACTGCTGCCAATACCGCGCTGACGTTGACTATCGCTGCCGACTATGGCGGTCGCTGGGACGTGCTGCAGGCGGTGAATGGCTTGCTGGCAAAGGGTGTCACGCAGATGACGGAGGCCGACATTGCGGCCAACTTGTCTACTGCGTATGCGCCGGAACCCGACTTGTTTATCCGCACCGGCGGCGAGCAGCGCATCAGCAATTTCTTGCTGTGGCAGCTGGCCTATAGCGAACTGTACTTTACCGACCTGTTGTGGCCGGATTTCGGTCGTGAAGCCTTGTCGGCTGCGCTGGACTCCTACGCTGCCCGCGAGCGCCGTTTCGGCCGTACCAGCGAGCAGCTGCCCGAAGCCCAACGTCGAGGCTGATTCATGCTCAAGACGCGTATCATCACAGCGCTAGTCCTGCTTCCCCTGATGCTGGCGGCGCTGTTTTTCTTTCCGCCCACCGCCTGGGCAGGCTTTTCCTGGTTGATCATTGTCCTCGCGCTGTGGGAGTTTGCCCGCATGGCGGGCTTGAGTGGCGGCATCATGCTGACCTATCTGGCAGGTAGCAGCTTGCTAGCCGCGGTGGCCTGGTTCTCCGGCTTCGTGCCCGATAGCGTGATGATGTCGGTATCGCTGCTGGTCTGGTTGGTGTTGGCACCGCTGTGGCTGCGCAAGCGTTGGCCCATTCCGCGAGGCGTGCCGGCCATGTTATTGGGCTGGTTGCTGATGTTCCCGGCCTGGTTTGCTTTTCTGGCTTGGCATCCGGACAACTCTGCCGTCAGCGGCAAGCAACTGCTGGCGGTGATGGGCATGGTGTGGGTAGCTGATGTGGCTGCCTATTTTGCCGGCAAGACCTTTGGCAAGCACAAGTTGGCCCCCTCAATCAGCCCCGGCAAGAGCTGGGAGGGCGTGGTGGGGGCCGTGATCGGCGTAGCTGGCTATGTGTGGCTGGTCAACGATCTGGGTTGGCTCAATATTTCGCTGCCCTTGCTGTTGCTATTGCCGCTGGCGCTGGGCCTGACCGCTGTCAGCGTAGTGGGCGACTTGCTGGAATCCTGGTTCAAGCGTAGTGCGGGCATCAAGGACAGCAGCAGCCTGCTGCCTGGCCATGGCGGCGTTTATGACCGTATCGACAGCTTGATCGCAGTGTTGGCGGTGTCGCACGCGCTGCGTTTGTTGTTTGCTTGAGTTGCGCATGACTATTCAACTGATTACCGTACTGGGCGCCACTGGCAGCATTGGCAGCAACACGCTGGACGTCGTTGCCATGCATCCGCAGCGCTACCGTGTTTTTGCCCTGGCAGCGCATAGTCAGGCCGACAAACTGTTGCAGCAGTGTCTGCAATACCAGCCGCGCTACGCAGTGCTGGTGGATGCCTCGGCAGCAGCCAGCTTGCGCCGCCAGTTGGCCGCAGCTGGCAGCCGTACCGAAGTATTGTGCGGAGAGGCAGCGTTGACCGAAGTCGCATGTGCGCCCGAAGTCGATATGGTGATGGCAGCTATTGTGGGTGCCGCTGGTTTGCGGCCAACCCTGGCCGCAGCTGCGGCCGGCAAGCGCATTCTGTTGGCCAATAAGGAATCCCTGGTCGTTGCTGGCGACCTGTTCATGCGCACCGTGCGCGAGTGCGGTGCCTCCTTGCTGCCGGTGGATAGCGAGCACAATGCGCTGTTCCAGTCGCTGCCGGCAGGTTTCGATGGTGATCTGACGGCCGCCGGAGTAGTGGAGCTGATTCTGACGGCATCGGGCGGCCCATTCCGGCATCATAGCCTTGAGCAATTGCAGCATGTCACGGCAGATGACGCCTGCAAACACCCCAACTGGGTAATGGGGCGCAAGATTTCGGTGGATTCCGCCAGTCTGATGAACAAGGGGCTAGAGGTGATCGAGGCGCGCTGGCTGTTCAATACGCCGGCCGAGCAAATCAAGGTGGTAGTGCACCCGCAAAGTGTTATCCACTCCATGGTGCGCTACCACGACGGCTCCATCATGGCGCAGCTGGGCTCGCCTGACATGCGCACGCCGATTGCCTACGCCATGGCCTGGCCGCAGCGCATTGCCGCGCCGGTGCAGGCGCTGGATTTCCTGACGCTGGGCAGCCTGACCTTCGAAGCGCCCGACCTGCAGCGCTTCCCGTGCCTGCGACTGGCATTTGATAGCCTGCGCACCGGTGGCGACGCCTCTGCGGTGCTGAATGCGGCCAACGAAGTAGCGGTTGCCAGCTTTCTCGCTGGCCGAATCCGCTTCCTTCAGATTCCGCAGCTGATCGAGCGGGCGCTGTCCCGCATGGATCTGTCGCTAAGCGATGATCTCGACAGCCTGCTGGCCAAGGATGCTGCCACGCGTGCGCTGGTGGGTGAGTGGGTGGCAGCATGACCTTATTGTCTTTCCTGCTTGTAATAGGCGTACTGGTCACCTTTCACGAGTTCGGGCATTTTTTGGCCGCCAGACTGTGTGGTGTGAAGGTGCTCACGTTCTCTATCGGGTTTGGCAAGCCGCTGTGGGCGCGTACCTTCGGTGATACCGAGTGGCGACTGGCGTGGATTCCGCTGGGTGGCTTCGTGCGCATGCTGGACGAGCGCGAGGCGCCGGTAGCGCCGCAGGACCGCCAGCGCGCTTTCAATCAGCGCCCGGTATGGCAGCGCATGATCATCGTGCTAGCCGGGCCGGTGGCCAATCTGCTGCTGGCGGTGGTGCTGTTTTCTGTCACCATGAGCGGTGAGCAAACCCGCCTTCAGCCACTGGTCGGTACCGTGGCCGCGCAAACCGCCGCTGCCGCCGCTGGCGTGAAGCCGGGCGACCGCGTGATGGCCGTTAACGGCGAGGCGGTACAAGACTGGGGTGCGTTGCGCGAAGCCATGGGCATGGCCATCGCCAACGACAGCCGTCTGGAGCTGGCGTTGCAACGTGATAGCCAGCTGCTGACGGCACGTTTCGATCTGCCGGCTTTTGGCCTGCAACAACTGGATCAGAATACGCTGGCCAAGCTGGGGCTGATGCCGGCACGTTACCTGCCGCAAATAGCAGCCGTAGTGCCCGAGGGCGCGGCGGCCCGTGCCGGCTTGAAAGCGGGGGACAAGCTCCTGACGGCAAACGGCCAGCCGCTGGCCAGCTGGGAGGCGTGGGTGCAATGGGTACACAATCACCCCGGTCAGCAGTTCAGCGTTACCGTGCTGCGTGACGGCAAGCCGCTGCAGCTGCAAGTGCGTCCCGACGTGGTCGAGCAGGATGGCGGCAGCGTTGGCCGCATCGGTGCAGCCCCGGCGCTGGACAAGACCTGGATGGACAGCCTGACGCTAAGTGTACAGGTGGCGCCAGGTGAGGCCATGCTGGCAGCGCTTGGGCGTACTGTCGACCTGAGCTGGCATACGCTGAGTACCTTGGGCGCCATGATCACGGGTGGCGTATCGTTGGAAGCGCTGAGTGGCCCGCTGACCATCGCCGAGTATGCCGGGAAGAGCGCCAGTGTTGGTCTGGTAGCGTTGCTGGAATTCATGGCGCTGATCAGTGTCAGCCTGGGGGTATTCAATCTGCTGCCAGTGCCCATGCTGGACGGCGGGCACTTGCTGTATCATGTGGCGGAATGGATTAGAGGGCGACCGCTCTCCGATCGCGTATACGAAGTCGGTCAGCGTCTGGGGATGGCTTTCATTTTGATGGTCATGACGCTGGCCCTGTTCAATGACTTCGCCCGGTTGCTGGCCGGCTAGGATCATAACAAACATGAACAAACGCTTACTTGCTGCGGCCGTTGCCGCCGCCTTTCTGTCTCCGGCTTGGGCCGCAGACACATTCGTCATCAAAGACATTCGCGTTGAGGGCCTGCAGCGTACCGAACCGGGTACCGTCTTCAATTATCTGCCATTGAAAGTGGGCGACACCTTCGACGCGCAACGCACGCCGGAAATCATCAAGGCGCTGTACGGTACCGGTTTCTTCAACGACGTGCGTGTGGAATCCGATGGTGACGTGCTGGTGCTGTCGGTAAGCGAACGCCCGGTCATTGCCCAATTGCAGATCAATGGCAGCAAGGAGTTTCCGAAAGAGCAGCTGATCAAGGCCATGAAGGATAACGGGCTGGCAGAATCCCGCATCTTCGACCAGGGCTTGCTTGACCAGGCGGTACAGGAACTGAAACGCCAGTATTTCAGCAAGGGCAAATACTCGGCAGAAATCCAAACCCAGATTACACGTCTTGAACGTAACCGCGTGGCGGTGACGCTGGATATCGTAGAGGGCATCACCGCCAAGATCAGCGACATCCGTATTGTGGGCAACCGCGCTTTCAAAGAAGACACCTTGCTGGAAGAGATGTCGCTGACCCCCAGTGGTTTCATGACCTGGTTGTCGCGCTCCGACCGTTACTCCAAGCAGCAGCTGTCAGCCGACCTGGAAAAAATCCGTGCTTTCTATCTGAACCAGGGCTATGCCGAGTTCAATATCGAATCCACCCAGGTAGCAATCAGTGCCGACAAACAGGACATGTACCTCACCCTCAACCTCAGCGAGGGCCGGCAGTACAAGATTGCCGACGTCCGCCTGGCAGGCGACCTGCGCGTGCCGGAGGCCGAGCTCAAACCACTGATTACCGTCAAGCCCGGCGCCTTGTTCAACCGCGAGATCATCAATAATTCGGTGACCGCGCTGACGGAGCGTCTGGAAGCAGAGGGCTACGCTTTTGTCAGTGTCAACCCGGTACCCGAAATCGACAAAGACAAACAAACCGTCAGCTTGACCTTCTTCGTCGATCCGGGTCGCCTGACAACCGTGCGCCGTGTCAATATTGCCGGCAATACCCGCACCCGAGATGAGGTGATTCGCCGCGAACTGCGTCAGCTGGAAAGCGCCCAGTACAATGGTGCAGCGGTAAAGCGCAGCAAGGAACGCCTGGAGCTGCTGGGCTACTTTGAAACCGTCAGCATCGATACGCCGCCGGTTGGCGATACGCCCGACCAGGTGGATATGAACGTTACCGTCAAGGAGCGTGCTACCGGTTCCATCAATGCCGGTATCGGTTACGCCCAGGGCGATGGCCTGCAGCTTAGCGCGTCGGTCTCCCAAGCTAACGTATTGGGTTCCGGCAAGTCGCTGTCTGTCAGCTTCTCCAACGGCAAGACCAGCAAGGTAGCGACGGTGTCGTTTACCGACCCGTACTACACCGTGGACGGTGTCAGCGTCGGCTATGACGTCTACCGTCGCGTGTACAACCCGTCGGCTACCGATACCAACAAGTACAAAACCAATACCTACGGCGGTGCAGTACGCTTCGGGGTGCCCATTACCGAGTACGACCGTATCAATTACAGTTTTGGTGCCGAAAATACCGCCATCACCTTGTACGACGACAGCCCGCAGCGCTACAAGGACTTCGTCAACCAGTACGGCAAGTCCAACGTGACGCTGCTGTCGTCGGCCGGCTGGTCACGCGATACCCGTGACAGCGCCGTGTGGCCTACTACCGGTTACACCATGGGTGTGTCGGTAGATGCCGGCCTGCCAGGCGGTGATATCCAGTACTACCGTATGTCGCATAGCCAGCAATGGTTCTGGCCGTTGAGCAAAACCTACACGTTGGCCGTGAGTGGAGATGTAGGCTTTGTCAACGGTTACGGGGCGACCAAGCGCGTACCGTTCTTCCAGAACTACTACCTGGGTGGTCTGGGTTCCGTGCGTGGCTATGAAAACGGCAGCCTGGGCCCGCTTGATACCAATGGTGACGCGCTGGGTGGTACCCGTAAGGTTACCGCCTCGGCCGAGCTGCTGTTCCCGTTCCCGGGTATGCGTGATAACCGCAGCCTGCGCACCAGCCTGTTCTTCGATGCCGGTACGCTGTGGGACCCGAAAGACACCTCGGTATCTGCGTCGTCCGGCCTGCGCTACTCTGCGGGTGCCGCGCTGACTTGGGTGTCACCTATCGGCCCGCTGAAGTTCAGCTATGGTGTGCCGCTGAAGAAGAAATCGGGCGACCAGCTGCAACGCTTCCAGTTCACCATCGGTCAAGTGTTCTAAGGATTACTGCCCATGTCATTCAGAAACTTGCTGCTGATGCTGCCGCTGACCCTGGCTTCATTCGGGGCGGCAGCGGCTGACATCAAAATTGGCTACGTCAATACCGAGCGCGTATACCGCGAAGCGGCGCCGGCGCAGAACGCCCAGAAGAAGCTGGAGCGCGAGTTCGCCCCGCGTGAAGCTGAACTGAAAAAGCTGGCAGCGCGCGGCAAGGAGCTGGAAGGCTTGCTGGCCAGAAACAAGACCCCCAGCCCCGAGCGTCGCCAGATGGAGCGCGAGCTGGAGTCGGTAGACCGTGAGTACCAGGCCAAGGCGCGTGACTTTCGCGATGACCTCAACCAGCGCCGTAACGAAGAGTTTGCAGCCGTGCAGGAACGCGCCAATCGCATCATCCGCCAAATGGCAGAGCGCGAGCAGTACGACCTGATCCTGCAGGATGTGGTCTATGTCAGCCGCACGCTGGATATCACCGACAAGGTATTGAAAGAGCTGGGTAAATAGCCGTTTGCCGGCATCTTGATCAACCGAAGCCGACGTTACGTCGGCTTCGTCTTTGCTAACTGTCATGAAACTATCGCACATCGTGGCCGCCCTGGGCGGCGAGCTGCAGGGCAACGATATCGACGTCGATCGCCTTGCCAGCATGGAAGAAGCCGGGCCGGCAGAACTGACCTTTCTGGCCAACCCCAAATACCGCAGCCAGCTGGACAGCACGGCTGCTGGCGCCGTCATCGTCAAGCCGGCGCTGGCCGAAGCGGCAGCCAAGGTTGGCCGCAGCCTGATCCTGACGCCGGACCCGTACCTGTACTTTGCCCGCGTAGCCACCTTGCTGACGCCGCCGCCCGCCGCGCAGGCCGGTATCCACCCGCGCGCCGTGGTGGGCGAGGGCAGCGTGCTGGGCGAGGGCTGTGAAGTGCGCGAAATGGTCAGCATCGGCCGCAACGTTACCCTTGGCCAGCGCTGCATCCTGCACCCCGGGGTGGTGATCGGCGATGGTGTCAGCATCGGCGACGATGCCCGCATCTACCCCAATGTCACCATTTACCATGGTTGCCGTCTGGGCAGCCGCGTCATCCTGCACGCCGGCGCGGTGATCGGTGCCGACGGCTTTGGCCTGGCCTGGGCTGGCGATGGCTGGTTCAAGATTCCGCAAACCGGCGTGGTGGTGATCGGCGACGACGTGGAAGTGGGCGCCAATACCACCATCGACCGCGGCGCGCTGAAAGATACCGTGATCGGCAACGACGTGAAGCTGGATAACCAGATCCAGCTGGCGCACAACGTGCATGTGGGCGACCATACCGCCATGGCCGGCTGTGCCGCCGTGGCCGGCAGTACCCGCATCGGCGCCCGCTGTACCATTGGCGGCGCCGCTCGCATCATCGGCCACCTGGATATCGCCGACGGTACCCACGTGGGCGCCGGTACCCTGATTTCCAAATCCATCCGCAAGGCCGACGCGTACACCGCGGTGTACCCGATGGCCACCCACAAGGAATGGCTGTCCAACGCGGCGCACCTGCGCCATCTGGACGAGCTGGTTACCCGTGTCAAACAACTTGAAAAAGCGCTGCAACAAGCGCAGGACAATAAGGACTCCCAACCATGACTGAAGCCGTGAGCAACGCTGCTGCCGTATCCATCGACGTACGCGAGATCATGCGTTACCTGCCGCACCGCTACCCGTTCCTGCTGGTGGACCGCGTCACCGAGTTTGTGACCAACGAGCGCATCAAGGCCATCAAGAACGTGACCGTCAACGAGCCGTTCTTCATGGGCCACTTCGAACAGTACCCGGTGATGCCGGGCGTGCTGATCATCGAGGCGCTGGCTCAGGCTGCCGGCATCCTGTCGATCCGCAGCGAAGGCGAGCGCCCGGAAAACGAACTGTACTTCTTCGTCGGCATCGACAACGCCCGCTTCAAGCGCCAGGTGGTGCCGGGCGACCAGCTGACGCTGGAAGTGGAGCAGCTGACCATGAAGCGCGGCATTGCCAAGTACAACGCCCGTGCGCTGGTAGACGGCCAAGTGGCCTGTGAAGCGCAAATCATGTGTGCCAAACGCGAGGTATAACCATGGCCATTCATCCCACCGCCATCATTGCCGATGGCGCGCAGATTGCTGACGACGTCGAAATCGGCGCCTACAGCATCATCGGTGCCAATGTCAGCATCGGCAGCGGCACCTGGGTGGGCCCCCACGTGGTGATCGAGGGGCATACCACCATCGGCAAGAACAACCGCATCTTCCAGTTCTGCTCGCTGGGTGCCATCCCGCAGGACAAGAAATACGCCGGCGAGCCGACGCGCCTGGAAATCGGCGACGGCAACACCATCCGCGAGTTCTGCACCTTCAACCTCGGTACCGCGCAAGACGTGGGCGTCACCCGTCTGGGCAACAACAACTGGATCATGGCTTACGTGCATCTGGGCCACGACTGCCAGATCGGCGATAACACCATCTTCGCCAACAACGCCACGCTGGGCGGCCACGTCCACGTGGGCGACTGGGTGATCCTGGGCGGCTTTACCAGCGTGCACCAGTTCTGCCACATCGGCGACCACGCCATGACCGCCTTCTCCAGCGCCGTGGCGCAAGACGTGCCGCCGTACGTGATGGCGCACGGCAACCGCGCGGTGCCGGCCGGCATCAACGCCGAAGGCCTGAAGCGTCGCGGTTTCAGCGCGGAGCAGATCCGTACCGTGCGCAACGCCTACAAGTCGCTGTACCGCAAGGGCCTGGGTTTTGACGAGGCACGTGCCGAGATCGAAACCGAAGCCGCCGCAGGCAAGACCGAGCTGGACGCCTTCGTCCGCTTCTTTGCTGCGGCCAACCGCGGCATCATCCGTTAAGCCATGGCGGAGCGGCTGTTTACCCGCCCGGGTGCCCTGAAGGTGGCCATGGTCGCCGGCGAAGCCTCGGGCGACTTGCTGGGCGCGCACCTGATGGACGCGCTGAAAGCGGCGCACCCCGATGTCGAGTTTGCCGGCATCGGCGGCCCGCGCATGCTGGCGCGCGGTTTCACCAGCCAGGTGCCGCAAGAGCGGCTGGCGGTGCGCGGCTACGTGGAGGTGCTGTCGCGCCTGCCCGAGCTGCTGCGCATCCGCCGCACGCTGCGCGACACGCTGCTGGCGGAAAAGCCGGACGTGTTCATCGGCATCGATGCGCCAGATTTCAACCTGGCGCTGGAAAAATGGCTGAAGCAGGCCGGCTTGCGCACCGTGCATTACGTCAGCCCGTCGGTGTGGGCGTGGCGGCCGGAGCGGGTGGTGAAGATCGGCGACAGCGCCGATCAGGTGCTGTGCCTGTTTCCGATGGAAAAACCGCTGTACGACGCGGCCGGCGTGCCGGCCACGTTTGTCGGCCACCCGCTGGCCAGCGAAATCCCGTTGCAGCCGGACCGCGCTGCCATGCGCGAGCAACTGAGCCTGCCGCGGCAGGCGCCGGTGTTTGCGCTGATGCCCGGCAGCCGCAAGAGCGAGCTGGAATTCATGGGCGGCCTGTATATCGAGGTGGCGCGGCAGCTGCTGGCGCGCTACCCGGACGCACAGTTTCTGGTGCCGCTGGCCACGCGGCCAACCCTGGACCAGTTCGACCAGCTGCTGACCCGGCACAAAGCGTGGGACCTGCCTATCCGCAAGCTGTTCGGCCACGCCCAGATGGCGATGATCGCTGCCGACGTGGTGCTGGTCACCAGCGGCACCGCTACGCTGGAAGTGGCACTGACCAAGCGGCCGATGGTGATCAGCTACAAGCTGTCGTGGCTGACCTACCAGCTGGTAAAGCGCAAGCTCAAGCTGCCGTATGTGGGCTTGCCCAATATCCTGGCCAAGCGCTTTGTGGTGCCCGAGCTGCTGCAGAAAGACGCCACGGTGGAAAAACTCACCGCGGCGGTGGCCGAGCTGTACGACAACCAGGCCAGCCGGCAGGACATCATCGACACCTTTACCGAGCTGCACCTCAGCCTGAAGGCCGATTCCGCCAGGCTGGCGGCCGAGGCCATCCTGAAAGTGGCACGATGCTGATCTGTGGCGTAGACGAAGCGGGCCGTGGCCCGCTGATCGGCTCGGTGTTTGCCGCGGCGGTCATTCTGGACCCGGCGCAGCCCATCGCCGGCCTGGCCGACTCCAAAAAGCTCAGCGAAGCCCGCCGCGAGGCGCTGGCGCCGCTGATCCGCGAGCAGGCGCTGGCGTGGTGCATTGCCAGCGCCAGCGCGCAGGAAATCGACCAGCTCAATATCTTTCAGGCCACCATGCTGGCGATGTCGCGTGCGGTGGCCGGCTTGCAAGTGTTGCCGGACAAGGCGCTGATCGACGGCAACAAGGTGCCCAAGCAGCTGCTGGTGCCGGCCGAGGCCATCGTCAAGGGCGACGCCAAGGTGCAAGAGATTTCGGCGGCATCCATCCTGGCCAAGACCGCGCGCGACGCCGAAATGATCGCGCTGGACGCCATCCACCCGCAGTACGGTTTTGCCCGTCACAAAGGCTACCCCACCGCCGAGCACCTAAAGGCACTGGCCGAGCACGGTGCGCTGGCCGAGCACCGCCGCAGCTTCGGCCCGGTGCGGCTGCAGCTGGCGGCGCAGCAGGGCAGCCTGTTCTAGGTTGGCCGCATGCGCAAAGCCAGCTTTGCCCCGGTGGTAGACGCCGATACCCGCATCCTGATTCTGGGCTCGCTGCCTGGCGACGCCTCGCTGGCGGCGGCGCAGTACTACGCCCACCCGCGCAACCAGTTCTGGCGCCTGCTGGGCGCGGTGCTGGCAGTGCCGCTGGCGGACATGCCGTACCCGCAGCGACTGGCTGCCATGCAGCAGCACGGTGTCGGGCTGTGGGACGTGGTGGCCGAGGCCTCGCGCCGTGGCAGCCTCGACAGCGCCATCCGCGACGCGCGCGCCAACCCGCTGGCCGAGCTGGTGGCCAGCTTGCCGGCGCTGCGCGTGGTGGCGTTCAACGGCCAGACGGCGGGCAAGGCGGCGCCACAGTTGGCCGCCAGCGGGGTGCCGGTGTTGGTGCTGCCGTCCAGCAGCCCGGCGCATACGCTGGCGTTCGATAAAAAACTTCAAGAATGGCAGGCATTGGGCCGATACTGTGATTAGGCCAATTTCTGGTGTCTGTCATGAATCGTTACTGCATCTGGTTTGTCACGCCCGACCATCCCGTCAGCCGCCACGCCGAGATCACGCTGGCCGGCACCATCCATAACCATCACGTGCTGGAAGACATCGAGCGGCGCCTGGCCAGCAGCCTGCAGTTGTCCCGCATCCACATTACCGACTGGAAGCGCTTCGAGGACCCGCCGCTGGCGGCCAACCCTGCCGCCGCTTGAGCCGTTTGCCTTACCTGTCAGCCGCGTCTGTGAGAAGATGCGGCTTTCATTTTTTGTGCCTGTCCCTGCCATGCAAACCGTCGAGCAAACCCGCGACTGGCTACTGGCACGCGCCCGCGTGCCGGCCCGTACTGAAACCCTTCCCCTGTTGCAAGCCGCTGGCCGCGTGCTGGCCAGCGATCTGGTGTCCACGCTGGCGGTGCCACCGCACGATAACAGCGCGATGGATGGCTACGCCGTGCGGGCGGCGGAGGCGGGGGCGGCCTTGCCGGTCAGTCAGCGCATTCCGGCGGGGAGTGTGCCTGCGCCACTCGACGCCGGCACGGCCGCGCGCATTTTCACCGGCGCGCCGGTGCCGCCGGGTGCCGATGCGGTGGTGATGCAGGAACAGGCCGAGCTGCAGGCTGATGGCAGCGTAGTGTTCACGGCGCCGGTCAGTGCCGGCCAGAACATCCGCCGCCGCGGCGAAGATATTGCCGATGGCCAGACCGTACTGGCCGCCGGCCAGCGCCTGCGCGACGCCGACCTGGGCTTGGCGGCGTCCATCGGCGCGGCGGCGCTCAGCGTGCACGCCCGCTTGCGGGTGGCGGTGTTCTTTACCGGCGACGAGTTGCTGGAGCCAGGCCAGCCGGCGGCACCGGGCAAGATCTACAACTCCAACCGTTACTGGCTGGTGCCGGCGCTGCAGGCGCTGGGGTGCGAGGTGCTGGACCTGGGCATCATCGCCGACAACCTGGCTGCCACACGTCAGGCACTGCGCGAAGCGTCGGCAGTCGCCGACGTGGTGATGACCTGCGGCGGCGTGTCGGTGGGTGAGGAAGATCACGTCAAGGCGGCTGTGGAAGCCGAGGGCGAGCTGCAGCTGTGGAAAATCGCCATCAAGCCTGGCAAGCCGCTGGCCAGCGGCCGTATCGGTGACGCCGATTTCATCGGCCTGCCCGGCAACCCGGTGTCCGGTTATGTCACCTTTGCGGTGCTGGTGCGCGACTTCCTGCGTGCGCGCCAGGGCGAGGTGGTGCCGGCGTGGCAGCCGCAGTACTGGCTGCCGGCCGGTTTTGACTGGAGCAAGCCCGACGCCCGGCGCGAAGAGTTTCTGCGCGTGCGTGTGGTGCAGCAGGATGGCCGGCTGCTGCTGCAGCGCTATCCGAACCAGGGGTCCGGCGTGTTGACCTCGTGCGCCTGGGCCGATGGTCTGGTGCGGCTGCAGCCCGGCCAGGCGGTAACGGCGGGCGAGTTGCTGCCGGTGTACGCGCTGTGACGCTGCTGCGTTTCGAGCGGGGCGGTGAACTGCTGGCCGAGGTGGAGGCCAGCGCCGGTGACTTGCTGATCGACGTGGCGCGCTTTCACGACGTGCCCTTGCATTGGCGTTGCGGGCAGGGCACGTGCGGTACCTGTGCGGTCACCATCGGCCACCCGTTGCAGCCGCGGCAGGTACAGGTTGGCCGCAAGGAACGCAATGTGCTGCTGCGCGCCGGCTTGTGCGATGCGGCCGCCGCCGCCAGCGAGCAGTGGCCGGATGCGCCGGCTACCGTGCGGCTGGCTTGTCATTTATCTGTGGAAGACACGCCTTGGTGTGTCAGCTTGCCGGCTGACTGAGGGCGAAAGGAGAGCACGATGCCGAAGAAACTTGCTGTCAATGCGGTAAGCCTGGCGCTGGATAGCGCGCAACTGGTGCACGACAACCTGTCCGGCGCGGTGGCCATCGGCGATACCTTGTGGGTGGCCGGCGACGAAGCCTGCGGCCTGGACCGCCTGCTGCGCGATCGCCATGCCGAGGGCTTGCACTTCGTGGCCGATGGCCATTACCCGCTGGCCGATTACCTCGACCTGCCGGATAGCGCCGACATCGAAGCCGACCTGGAAGGCCTGGCGGTGGCCGATGGCTATCTGTGGCTGGTAGGCTCGCACGGGCTGAAGCGCAAGGCGCCGAGGCCGGAACGCGATGCTGCGGCCAACCTGAAGCGGCTGGCCACCGTCAGTCACGACGGCAACCGCTGCCTGCTGGCGCGCATCCCACTGCAAGACGACGGCGACGGCGTATTTTCGCTGCAGAAAAGCACGGCAGACGGACGCTCGGCTGCCATACTCAAGGGCAAGAAAAAGCACAACGAGCTCACGGCCTTGCTGGCCGACGATCCACAGCTGGCGCCGTTCATGGCCATTCCCGGCAAGGACAACGGTTTTGACGTGGAAGGTCTGGCGGCAGTAGATGGCCGCCTGCTGCTGGGCTTGCGTGGCCCGGTGTTGCGCGGCTGGAGTTGCCTGCTGGAAGTGCGGGTGGCCGAGCACAAGGGCGAATTGCGCCTGCAGCCACTGGACGACAGTGGCTTGCTGTACCGCAAGCATTTCCTGCCGCTGGCGGGCCTTGGGGTGCGCGACTTGTACCTGGATGGCGACGACCTGATGCTGCTGGCCGGGCCGACCATGGTGCTGGACGGTGCCGTGCGCGTGTTCCGCTGGCAGGGCGCACGCGGCTTGCTGGCCGGTGTGGCGGCAGGCGAAACGGCTGCCTTGTGGTGGGACGGCGTGCACGAGCACCTGGCCCTGCCGCACGGCAAGGGGGTGGATCGGGCCGAGGCGCTGTGCGCCATGCCGGCGCACTGGCTGGGCGAGCTGGCCTGGCTGGTGCTGTACGACGCGCCGTCTGCCAAGCGCAAGCCGCAGCCCGGTGTGGTGTACGGTGATGTGATGACGCGCTAGCGCGCGACACGGCAAAGCTGCGTACAATGCGCGGCTGTTCAATGACGAAGCAAGCAAAGGAAACCCCATGTCGCGCAAAAAGAACGACATCGACGAGCTGGACGATGAAACCCTGGCCCTGCTGGCCTGGTGCACCGAGGTAGAAGCCCACCTGGTCGCCGCTGGCGCCACCGAAGCGGAAGCGCAAGACCACATCGAAGAGCAGGCCGAGTGGTACACCGACATGTTCTACGATGGCCTCAGCCCGGCCGAGGCCGCGAAGCAGGCGTTGGCATGAGCCAGCGGCTGGCCGTTATCGACTTTGAAACCACCGGCGTGGCGCCGGGGCCGCAGGGGCGGGCTACCGAAATCGGTATCGTGCTGCTGGAAGCCGGCGAGGTGGTGGACCGCTACCAGAGCCTGATGAATGCCGGTGTGTGGGTGCCGCCGATGATCCAGCAGCTTACCGGCATCAGCAATGCCATGCTGCAGGCGGCGCCGCCGGCGGCGCAGGTAATGGCCGAGGCGGCGCGTTTTGTCGGCAGTGCGCCGCTGGTGGCGCACAACGCCAGCTTCGATAGCAAGTTCTGGGACTACGAGCTGGGTTTGCTGGGCCTGCAGCGCAAGCAGGCGTTTGCCTGCACGCTGCTGCTGTCGCGCCGGCTGTTGCCGCAGGCGCCGGATCACAAGCTGGGCACGCTGACGCGCTGGGCTGGCCTGCCGGCCACCGGGCGGGCGCACCGGGCGCTGGCCGATGCCGAAATGGCGGCCAACCTGTGGCAGTATCTGCAGCACACCTTGCAGCAGCGTCACGGCGTGCGCCAGCCCGGTCACGATTTGCTGTGCAAGCTGCAGAAAGTACCCGCTGCCAAGGTGGCGCAGTACCTGCAGCAGGTGGCTACGGCCTGAGCTGTAGCGCCAAACGTGCAAAAACAAAACCCGCCACGGCGTAATGCCAGTCAGCTAACGCTGACTGGCGTCTTTTTGGTTAGCGATTTGTTGCGTTGAAGTACGCTAGTGTGTCCGCTCTGCGGACGATGATTAGATGCCGGTTCCGCCCGGCAGACGGGAAAGGGGGCGGATTGCCGCCCCCTTTTCATTCCCCCGCAACCCGGGGCTGCTCGAAACCCCGGTCAAAACGGCACGCCCCAGGCGCCGCCGAACTCGCTCCTCGCTAACGGCTCGGAGCTCAAACAAATCGGCGTCTTAAAACCTGGTGCGCGCCATTTTGACCGGCTCGCGCCAACGGGATGGGGCGCTTCATTCACGTCCTGCTACTTGAAAACCAAGCGCATTCGCCTAACTGACTGGCATTAAGCGACGGCGGGGATGCGTCTGGCGAGGTGGTTCAGGGTTGGCCGCTGACCATCTCGCCGCTGACGAAGAAGGCACCGCCGGCCACGTGGTGCAAGCTGCGCAGGTCGTCGTGCCCGTCGAAGTGCCAGCGGCCGTCGCTGAAGACGCGGCTGTCGGCTTGGGCGGCGACCACCTCGGCGATAAACAGGTCGTACTGTTGCTGGTTGTGCGGTTCCTGGATGATGCGGCATTCCAGGTAGGCGCTGCAGCCGGCGACCAGCGGCGCGCCGATGCGCTGCGCCGGCATGGGTTGCAGCCCGCTGGCGGCAAACTTGTCGCAGTCGGCGCCACTGGCGCTGCCGGCGGCGACCACGGCGTGGGCCTGGTCGCGGCCGGGCACGTTCAGCGCAAACTCGCCGGAGGCTTCCATCAGCTTGCGGGTATGGGTGGCCTTGTCGATCACCACCAGGATTTTCGGCGGGTCGAAATCCAGCGGCATGGCCCAGGCGGCGGCCATCACGTTGTGGTGCCCGTCGTGGGCGCTGCTCACCAGTACGGTCGGGCCGTGGTTCAGCAGGCGGTAGGCCTTGTCGAGCGGTACGGCTTGCAGGGTGCTCATGGCGCCACCTCCGCGTCTTCGGCATCGGCGCGCCAGTGGCCGCTCTTGCCGCCCTGTTTTTCCAGCAGCCGCACGCCGGCGATAGTCATGCCGCGGTCGACGGCTTTCAGCATGTCGTACACGGTCAGCAGGCCGGCCATGACGGCGCTGAGTGCCTCCATTTCCACGCCGGTGCGGCCAACCGTTTCGGCAGTCACGGTGAGGTGCAGGCGGCAGGCGTCGTCCTGGTAGCGGAAATCCACCGCCACGTGGCTGAGCGCCAGCGGGTGGCACAGCGGAATGAGGTCGGCGGTGCGCTTGCTGCCCTGGATGGCGGCGATGCGGGCAATGCCCAGTACGTCGCCTTTCTTGCTGTTGCCGGCTTGCAGCAGCGCGTAGGTGTCGGCGTGCATGCTGATATGGCCGCTGGCAACTGCCACGCGGCGGGTTTCGGCCTTGTTGCCGACGTCGACCATATGGGCCTGGCCGCTGGCGTCAAAGTGGGTAAGGGTGGACATGCGTATTCGTCATGGAGTCGGGGTGGCTTACGATAGCGCGGGGCAAGGTTGGCCGCAATCGGCCGGGTGGCGTAGCGCGGCAAGCGCTTGATTTGACGGGGGCGGTGCCGACGAGCTGGCGGGCAGGACAGGGCAACGGCATCGTGGACTGTTCAATTCGACACTGCGTGCTATACTCGCCCTTTGCTTTGGCCGCCTGCCTTGGCCCGTTTTGCGGGCTGACACGCAGCTCGACAATACATATTTCATGGCGCTGGAAAGCAAAATCTGCAAGATTCCCCAAGCATCGCGGTTTACCCGATGGCTTTCCCGCTTCTGGCTACAACCCCACACCTTTTGAATCTAAGGATTGGACATGCAAGTACAACTGGAAACGCTGAGCGGCCTGGAGCGTCGCATGAGCATTGCACTGCCGCTGGCTGCTATCGACGCCCAAGTGGCCGACCGCCTGAAGCGCGTAGCGCGCACCGCCAAGATCCAGGGTTTCCGCCCGGGCAAGGCTCCGGCCAAGATCATCGAAGCCAACTACGGCGCCCAAGTGCGTGAAGAAGTGCTGGGCGAGCAAGTTCAGCAGAGCTTCTACAAGGCTGCCGTTGAGCAAAAGCTGCGCGTAGCCGGCTACCCGCGTTTCGAACCGGCTGAAGGCGATGCCGAGACCTTCAAGTTCTCCGCTTCCTTCGAGGTTTACCCGGAGATCGTGATCGGCGAACTGGCCGGCAAGGAAATCGAAAAGCCGAATACCGAAGTGACCGACGCCGAGATCGACAAGACTGTCGACATCCTGCGCAAGCAACGCACCCGCTTCAACCGTGTTGAGCGCGAAGCTGCCAACGGTGACCGCGTGATCATCGACTTCAAAGGCACCATCGACGGCGTCGCCTTCGAAGGCGGCAGCAGCGAGAACTTCCCGTTCATGCTGGGCCAGGGCCAGATGCTGCCGGAATTCGAAGCCGGCATCATCGGCGCCAAAGAAGGCGAAACCAAGACCGTGGAAGTGAACTTCCCGGCTGACTACCATGGTCAGGACGTGGCCGGCAAAACCGCCGTGTTCGAGATCACCGTGAAAAACGTGGCGGCTGCCGAACTGCCGGAAGTGAACGAAGAGTTCGCCAAGCTGCTGGGCATTGCCGACGGTGACGTAGCCAAGATGCGTGCCGAAATCCGCAAGAACGTGGAGCGTGAAGTGAAGCGCCGCCTGTCCGCCCAGGTGAAAGAAAACGTGATGCAAGCCCTGATCGACGTGACCCCGATCGACCTGCCGAAAGCGCTGGTAGACCTGGAAGTGGGCCGTCTGATGGACCAGGCTCGTCAAGACCTGCAACAGCGCGGCATGAAGCTGCAAGACATGCCGCTGCCGGCCGACCTGTTCACCAAGCAAGCCGAGCGCCGCGTGGCCCTGGGCCTGATCCTGGCGCAAGTGGTAGAAGCCAACCAGCTGGAAGCCAAGCCGGAGCAAGTAAAAGCCCTGGTGGAAGAGTTCGCCGAGAGCTACGAGCAGCCGCAAGACGTGATCGACTGGTACTACGCTGAAGCCGGCCGCCTGGAAGGCCCGACTTCCATGGTGCTGGAAGATAATGTGGTTGAATTTGTGCTGGGTCGCGCCAATGTTGTACAGAAGGACGTTTCCTTCGAAACCCTGATGGGCAACAACGCCTGATCTGTATCACTGCAACCGGAGAGGTCGATGAAATCGATGTTTGAACCGCAAGGTCTGGGCCTGGTGCCCATGGTGGTGGAGCAAAGTGGCCGTGGCGAACGCGCCTACGACATTTTCTCGCGCCTGCTGAAGGAGCGTATCGTGTTCCTGGTAGGCCCCGTTACCGACGAGTCGGCCAATCTGGTGGTAGCACAGCTGCTGTTCCTGGAGTCGGAGAATCCGGACAAGGACATCTACCTGTACATCAACTCGCCGGGCGGTTCCATTACCGCCGGCATGTCGATCTACGACACGATGAACTTCATCAAGCCGGATGTCTCCACCCTGTGCATTGGCCAGGCTGCCAGCATGGGTGCTTTCCTGCTGTCTGCCGGTGCCAAGGGTAAGCGCTTTGCGCTGCCGAACAGCCGCGTGATGATCCACCAGCCGCTGCTGTATGGTGGCGGCCTGAGCGGCCAGGTGACCGATATCGAAATTCATGCCCGCGAACTGGTGAAAACCAAGGCGCACATGAACGAACTGCTGGCCAAACATACCGGCCAGACCATCGAACAAGTACAAGCCGATACCGAACGCGACAACTTCATGTCTGCCGAGCAGAGCCGTGAATACGGCCTGATCGACAAGGTGCTGAGTTCGCGTCTGGATGCGGCTGTTTAATTCAGGACGTCTATCTGATGGCAGACAAAGGCAGTAACGACAAGCTGCTGTACTGCTCCTTCTGCGGCAAGAGCCAGCACGAGGTGCAGCGTCTGATCGCCGGCCCGCAGGTCTACATCTGCAACGAGTGTGTAGACCTGTGCGGCGACATCATTCGCGAAGAGACAGAAGCCAAGATCGGCGACAAGGCCGAGTCGGGCGCACCGCCTGCCTTGCCGACGCCGCAGGAAATCCGCAGCACGCTGGACCAGTACATCATTGGCCAGGACCCGGCCAAGAAGTCGCTGGCGGTGGCGGTGTACAACCACTACAAACGGTTGTACACCCCCAGCAGCAAGGACGACGTGGAGCTGTCCAAGAGCAACATCCTGCTGATTGGCCCCACCGGCTCCGGCAAGACGCTGCTGGCGCAGACCCTGGCCAAGCTGCTGGACGTGCCGTTCGTGATTGCGGACGCTACCACGCTGACCGAAGCCGGCTACGTGGGCGAAGACGTCGAGCACATCATCCAGAAACTGCTGCAGAAGTGCGACTACGACGTAGAAAAAGCACAGCGCGGCATCGTGTACCTGGACGAGATCGACAAGATTTCCCGCAAGTCGGAAAACCCGTCCATCACCCGCGACGTGTCGGGCGAGGGCGTGCAGCAGGCACTGCTGAAGCTGATCGAAGGCACGGTGGCTTCGGTACCGCCGCAAGGTGGCCGCAAGCACCCGAACCAGGAGTTCATCCAGGTTGACACCACCAACATCCTGTTCATTTGCGGTGGCGCGTTTGATGGTCTGGAAAAGATCATCCGCCGTCGCTCGGAAAAGGGTGGCATCGGCTTTGGCGCCGAGGTGATGTCCAAGGAAGACGGCAAGTCGATCAGCACGCTGTTCCGCGAGGTAGAGCCGGAAGACCTGATCAAGTTCGGCCTTATCCCCGAGCTGATCGGCCGTCTGCCGGTAGTGACCACGCTGGAAGAGCTGGACGAAGAAGCGCTGGTCAGCATCCTGACCCAGCCGCGTAACGCGCTGATCAAGCAGTACCAGCGTTTGTTTGCGATGGAGCAGGTAGAGCTGGAAGTGCTGCCGTCGGCGCTGCGTGTGATTGCCAAGCAGGCGCTGATTCGCAAGACCGGCGCCCGTGGCTTGCGCTCCATTCTGGAACGCTCGCTGCTGGATACCATGTACGAACTGCCGTCGCTGGAAGGCGTCAGCAAGGTCGTGGTAGACGAAAAAGTGATCGAGCAAGGTCAGAAACCGGCTTTCATCATGGCGCAGCCGGAAGCCCCGGCTGACGAGGCTGCCGCCAAGTCTGCCTGATTGCTGGACGGGTTCCCTGTTCGCCAAACCGCCCGCGAGGGCGGTTTTTGTTTGCAGCTGCTATTAAGTGCTTTAGCATGCTTGATATGGTCAGATTTGCCCACATCTGCCACTAGACTGAATTCTACCAAGAGCAAGGTTAGGTGATATGCCACAACCCGCCGAACTAAAAGACCAAGCCACCCTCGCGCTGCTGCCCCTGCGTGACGTGGTGGTGTTTCCACACATGGTGATTCCGCTGTTTGTGGGCCGACCCAAATCCATCAAGGCGCTGGAACAGGCCATGGAAGAGGGCAAGCAGATCCTGCTGGTGGCGCAACGCGCCGCCGACAAGGACGAGCCCCAGGCGGACGACCTGCACGAGATCGGTACCATCGCCAGCATCCTGCAGATGCTGAAGCTGCCGGACGGCACGGTGAAGGTGCTGGTTGAAGGCCGTCAGCGTGCCAAGTTGGCCGCAGTGCAGGATCACGAAGAATACTTTACCGCCACCATCGATCCGGTGCCTTTCGATAGCGAAGACACGCCGGAAGTGGAGGCGCTGCGCCGCGCACTGCTGGCCCAGTTCGAGCAGTTCGTGAAGCTGAACAAGAAAGTGCCTGCCGAGGTGCTGTCCTCGTTGTCCGGCGTCGACAAGGCTGGCCGTCTGGCTGACTCGGTGGTGGTGCACCTGCCGCTGCGTCTGGAAAACAAGCAGGAAGTGCTGGAGATGTTCGACATCAAGGCGCGCATCGAGCACCTGCTGGCCATGATGGAAAGCGAGATCGACATCCTGCAGGTGGAAAAGCGCATCCGTGGCCGCGTCAAGCGCCAGATGGAAAAGAGCCAGCGCGAGTACTACCTGAACGAGCAGGTCAAGGCCATCCAGAAAGAGCTGGGTGAAGGCGAGGAAGGTAACGACCTCGACGAGCTGGAGCGCAAGATCAAGGCCGCCGGCATGAGCAAGGACGGCAAGGAAAAGGCACTGTCCGAGCTGAAGAAACTGCGCATGATGTCGCCGATGTCTGCCGAAGCCACCGTGGTGCGCAACTACATCGAAACCCTGATCGATCTGCCCTGGAAGAAAAAGAGCAAGATCAGCAAGGATATCGATGCGGCGGAAACCGTACTCGACGAAGACCACTTTGGCCTGGAGAAGGTCAAGGAGCGCATTCTGGAGTACCTGGCGGTGCAGCAGCGCGTTGATCGCCTGAAAGCGCCCATTCTGTGCCTGGTAGGCCCGCCGGGCGTGGGCAAGACCTCGCTGGGGCAGTCGATTGCCCGTGCCACCGGCCGCAAGTTCGTACGCATGGCGCTGGGCGGCGTGCGCGACGAGTCCGAGATCCGCGGTCACCGTCGTACCTATATTGGCTCCATGCCGGGCAAAGTGCTGCAAAACATGACCAAGGTGGGTGTGAAAAACCCGCTGTTCCTGCTGGACGAAGTGGACAAGCTGGGCGCCGATTTCCGTGGCGACCCGTCTGCGGCGCTGCTGGAGGTGCTGGACCCGGAACAGAACCACGCCTTTGTCGACCATTACGCCGAGGTGGATTTCGATCTGTCCGACGTGATGTTCGTGGCTACCGCCAACTCGCTGAATATTCCGCCGGCGCTGCTGGACCGCATGGAAATCATCCGTCTGGCCGGCTACACCGAGGACGAAAAGGTCAACATCGCTACCACCTACCTGCTGCCCAAGCAGATGAAGAACAATGGTGTGGTGGAAGGCGAGCTGGTAGTGCAAGAGGCGGCCATTCGCGACATCGTGCGCTACTACACCCGTGAAGCGGGCGTGCGTAGCCTGGATCGCGAGATCGCCAAGATCTGCCGCAAGGTGGTGACTGCACACAGCAGCAAGAAGAGCGACAAGGTGACCAAGACCACGGTCAGCAGCAAGACCCTGGAAAAATACTTGGGCGTGCGCCGTTTCGACTTTGGCCTGGCCGAAGAAGAAAACCGCATCGGCCAGGTAACCGGCCTGGCCTGGACCGAAGTGGGCGGCGAGCTGCTCACCATCGAGGCGGTCGCCTTGCCGGGCAAGGGCAATATCATCCGCACCGGCCAGCTGGGCGAGGTGATGCAGGAGTCGATTACCGCGGCCATGAGCGTGGTGCGCAGCCGTGCGCGTACGCTGGGTATCAAGCCGGACTTCTACGAGAAGCACGACATGCATATCCACGTGCCGGAAGGCGCTACGCCGAAAGATGGCCCGTCGGCCGGTATTGCGATGACTACGGCGCTGGTGTCGGTGCTTACCGGTATTCCGGTGCGCGCTGACGTGGCGATGACCGGTGAGATCACGCTGCGCGGCGAAGTGCTGCCGATTGGCGGCTTGAAAGAGAAGCTGCTGGCGGCGCAACGCGGTGGCATCAAGCGTGCGCTGATCCCGAAGGGCAACGTGAAGGATCTGGCCGAGATTCCGGCCAACATCAAGAACAAGCTCGAAATCCTGCCGGTTAAGTGGATCGATGAGGTTTTGTCATACGCACTGGAAAGCGAGCCGCAGCCGCTAACCGAGGCAGAATTGGCTGTAACGCCCGCCGCTGCTGAAGTTGCGACAAAGTCCGCCACAATGACGCATTAATGACGCATTGTTTTGATTTGCTGAAGAAAGCGCGCTAGCATCAGCTTTCAGGAGGGGGTGAAAAGACCTTCACCCCCGCTGAAAGCCGCTTGACACAAGGATTTTGGCCTTGTTATAAAGCTAGCGGTTTTATTCAGTACTCCGTACACCGAGAACGACGAAAGGGGACTTAACGTGAACAAGTCTGAACTGATTGACGCTATCGCCGCCAAGGCAGACATTTCCAAAGCAGCTGCCGGCAAGGCACTGGACGGCATGATCGATGCTGTTACCGAGGCGCTGAAGGCTGGCGACACCGTCACTGTTGTAGGCTTTGGTACCTTCTACGTAGGCGAGCGCGCCGAGCGTAGTGGTCGCAACCCGAAGACTGGCGAGACCATTACCATCGCTGCTGCCAAGTCTCCGAAATTCCGCGCCGGCAAGGCGCTGAAAGACGCGCTGTAATCAGCGACCGCCCGGCAGCAATGCCGGGTACCAGCGTGCCAGTCACTATGCGCTGTCCTGTCCGCAGGCCGCGCCAGACAATCAGCAAGGTGAACGGCCAACGTTCACCTTGTTTCTTTGGTAGACCCCGAACCTCATGTTTGATTTCGTTCAGAACAACAATCTTGCCATCAAGATCATTCTTGGTGCTGTGGCGCTCACCTTCGTGGGTTTCGGCGTCGGTAGCTACAGTGCTGCGGTGGAAGACCCTTACCTGGCCAAGGTGGGCAATGCCAAGATTTATCAAAAGGACGTTGAGCGTCAGCTGGAAGGCCAACCGGTCAATGCCGCCTCGCGTCAGGCTGTGCTGGAAAACCTGATCCGTCAGGAGATGTTGCTGGCAGAAGCGCGTGGCAACCGCCTGGCCGTGTCGCCGCAGCAGTTGCGTGCTGCCATTGCCGCCATTCCGGCATTCCAGGAGAACGGTAAATTCAGCGCCGCACGATACACCGAGTTTCTACAGTCGCGTTACCTGACACCGCAGGCATTCGAAGAGCAAGTCAGTCGCGACCTGCTGTTGCAGGCTCAGGTAGCACCATACCAGTACGGCAGCTTTGTATCGCAAACGTTGGCAACTCGCATGGCGGCGTTGGTATCCGAGGTGCGCGAAGTGCGCAGCGTGGTGCTGAAGCCCGAGCAGTTTGCGGCCAACGTCAAGCTGGACGACGCCATGGTGAAGGCCTTCTACGATGCCAATCTCAAGCGTTTCAAAACTGCCGATCAGGCACGCCTGGAATACGTCACCCTGTCGCAGGACGCCATCGCTCAGGGCATTGCCATCAGCGACGCCGAAGCGCAGGCTTATTTCGACAAGAATGCTGGCGAGTTCAGCAATGAAGAGCGTCAGGTCTCGCACATCCTGCTGACGGCTGACGCCAACGCACCTGCGGCCGACAAGGCCAAGGTGAAAGCGCAGGCCGAGGCGCTGCTGAAAGAAGTGCGTGCCAACCCGGCCCGTTTTGCCGAGCTGGCCAAGGCGCGCTCTCAAGACCCGGGCTCGGCCGAAAATGGCGGCGACCTGGGCTTCTTTGGCCGAGGGGTGATGACCAAGCCGTTCGAGAGCGTAGCGTTCGCCATGAAGCCCGGCCAGATCAGCGAGGTAGTAGAAACCGAGTTCGGTTACCACATTCTGAAGCTGGATGCGGTGAAGAGCAGTGACTTTGCATCACAGAAAGCCGCGGTCATCGACAAGTTGCGCAAGCAGAAAGCGGCCGCAGCCTACCGTGCGGCAGTGGAAAAGCTGACTGACGTGGCCTACCAGCAAGGCGATTCGCTGAAGGGTGTAGAGGCGGCGCTGAACCTCAAGGCGCAGCAAACCGACTTCGTGCCGCGTAGCGGCAAGGCAGGCGACCCGCTGCTGGGCAATGCCAAGCTACTGGAGGCTGCCTTCAGTGACGACGTACTGAAGAAAAAGCACAACAGCGAGCCGGTAGACGTGGGCAACAACACGCTGGTGGTAGTGCGGGTGGCCGAGTTCCAGCCTGCTCGACAGCGTGCTTTGAGCGAGGTACAGGCAGAAATCCGCACCGAGCTGGCAGCACGTGAAGGTGCCAAGCTGGCTGCAGAGCGTGGTGCTGCCATGCTGGCAGAGCTGAAAGCCGGCAAGGCACCGGTATTGGCCTGGGGCGAGGTCAAGAGCCTGTCGCGTCGTGACCCCGCCGGTACTCCGCTGGCCGAGCTGCGCGCCGTGTTTGCTGCCAACCCCAAGCAGACCCCGGGTTTTGCCGGTGTCAAGCGGGATAACGGCGAGTACGTGCTGTACAGCATCGACAAGGTGCTGCCAGCGCAGAACCTTAGCCCGCAAGAGTCTGCCCAGTTGGGTATGCTGTTGGGTGACATGTCGGCCAATAGTGTAATGTCAGCCTATCTGGAGCAGCTGCGCCAGAAGCATCAGGTAGTCATCAGTCAGACGCAGGCAGAACAGTAAGCACTGCCACGGCGCCCCGCCAGGCGGGGCCAACAAGGCCTGCTTGCCCTGCAAGCAGGCCTTGTCATTGCTGCTTGCCGTGGCCAGGCCTGCGCCAGGGAAAGAAAAAGGCCCCTTGCGGGGCCTTTCATGGTGCGGCGAAGCGGAATCAGGCGGCGAAGTTGTCGGCCACGAAGTTCCAGTTCACCAGCTTCCAGAAGCCTTCCAGGTAGTTCGGGCGGCTGTTGCGGTAGTCGATGTAGTAAGCGTGTTCCCACACGTCGCAAGTCAGCAGCGGCTTCTTGTCGGTGGTCAGCGGGGTGGCAGCGTTGCTGGTGGATACCAGGTCCAGGCTGCCGTCGGCGTTTTTCACCAGCCAGGCCCAGCCGGAGCCGAAGGTGCCAACGGCACAGGCAGCAAAGGCTTTCTTGAACTCGTCGAACGAGCCCCATTTGGCGCTGATGGCGTCAGCCAGCGCGCCGGTCGGTTCGCCGCCAGCGTTCGGGGCAAGGCCGAACCAGTAGAAAGTGTGGTTCCAAACCTGCGCAGCGTTGTTGAAAATGCCGCCGGAGGATTTCTTCACGATCTCTTCCAGGGAGGCGTTCTCGAACTCGGTGCCCTTGATCAGGTTGTTCAGGTTGGTGATGTAGGTCTGGTGATGCTTGCCGTAGTGGAATTCCAGGGTTTCCTTGGAAATGATCGGCGCCAGGGCGTCCAGGGCGTACGGCAGTTCGGGCAGTTTGTGTTCCATCGTGCTCTCCAGAGTTAACAAGCAAAACAGCATGTGCTGTTCGACTACTACAGTTTACTGTAATTGGCCGGCATCGCCAATTGTTGACCAAATCACTACACTATATAAGCTAATTCTTTTTGAGGTTCGTCACGTGCAGTTTGATGTAATCGTGTTAGGCGCCGGCGCAGCCGGCATGATGTGTGCTGCCACCGCCGGCCAGCGTGGCCGCAGCGTGCTGCTGCTGGATCACGCCGACAAGCTGGCGGAAAAAATCCGCATCTCGGGCGGGGGGCGCAGCAACTTCACCAATATCCACGCCCGTCATGACTGCTATGTGTCGGATAACCCCAATTTCTGCCGTTCTGCGCTGGCGCAGTTCACGCCGCAACACTTCATCGCCATGGTGGAACGCCACGGCATTGCCTACCACGAGAAAAAGCTGGGCCAGCTGTTCTGCGATGACAGCAGCCAGCAGCTGATCGACATGCTGGACGCCGAGTGCCGCGACGCCGGCGTTGACCGCCGCATGGGGGTGCAGATCGCCGAGGTTGGCCGCAACGACGCCGGCGGCTTCCGTGTGGATACCAGCATCGGCACCTTTCACTGCCAGTCTCTGGTGGTGGCAACCGGCGGGCTGTCTATTCCGCAAATCGGCGCCACCGGCCTCGGTTACCGTATTGCCGAGCAGTTTGGCCTGCCGGTGACCAAGCTCGACCCGGCGCTGGTGCCGCTAACCTTCCACGTGGACGACGCTACCCGCTTTGCGCCGCTGGCCGGCGTGTCGCTGGACGTGGAAGTACGCATCGGCAAGGTGCGCTTTCGCGAGAACGTGTTGTTCACCCACAAAGGCCTGTCCGGCCCGGCCATCCTGCAGATTTCCAGCTACTGGCAGCCGGGGCAGGAGATTGTCATCGACCTGCTGCCCGATACCGACGCCGAGGCGTGGCTGGAGGAGCGTGCCGGCAGCGACCAGCTGCTAGCCAACGCCATGGGCGAGCTGGGTTGGCCGCGCCGTTTTGCCGAAGCCTGGCTGGACGGGCAGGGCGCGCACCTGCGTGGCCGTGACCTGTCGCCGAAAAAGCGCCGCCAGCTGGCCGAAACGCTGCACAACTGGCGCGTATTGCCCAACGGCACCCAGGGCTACAAAAAGGCCGAAGTGACCCGTGGCGGTGTGTCGACCAAGGCCTTGTCGTCCAAGACCATGGAAGCGGCCAGCGTGCCGGGGCTGTACTTCATCGGCGAGGTGGTGGACATCACCGGCTGGCTGGGCGGCTATAACTTCCAGTGGGCGTGGTCTTCCGGCTTTGTGGCCGGTAAAAACTGCTAGAATCGCATTCTCTTCCCTGCCGGCCTCGCGCCGGCGCACAGGGTTGGCCGCGGCCAACCTTTGTTGTTTGTGCCCAAGCCAGGACCTATGAGCGAATTTGAATTCAACGACGCCTCCGTGGCGGCCATCCGTACCCCGCCACACTCCATCGAAGCCGAACAGTCGGTGCTGGGCGGCCTGCTGCTGGATAACAGCGCCTGGGAAAAAGTTGCCGACCTGCTGACCGACGGCGACTTCTACCGTCACGACCACCGCATCATCTTCCGCCACATCGCGCAGCTGGTGGACCTGGCGCGCCCGGCCGACGTGGTGACGGTGTCCGAAAGCCTGGACAAACATGCCGAGCTGGCCAACGTCGGCGGCCTGGCCTACCTGGCCTCGCTGGCGCAGAACACGCCGTCGGCGGCCAACATCCGCCGCTACGCCGAGATCGTGCGCGAGCGCTCGGTGATGCGCGCGCTGGCGCAGGTGGGCACCGAAATCGCCGAGTCGGCCTACAACCCGCAAGGGCGCGACGCCGCCCAGCTGCTGGACGAGGCCGAAGGCAAGGTGTTCCAGATTGCCGAATCCACCGCCAAATCCAAGCAGGGCTTTCTGGAGATGCCGGCGCTGCTGAAAGAGGTAGTCGAGCGTATCGACATGCTGTACAGCCGCGACAACCCGGACGAAGTCACCGGTGTGCCTACCGGCTTCCACGATCTGGACGCGCGCACTTCCGGCCTGCAGCCGGGTGACCTCATCATCGTGGCCGGCCGTCCGTCGATGGGTAAAACCGCCTTCTCGATGAACATTGCCGAAAACGTGGCCATCGAAGCCGGCCTGCCGGTAGCGGTATTCTCGATGGAGATGGGCGGTGCCCAGCTGGTGATGCGGATGCTGGGTTCGGTTGGCCGCCTCGATCAGCACGTGCTGCGTACCGGCAAACTGGGCGACGAAGACTGGCAAAAGCTGACCTACGCCATCGGCAAACTGTCCGAAGCACCGATGTACATCGACGAAACCCCGGCGCTGACCGCGCTGGAGCTGCGTGCCCGCGCCCGTCGTCTGGCGCGCCAGCACGGCGGCAAGCTGGGCCTGATCGTCATCGACTACCTGCAGCTGATGAGCGGCTCCGGCAAGAACGACAACCGTACTGCCGAGCTGGGCGAGATTTCGCGCGGTCTGAAAGGCCTGGCCAAGGAGCTGCAGGTGCCGGTGATTGCGCTGTCGCAGCTGTCGCGGGCGGTAGAGCAGCGTACCGACAAGCGCCCGATGATGTCCGACTTGCGCGAATCGGGTGCCATCGAGCAGGACGCCGACTTGATCATCTTCATGTACCGCGAAGCCTATTACAAACCGGAAGAGATCGACCTGAAAAACCAGGCCGAGGCCATTATCGGTAAGCACCGTAACGGCCCCACCGGCCGCGTACGGCTGGCCTTCATTGGCCAGTATGCCAAGTTCGATAACGCCGCCACCATCGGTATTTCCGGCTGGGCGGACGCCGACGAATAACATCTTGCGGCCAACCCCGGCTGCACACCCACTGCGAGAACAAGCATGAGCTACTTCGACAAACACGTGTTCATCTGCTGCAACCAGCGCGCCGAAGGCGAGATGTGCTGTAACAACCACGGCGCCAGCGAGCTGCTGGCGTACATGAAAGACCAGATCAAGGCGCGCGGCCTGGCCGGCAGCGGCCAGATCCGCGTCAACAAGGCCGGCTGTCTGGGCCGTTGCGACGAAGGCCCGGTGCTGGTGGTATACCCGAACGAGACCTGGTACACCTTCATCGACAAGGAAGACATCGACGAGATCGTGGAAGAGCACATGGTGCACGGCCGCATCGTGGAAAGGCTGAAGATCTGATGCTGAAGCAGCCGCACAAACTCGACATCGCGGGGCCGGTAGGCAAGCTGGAAACCATCTTTATTCCGGCGGTGGGCGACGCTACCGGCATTGCGGTGATCTGCCACCCCAACCCTACGCAGGGCGGCACCAACACCAACAAGGTCATCCAGACCGCCGCCAAGTCGCTGTCGCAGCTGGGCTATGCCTGCTACCTGCCCAATCTGCGTGGCGTTGGCCACAGCGAGGGCGAGCACGATTACGGTGCCGGCGAGGTGGACGACGTGTTGGCAGTGGTGGCGCATGCCCGCGCCGAGCAGGGCGAGCTGCCGCTGGCGCTGGCCGGTTTTTCGTTTGGCGGTTTCGTGGCGGCGCAGGTGCGTGCCCGCATCGCGTCAGACAAGCTGCTGCTGATGGGCGTGGCGGTGGGCAAGTACGCCATCCCCACGCCGCCGGTGCCGGCCGATACGCTGGTGATCCACGGCGAGGCCGACGAGGTGATTCCACTGTCGGCGGTCATGGACTGGGCGCGCCCGCAGCATCTGCCGGTGATCGTGTTGCCGGAGGCCGGCCATTTCTTCCATGCCCGCCTGATCCAGCTGGGTAACCTGATCAAGCGTTGCTGGTAAGCCTGCGCGCCCGTGCGGCCAACCTTGCCAACCCCCGACAGCTTCGGCTGCGGGGGTTTTGTTTTGCTGGCGTTTGCGGCGCGGCTTCATGCCTGCCAATGCTAAGCCTGCTTTGTTAAATTCCCCTGCGGAATATGAATGTCACTTTATATTATTTTTTGTATCCAGTAGACAGCTATAGACTTGCCCTCCATATCAAACGACAAGCCGCTGCCACGTTGCAGCGGTACAGGGCAAGGCATGATCGAAGTACAAAGCATCAGCAAACACTACCAGCACGGCGGCAAAACCATCGCCGCGCTGGACAACGTCAGCCTGCAGATTGCCAGTGGCGAGATCTACGGCATCATCGGCCGCTCCGGCGCCGGCAAAAGCACGCTGATCCGCTGCCTCAACCTGCTGGAGCGGCCGGATACCGGCCACGTCAGCCTGCACGGTGAGGACATCACCCGCCTGGACGAGCGCGCACTGCAACAACGCCGCCAGCGCATCGGCATGGTATTCCAGCATTTCAACCTGCTGCGCTCGCGCACCGTGGCGGCCAACGTGCGCTTTCCGCTGGAGCTGGCCGGTGGCCTGAGCCCGGCGCAGATGGACGCCCGCGTGGACGAACTGCTGGCGCTGGTGGGGCTGCAGGATCACAAACACAAGCGTCCGTCGCAGCTGTCCGGCGGCCAGAAGCAGCGCGTCGGCATTGCCCGGGCGCTGGCCAATCACCCCGACCTGTTGCTGTGCGACGAGGCTACCAGTGCGCTGGACCCGGAAACTACCGACGCCATCCTGGCGCTGCTGGCCGACATCAACCGCCAGCTGGGCCTGACCATCGTGCTGATTACCCACGACATGCGCGTCATTCGCCAGCTGTGCGACAGCGTCGCGGTACTGGATCACGGCCGCGTAGTGGAGCAGGGCAAGGTGCTGGACGTGTTCCTGGCGCCGCAGCACGCGGTAACGCAAAGCCTGCTGGCGGAAACCGGCATGGGGCAGGGCGCACTGCAAGGCATCTGGCGCCAGCGTGTGTCCACCCCGGTGATCAAGCTCACCTTCGTCGGCGAGCCGACGCTGCAGCCGGTACTGGACAAGGTTGGGCGCGAGGTCGGTCTGCGCGTCAACCTGCTGTCCGGCACGCTGTCGGAAATCAAGGACACCCCTTTCGGCCAGCTGCTGGCCGGCGTGGTGGCGTCGGATGTGGACGTGTCGGCACTGCCGGCCATCTTTGCCCGCGAGGGCGTGCGTTGCGAGGTGCTGTAAATGCTGGATTTTGACTGGAACCTGCTACTGGAAGTCGATTGGGTCGAAATCGGGCAGGCCACGCTGGATACCCTCACCATGCTCGGTGTGTCGATGCTGTTTACCGTGCTGGCCGGCTTGCCGCTCGGCGTGTTGCTGTTTATCTCGGCGCCGGGCCAGCTGCGTGCTCGTCCGCGCCTGTACGCGGTGCTGTCTTTCTTGGTGAATGTGCTGCGTTCGCTGCCGTTTGTCATCCTGCTGATCGTGCTGATGCCGTTGACGCTGCTGCTGGTGGGGACATCCATCGGCGTGGCTGGCGCCATCGTGCCGCTGGTGGTGGGCGCGGTACCGTTCTTTGCCCGTCTGGTAGAAAACGTGCTGCGCGAAGTGGACCGTGGCGTGATCGAAGCCAGCCAGTCCATGGGTGCGCGCTTGCCGCACATCGTGTTCAAGGTGCTGCTGCCGGAATCGCTGCCGGGCCTGATCGGTGCGGCCACCGTCACCGCGGTGGCGCTGGTGGGCTACACCGCCATGTCTGGCGTGATCGGTGGTGGCGGCCTGGGTGACCTGGCCATCCGCTACGGCTATCAGCGCTTCCAGACTGAAATCATGATCGTCACTGTGGTACTGCTGCTGGCGCTAGTGCAAGGCCTGCAGTCTGCCGGTGACAGCCTGGTACGCCGCTGTCGCTTCGACTAAGGCCATACCGCCTGCTTTAACGCCGTTCATCATGCTGTGCCCCGCATGCCTGTGCCGATCCGGCCGGGCAGGGGGAAGACTTTCTCTCAAAAAGGAAAAACCATGACCCGCATCAGCAAACTGGCCGCTGCCGTCAGCCTCGCCACCATCGCCTTTGCCGCCCAGGCCCAAAACGTGAAACTGGTTGTTGCCGCATCGCCGGTGCCGCACGCCGAGATCCTGGAAGCGCTGAAACCGACGTTGGCGAAGCAAGGCGTGGATCTGGAAGTGAAGGTGTTCAACGACTACGTGCTGCCGAACACCCAGGTACAAGAAAAGCAGCTGGACGCCAACTTCTTCCAGCACATCCCGTACCTGGACAAATTCAACAAAGACCGCGGTACTACCCTGGTAGTGGCCAGCAAGCCGGTGCACATCGAGCCGTTCGCAGCCTACTCGGCCAAGTTCAAGAAGGTAGCCGAGCTGCCGAAGGGCGCCACCGTGGCGATCCCGAATGACCCGACCAACGCCGGCCGCGCGCTGCTGCTGCTGGATCAGGGCGGCGTGATCAAGCTGAAAGACCGCAAGAACCTGTACCCGACCAAGAAAGACATTGCGGCTAACCCGAAAGACCTGAAGATCAAGGAACTGGAAGCCGCCACGCTGCCGCGTGTGCTGAACCAGGTAGACCTGGCGCTGATCAACGCCAACTACGCGCTGGAAGCCAAGCTGAACCCGAAAAAAGACGGCCTGTTTGCTGAAACCACCTCGCCGTACGCCAACCTGCTGGTTTCCCGCAAGGACAACGTAAACAGCCCGGCCATCAAGAAGCTGGCTGCCGCGCTGACCAGCCCCGAAACCAAGAAGTTCATCGAGAGCAAGTACCAGGGCGCTGTGGTACCGGCATTCTGATACCGCCGCTGACCGATAGCCTGCTGGCTGTCGGTGGCGGGTGAGGCATAAGCAGCAAGGGCCTGTCGCCAAGCGACAGGCCCTTGCTGCTTCAACGCGGTGTTACGGCTTAGCTATCGGCAAAATCCGCGTCGTTCATCGGGTCGCCCATGCCGGCAGCCACCAGGTCTTCGCGCGTCAGCAGGAACACAAAGCCGTCGCCACTCTGGGTTTCCATCCACACGAACGGCAGGCTGGGGTACGCGGCCTCCAGCACATCGCGGTTGTGGCCAATTTCCACCAACAGCACACCCTGCGGGTTCAGCAGGCGGGCCGCATTCTGCAGAATGACATGGGTAGCGTCCAGACCATCTTCGCCCGAGCCCAGCGCCAGCTCGGGCTCGTGCAGGTACTCGGCCGGCAGCGCGGCAACCGATTCGGCGTCCACGTACGGCGGGTTGGAGATGATCAGGTCGTACGGTTCTTCCAGGCCCTCTACCAGATCGCTGTGAATCAGCTGGATGCGGTCTTCCAGACCGTAATTCTGGATGTTGATGCTGGCCACTTCCAGCGCGTCCAGCGAGATGTCTACCGCGTCGATCTCGGCATCCGGGTAGTGATGCGCCATCTGGATCGCCAGGCAGCCAGAGCCAGTGCACAGGTCCAGCGCGCGATGCACCAGCTCCGGATGCTCAATCCACGGTGCCAGCGGCTCGCCCATCAGCTCGTAGATGAAGCTACGCGGCACCAGCACGCGCTCGTCCACGTAGAAATTGAACTCGCCCTGCCACGCCTCGTTGGTCAGGTACGCCACCGGCACGCGCTCTTCGGCACGACGACGGATCAGCGCCAGCACGTCGGCCACTTCGCCCGGCAGCAAGCGCGCGTCCAGATACGGCTCCAGCTGCTGGATCGGCAGGTTCAGTGCCGACAGGATCAAATAGGCCGCCTCGTCGTAGGCGTTCTGGGTGCCGTGGCCGTAGGTAAGCTCGGCTTCGTTGAAGCGTGACACGGCAAAGCGCATCAGGTCGCGCACGGTCTGGAAGGCACTGGCGGCTTCTTCGTACATCGGGGGTCCTTTCTGTGCGGCGCAAGCGCCGGCAAATGCAAAAGGTTGGCCGCGGCCAACCTTTGGTACGTCATGGTGCCCTGCCGGCAAGCGGCAGGGCTGGCTCGGGCGCCATTATCGCCTAGAACGGCAGCGTTGCGCTGGTTTCCTGCGCCAGTACACGGCGGAAATCGTTCTGGATGCGTTGCAGCGCGGCTTCGTTATCGGCTTCGAAACGCAGCACCACCACCGGCGTGGTATTGGACGCGCGCATCAGGCCGAAACCGTCGGCGTACTCTACGCGCAAACCATCGATGGTGATGATGTCTTCGGCGCCGTCAAACTGGGCAGTTTGCTGCAGGCGGGCGATCAGCGCGTGGTTTTCGCCTTCGGCCGTCTTCAGGTTCAGTTCCGGCGTGGAAACGGCATTCGGCAGCGCGTTCAGCACGGCCGACGGGTCGGCCACCTTGGACAGGATTTCCAGCAGGCGGGCGCCGGTGTACAAGCCGTCGTCAAAGCCGTACCAGCGTTCCTTGAAGAAGATGTGGCCTGACATCTCGCCGGCCAGCGCCGCATCCGGGTGCGCTTTCAGCGCCGCCTTCATGAAGCTGTGGCCGGTGCGGTTGATCATCGGCAAACCGCCGGCAGCCTTGATCGCCGGCGCCAGCAGGCGGGTACACTTCACGTCGTAAATGATGCGCGCACCCGGTTGGCGGCTGAGCACGTCTTCGGCAAACAGCATCATCTGGCGGTCCGGCCAGATGATGTTGCCGTCTTTGGTGACCACACCCAGGCGGTCGCCGTCGCCATCGAAAGCCAGGCCGATTTCGGCGTCGGTGTCTTGCAGTGCGCGGATGACGTCTTGCAGGTTTTCCGGTTTGGCCGGGTCCGGATGGTGGTTGGGGAAATGGCCGTCCACCTCGCAGAACAGCTCTTGTACTTCGCAACCCAGCGCCTTGAACAGGCGCGGCGCAAAGTCGCCCGGCACGCCGTTGCCGCAATCGACAATCACCTTCATCGGCCGCGCCAGCTTCACGTCGCTGACCACGCGCTGGTGGTAGGCGTCGGCAATGTCGTGGGTGCGGTAGCTGCCTTCACCGCTGGCGAAGTCGTTGTTGATGATGCGCTGATACAGGGTCTGGATCCAGTCACCAGCCAGCGTCTCGCCGTCCAGCATCATCTTGAAGCCGTTGTAGTCGGGCGGGTTGTGGCTGCCGGTCACCATCACGCCGGAGAAGGTTTCCAGCTGGTAAGCGGCAAAGTACAGCATCGGGGTGGCGACGCGGCCAACGTCGATTACGTCAACACCGGCAGCGCGAATACCGTCAGCCAGACGGCCAGAAAGCTCCGGGCCGGACAAGCGGCCATCGCGACCGATGCAGATGGCCGACACCTTGCGCAGGCGTGCTTCGCTGCCGATGGCGCGGCCGATCAGGTAGGCACCATCCGCAGTGAGGGTGTCACCGACGACACCACGGATGTCGTAGGCTTTGAAAATGGATTGAGCGATAGTCATGGGCTAGTGCTTATCTGTTTGTTTATTGAAAACTGTAGTGCATTGCAAATGGCATCAGCCGATATTGTGACTCAGCTGTACCAGCGCGTCGAGCTTGGCTCGCGCAGCGCCGCTGTCGATGGCGGCAGCCGCGGCTAGCACGCCGTCGGCCAGCGTTGCTGCCACACCGGCGGTGTAGATGGCCGCACCAGCATTCAGCAGCACGATATCGCGTGCCGGGCCGGGCTTGCCGGCCAGCACGTCCAGCAGGAACTGTCGGGAAGCCTCGGCGCTCTCGGCACGGATGGCCGACAACGGCGCTTGTGCCAGGCCGAAATCAGCCGGGCTCAGCGTGTAATCCAGAATGACGCCATCTTTCAGCTCCGCCACATGGGTAGCGCCGGACAGCGTGATTTCATCCAGGCCGTCGCTACCGTGCACGATCATCACGTGCTCGCTGCCCAGCTGGCGCAGCACCCGCGCCTGGATGCCTACCAGGTCGGGGTGGAACACGCCCATTACCTGGTTGGGTGCGCCGGCCGGGTTGGTCAGCGGGCCCAGGATATTGAAGATGGTGCGAACGCCCAGCTCCTTGCGCACCGGCGCCACATACTTCATGGCGGTGTGGTGATTGGGGGCGAACATGAAGCCGACGCCGATCTGGTCGATACAGCGCGCTACGCCGGCGGCGTCCAGCGCCAAGTTGACGCCCAGCGCCTCCAGCACGTCGGCACTGCCGGAGCTGGACGACACCGAGCGGCCGCCATGCTTGGCTACACGGGCACCGGCCGCCGCGCTAACAAAGGCGGCGGTCGTGGAAATATTGAAGGTATGGCTCTTGTCGCCGCCGGTACCGCAGGTGTCCACAAGATGCGTACGCTGCTGTACTGGGACGGTAGTGGCAAACTCGCGCATCACCTGTGCCGCGGCCGCAATCTCCAGCACGCTCTCGGTTTTGACGCGCAAGCCGATCAGGATGGCCGCAATCAGCGATGGCGGCACTTCGCCGCGCATGATCTGGCGCATCAGGTCCAGCATTTCATCGTGAAACAGTTCGTTCTGGTCGATCAGGCGGTTAAGCGCGGCCTGCGGTGTGATCATGCAATATCTCCGGCAATGGGGGTGTAAGCGGCTCAGGCGAATTCGGTGAGGAAGTTCTGCAGCATCTGGTGACCATGCTCGGTCAGGATCGACTCGGGGTGGAACTGTACGCCCTCGATCGGCAAGGTCTTGTGGCGTACGCCCATGATCTCGCCATCCTCGGTCCAGGCGGTGATTTCCAGGCAATCGGGCAGCGTTTCGCGCTCGATCACCAGCGAATGGTAGCGCGTGCAAGTGACAGGATTAGGCAGGTCACGGAACATGCCAACATTATGGTGCGACACCGGCGACACCTTGCCGTGCATCAGCTGCTTGGCGTGGATAATCTTACCACCGAACGCCTGGCCGATACTCTGGTGCCCCAGGCACACGCCCATGATCGGCAGCTTGCCGGCAAAATGATGGATGGCCGGCACCGAAATACCCGCCTCGTTCGGCGTGCACGGCCCCGGCGACAACACCAGATACTGCGGATTCAGCGCTTCGATTTCCTGCAGCGTGATTTCATCATTACGGAACACCTTTACCTCCTGCCCCAGCTCGCCAAAGTACTGCACCAGGTTGTAGGTAAAGGAGTCGTAGTTGTCGATCATCAGTAGCATAGTTGCTTTAAACCTTTTACTTAAAAGGGCTTTGCTTGTTATTTGCCATGCTGATACCCGCTTTGCTGCCCGTTTCATGGCTGCTGGGCTGGCGGGGATTGGCAAGCTACAATCGCGCCGTCCTGAAATTTTGAGCACCAATACCTTACCACGGAAGCGCTCACCGCAGACAGGTCTATGGCAGCCGGCTGACCACCCATCGCGGCAACGCCGTTAGCTGCTTGGCGCCTTCCCCGCTGCTGAAGTCGTTGGCCGCGACGGTAGTGGTGTGGCGCTGAGTTGGTATGGCGTGCGCATCATCGGCGTCGGTGGCATCGGAATGCTCGTCGAGGACGGCGGCCTTGTATCGCCGCCTGTCACCCCTGCCGGAAGTAGCGCTATCGTTTTGCTACTAGCAAAAAGCCCCGCTCGGGCGGGGCTTGTGTTAACGCACTACTTGTTTATTTCTTCCACACTGGCTTGGGCGGGGTGCCCTCCGAGGTGGTGAGGATTTCGTAGCCGTCGGCGGTTACCAGGATGGTGTGTTCCCACTGTGCAGACAGGCTGCGGTCTTTGGTGACTACGGTCCAGCCGTCGGCAAGCAGGCGCAGGTGGCGTTTGCCTTGGTTGATCATCGGCTCGATGGTGAAGATCATGCCTTCCTTCAGCTCCAGGCCGGTGCCGGGTTGGCCGTAATGCAGAACCTGCGGTTCTTCGTGAAACTTGGTGCCGATGCCATGGCCGCAGAACTCCTGCACCACGCTGTAGCCGGCGGCTTCGGCGTGGCGCTGGATGGCGTGGCCGATGTCGCCCAGGCGCGCGCCCGGCTTCACCTTCTCGATGCCTTTCCACATGCACTCGTAGGTTACCTTGCACAGGCGGCGGGCAAACTCGCTCACCTCGCCCACGTAGTACATGCGGCTGTTATCGCCGTGGTAACCGTCCTTGATCACGGTGATGTCCAGGTTGACGATGTCGCCTTTTTTCAGCGGCTTGTCATCGGGAATGCCGTGGCAGATCACGTGATTGACCGAGGTGCAGATCGATTTCGGGTACGGCGTACCGCCGTCGGGGGCGTAGTTCAGCGGGGCAGGGAGGGTGCCTTGCACGTTGACCATATAGTCGTGGCACAGGCGGTTCAGCTCTTCGGTGGTAACGCCCGGTTTGACGAACGGCGTGATGTAGTCCAGTACCTCGGCCGCCAGACGGCCGGCGATACGCATTTTTTCGATGTCTTGCTGATTCTTGATAACGATGGCCATGCTTCAGTCGCTTAATGGATTAGGCGTATATGGTAGCAAATACCGGGCCTTCCCGGCACCGCATGCTGCTCGTGAATGTGGAACTGGCAGGGCCACGCTAGGCAGGGAAACAGGCTCAGGCCAGAAACTGATTGGGGTAGACTTCGTCGATCAGCGTGCGGCAGTCCACGATACGCAGATCGTTGTCTTTGGCGAAGTCCATCAGGAAGCGGTAGACGGCAGGCTGGATTTTTTCCAGCTTTTTGTCCACGGCGACGCAGCGGACGTTGTCCAGCATCATCGGGCGCACAAACTGGTGGTAGGCCAGTTTCTGGTCGTCGCCGAAAGAAGCCAGGATGCCGGCCAGGCGCTCGGCCCAGTCGCTGGGGCGGAAGGTACGGCCTTCGGAAGTCAGGCCTTGGATAACGATTTCGTACGGGTTGCAGATCATGGCTTTAACCGGGCGCTTGTTCTTGTGGGTGTGGTCTCAGCCCGTAGCCTGCTTTATTGAAAAGGGCATGGTATTGCCTGGCAGGTCATTCGGGTTGACCCTAATTCTAGCCTAAAATCGATTTCACTTCACGTTTTAGGCAGCTTGTTGCGCCACGGTTTTCCCTAATGTCAGAGCCGACGGAAAGCTGGCAGCGATGCCAGCAGGCGTTTGCCGTACTGTTGGCGCACGATGCGGTTGTCCAGGATGGTGACACGACCATAGTCGCTTTCGGTGCGGATCAGGCGGCCTACCGCCTGTACCAGCTTGATCGACGCTTCCGGTACGGTCAGCTCGATGAACGGGTTGCCGCCGCGCTTTTCGATCCAGCGCGATAGCGTGCGGCCAACCGGGTCGTCCGGCATGGCAAACGGCAGCTTGGCGATGATCACATGCACGCAGGCTTCGCCCGGCAGGTCCAGCCCTTCCGAGAACGAGTCCAGTCCGAACAGCACGCTGGGGCGGTCGGCTTTCAGTGCTGCGTAGTGGTTTTCCAGCAGAACCGCCTTGGGCAGCTCGCCCTGCATCTGTACATACTGGCGCAGCTCGGCCGGAATGCCTTCCGCCACTTCCTGCATCTGTTTGCGCGAGGTAAATAGCACCAGCGTGCCCAGCGGTTGGGACAGGTCGATCAGCTTGGGCAGCCAGTCGATGATCTCGCGGGTGTGCGCAGCCGGGTCTTTGGGCGTGGCGTGCAGCGGCGGCAGGTACAGCTCGCCCTGTTCGGTAAAGTTGAACGGCGACTCCAGTGCCACGCACTGTACGTCGGGCAGCCATTTCAGGCCGGTCTGCGACAGCAGCAGGTCGAAATTGCCCAGCGAGCGTAGCGTGGCGGAGGTGAGCAGGGCGCCGGAGGCGCGCCGCCACAGGTTGGCCGCCAGGCTGCCGGCAGCGGTAACCGGCGAGGCCGAGAAAATGTAGTCGCCCTTGCCATCGGCGCGACGGGTGACCCATTTGGCGATCGGCGGCGCGTTTTCGTCCGGCTCGCGTTCGTACAGGTCCCACAGCGCCACCATCGGTTCGACTTTGCTGACGAAGAAGCCGGTGTCGGCGGCCAACTTGTCCAGCAGCACGGCGTCCTGTTGTTTGTCCTTGCGCAGCGCGCCGATGGCATCGCTGATGCCGGTAAGGTTCTTGTACAGCGCCCGTGCCGACAGTGCCATGTTGGCCGCCGGAATCTTCATGTGCTCGGGCAGGATGCCGTCTTCGATCAGCCAGCTGGGTTCCAGGTTGTCGCTATTGGCTTCCAGCTCGGTCTGGCCTTGCAGCAGCCACAGCCATTCGGTGAGGCTTTCCATGCAGGCGCCGGCGGCGTCCATCGCGTTGGCGCACAGCTCGGGCTTGTCGATCAGCGTTTGCACGCGAGTGGCCAGCGCCGGCACCTTGTCCAGCCAGGCCATGGCCTGCGCCAGGCTGTGTTCGGCAGCAAACTGGTTGACCGCCTTCTTGGCCAGGTGGTGCGCTTCATCGATGCAGTACAGGCTTTGTTCCGGTGCCGGCAAAATTACACCGCCGCCCATCGATACGTCGGCCAGCAGCAAGTCATGGTTGGCCACCACCACGTCCACGTTTTCCAGCATGTCGCGCGCCAGGTAGAACGGGCATTCGGCGCGGTTGGGGCAGCCGGCTTTTAGGCAGCCGTGGCGGTCGTTGGTGACGCGGCGCCACAGCTCGTCCTGGATGTTTTCCGGCCAGCTGTCGCGGTCGCCGTTCCAGCGGCGGTAATGGAAGGCGTCGGCCAGCTGGCGCAGGGCGTCGATCTCGGCCTGCTCCGGCTTGCGCTCCCACAGGGCCATGCTCGGGTCCATTGCCAGCAGCTCGCCCTGGGCGGTGTCGGCTGTCAATTGGTACAGGCGGTACGGGCACAGGTAACGGCCGCGGCCCTTGGCCAGCGCAAAGGTCACTGCCAGGCCGCTCTTGTCGATCATGAACGGCAGGTCGCGGTTGACCAGCTGTTCCTGCAGCGCGATGGTGGCGCTGGTGACCACCAGTTTCTTGCCGCGCGACTTGGCCATCACGCCGCCGGCCAGCAGGTAGGCCAGGCTCTTGCCGACACCGGTGGGGCCTTCCACCACCACGATGCTGTCCCCGCTATTGTCTTCCGGCTCCTGCTCGTTATCCGTGGGCGGCATGGTGCAGCGGCCGAAGGCGTTGGCGATTTCGGCCAGCATGCGGCGCTGCGCCGCGCGCGGACGGAAGCCGGGCAGGTTGTCGGAAATGGCGCGGTAATGGTCGCGCAGCAGGTTCTTTTCGATGTCGGTCAGCATGGGCGGCATTGTAACGGATTGGGGCGGTGGCTGCTGGCAAGGCGACATCGGCTACGCTGTTTTGCGACTGCAGCATGACAGCATGGTGCGGCTGTGCTTACGATAGCGCCAAACAACGCCGCAGCGACGGCCATAACAGCACGACAGACAGCATAAAAAACGCAGTATCAAGAGGAGAGCACCGATGAATCCGGTGAGCAGAGTGTTGGTGGTGAGTGATGACGCCGCCTGGCGCAGCGATGTACTGGCGGCGCTGGAGGCAGTAACGGGCAAGATGGCCAACCCGTTCGGCCTGGTGTTCCAGGGGGTTGGCCGCAGCAGCGAGGCGCTGGAGCGCGTCGGCTGCGATGGCGAGATCCAGATCGTGCTGATCGACAAGGGCCTGAAAGAGAAGGGCGCCACCCAGCCGGCGGTACAACTGGCCAACCAGATCAACCAGCTGCGCCCCGAGCTGTCGCTGTACATCCTGCTGCAGGATGACGACGAGAAAGTGCTGATGGAAGAGCTGGCCAGCCACGCGATTGACGGTTACTTCTACCGCGACGAGCGCGATTTCAACGGCTGGTTCCGCATTCTGGCTGCCGAGATGGGCGAGAAGGCGGCCACGCCGTTCTACGACAAGCTCAAGCAATACGTGCGCATGGCCAAGGATTCGTGGCACACGCCGGGCCATGCCGGTGGCGACTCGCTGAAAGGCAGCCCGTGGGTGGGCGACTTTTACGACTTTGTCGGCGAAGAGATGCTGCGCGCCGACCTGTCGGTGTCGGTGCCAATGCTCGATTCGCTGCTGCACCCCACCGGCGTCATTGCCGAGGCGCAAACCCTGGCCGCCAAGGCGTTTGGCGCGCGCAAAACCTACTTCGCTACCAATGGCACCTCCACCTCCAACAAGGTGATCTTCCAGACGCTGCTGGCCCCCGGCGACAAGCTGCTGCTGGACCGCAACTGCCACAAGTCGGTCCACCATGGCGTGATTTTGTCCGGCGCGCGCCCGGTGTATCTGGACTCCTCGGTCAACCGCCAGTACGGCATTTTCGGCCCGGTGCCCAAGCAGGTGATCTTCGACGCCATTGCGGCCAACCCCGACGCCCGCGTGCTGATTTTGACCAGTTGCACCTACGACGGCCTGCGTTACGACCTCAAGCCCATCATCGAAGCCGCGCACGCGGCTGGTATCAAGGTGATCGTGGACGAGGCCTGGTACGGCCACGCCCGGTTCCACCATGCGTTCCGGCCGACGGCGCTGGAGTCGGGTGCCGATTACGTTACCCAGAGCACACACAAGATCCTGTCGGCGTTCTCGCAGGCGAGCATGATTCACGTCAACGACCCCGGCTTTGACGAGCACCTGTTCCGCGAAAACTTCAACATGCACACCTCCACCAGCCCACAGTACAACCTGATCGCCAGCCTGGACGTGGCGCGCAAGCAAGCGGTGACCGAGGGCTTCCGGCTGCTGGACCGCGCACTGAAGCTGGCGCAAGAGCTGCGGCAGAAGATTAACTCCACCGGCGCCTTCCGCGTGCTGGAGCTGGACGACCTGCTGCCCGAGGCGGTGCGCGAGGATGGCGTGCGGCTGGACCCCACCAAGCTGACGGTAGACATTTCGCAAAGCGGCTACTCGGCCGACGAGCTGCAGCGTGCGCTGTTCGAGCGCTTCAATATCCAGATCGAAAAGTCCACCTTCAACACCATCACCCTGTTGCTGACGGTGGGCACCACGCGTAGCAAGATGTCACGGCTGTTCGACGCACTGCTGCGATTGGCTAAAGAGCAGCGCCCGCCGCGTGCGGCGGGCCGCATGCCGGAGATTCCGGGGTTTTCGCGGCTGGCCTGCCTGCCGCGCGACGCGTTTTACGAGGCCGGCGAGCGCCTGCCGCTGCTGGACGACGACGGGCTGCCCAACCCGGCGCTGAACGGCCGCGTTTGCTGCGACCAGGTGGTGCCGTACCCGCCGGGCATTCCGGTGCTGGTGCCGGGGCAGGTGATCGAGGCCAATATCGTGGCCTATATGGCGCGGCTGCTGAAAACGCAGAAATCCATCGAAATGCACGGCCTGGACGAGAGTGGCGGCGACTACTGCGTGCGCGTGCTGCGCGACGACGAACTGGCCGAACTGCCCAGTCGCAGCTGGTTCAACTGACCGTTCTGACAGGGCATGATGTTTTATTAAACAGTCATGCCCCAGGTTGAAACTGGTAACAAATCGCCGGAATGCTGCAAGTGATTGATCTTGCAGCATTCCGGCTTTTTTCTGGCGCCTTGCCGCCTTGCGCCAGCTGGCGCGGGCTTGTCACCAGTGTGGATTTCGTATACATATAACCATGTCGCAATTTTGTAAATCATGATTTCATCATGGCAAAAATTGCGTTGATCAACCCGATGACAGATGGTTTGCGTGTAGTAATGTGCCGCCGCGCATGAAAACGCCTTGTTTTCACAGCGCCGTGGCATTAATTTTTTCCGGAACCCGATATGAAGCAGCCCAAACACTTTCTCCAGTTCACAGACCTTTCCGCCGCGGAGTACCAACACATCTTCGAGCGCGCCCAGGTACTGAAGCGACGACAAGTGTCCGGCGAGTTGTACCAACCGCTGGTTGGCCGCGTCATGTCGATGATTTTCGAAAAGAACTCCACGCGTACCCGCGTATCGTTCGAGGCCGGCATGTCGCAGCTGGGCGGCCACGCCATGTTCCTGGACGGCAAGAGCTCGCAGATCGGCCGTGGCGAGCCGGTGGAAGACACCGCCCGCGTGCTGTCGCGCATGGTCGACATCATCATGATCCGCACTTTCGAGCAGAGCATGGTGGAAAGGTTGGCTGCGTACTCCCGCGTGCCGGTGATCAACGGTCTGACCAACGAATACCACCCGTGCCAGATCCTGGCCGATATCCTGACCTATATAGAGCACCGTGGCAGCATTGCCGGCAAGACGGTGGCCTGGATCGGCGACGGCAACAATATGGCGCGTACCTGGCTGCAGGCCGCCAAGCTGCTGGGCTTCAAGCTCAAGGTGGCCACGCCGGTGGGGTACGAGCTGCAGGTGCTGGACGGCCAGCATTATGATAGTGACTGTTTCGAAGCCTTCCACAACCCGGCGTCCGCCGTGGCCGGCGCCGATCTGGTGACCACCGACGTGTTTACCAGCATGGGCTTTGAAGGCGAGGCCGAAGCGCGGCGCGATGCGTTTGCCGGTTACATGGTCAGCGAAGACCTGATGAAGCTGGCCAAGCCGGATGCGCTGTTCATGCACTGCCTGCCGGCACACCGCGGCGAAGAAGTGGCGGCCGAAGTGATCGACGGCCCGCAAAGCGTGGTATGGGACGAAGCGGAAAACCGCATGCACGCCCAGAAAGCCCTGATTGAATACCTGATGCTGGGTCGTGTACACGACTGACCCGGCTTGTAGACTGAGAGAGAAGACGATGGCAGACATCAATAAAGTGGTACTGGCCTATTCCGGTGGCCTGGATACTTCGGTGATCCTGAAGTGGTTGCAAGACACCTATCAGTGTGAAGTGGTGACCTTCACCGCCGACCTGGGGCAAGGCGAAGAGCTGGAGCCGGCTCGCCAGAAGGCGCTGCAGTTCGGCATCAAGCCGGAAAACATTTTCATCGACGACCTGCGCGAAGAGTTCGTGCGTGACTTCGTGTTCCCGATGTTCCGCGCCAACACCATTTACGAAGGCGAGTACCTGCTGGGTACCTCCATTGCCCGCCCGCTGATCGCCAAGCGCCAGATCGAGATCGCCAACCTGACCGGTGCCGACGCGGTATCGCACGGTGCGACCGGCAAGGGTAACGACCAGGTGCGTTTCGAGCTGGGCTACTACGGCCTGAAGCCGGACGTGAAAGTGATCGCCCCATGGCGCGAGTGGGACCTGCTGTCCCGCGAGAAGCTGCTGGCCTACGCCGAGAAAAACGGCATTCCGGTGGACATGAAGCACAAGAACGGTGGCGCGCCGTACTCGATGGACGCCAACCTGCTGCACATCTCCTTTGAAGGCCGTCACCTGGAAAACCCGTCCGCCGAGGCGGAAGAAGCCATGTGGCGCTGGACCGTATCGCCGGAAGCCGCGCCGGATGCGCCGGAATACCTGGACGTAGAGTTCGAAAAAGGCGACATCGTGGCGCTGAACGGTGTACGCCTGGCGGCCCACGAAGTGCTGGCCAAGCTGAACGAGCTGGGCGGCAAGCACGGCATCGGCCGTCTGGACCTGGTGGAAAACCGCTACGTGGGCATGAAGTCGCGTGGTTGCTACGAAACCCCGGGCGGTACCATCATCCTGAAGGCGCACCGTGCCATCGAGTCCATCACGCTGGACCGCGAAGTGGCCCACCTGAAGGACGACCTGATGCCGCGTTACGCCAGCCTGATTTACAACGGCTACTGGTGGGCGCCGGAGCGCAAGGCGCTGCAAACCCTGATCGACTACACCCAGCAAACCGTTAACGGCTGGGTACGCCTGAAGCTGTACAAGGGCAATGTGATCGTGGTGAGCCGCGACTCCAAAACCAACTCGCTGTTCGACATGAACATCGCTACCTTCGACGACGACGGCGGCGCCTACAACCAAGCCGACGCTGGCGGCTTCATCAAGCTGAACGCACTGCGCATGCGCATTGCCGGCCGTCTGAACAAGTAAGCCAAACGGTATCGATCTGTTCAAACCGCACCCCACGGGGTGCGGTTTTTTATTACCGCTTCTATAATGGCGGCCAACCTTTTAGCGCAAAGACATCATGAGCGAAGAGCAATTTACCAACTGGTCGATGGGCATCCTGCTCACCGGCTTGATCATTTTCATGGGCTTCATCATTTACGATCTGGGCAAGAAGTCCAACGCCGGCAAGACTGGCATGATCGCGTTGTTCATCGTGCTGGGCTTCGGCGTGGTGGGCTTCGTGTTCAAGAACGTGCTGGTGGAGTTCATGCTGCTCAAATGAGCGCAGCAGAGAGCACGCTGCAGGGCACGCTCGGCAGTTGGGATTCGGCACGCGGCTTTGGTTTCATCCGGCAGCAGGATGGCAGCCGCCTGTTTGTGCACCATTCCGCCTTTACCGGCCAGCCGCCGGCGGTGGGCGAAGGCGTCAGCTACCGCGCCGGTACCGGGCGCGATGGTCGCCCGTTGGCCGCGTGGGCACGTTCTGCCGCTAGCCCCGTGCCGGCCGCCGCCAAGCAGCAGGGCTGTATCCGGCATTGGGACGCGTCGCGCGGTTTCGGCTTTATAGAAACTGGCGACGGCGACGAGCTGTTCGTACACGTTTCGGCGTTTGCCGCCTCGCCACGCCGCCCGCAAGCGGGCGAGCGCGTCTATTTCAAGCGCGGCCTGAACGGGCAGGGGCGTGAGGTGGCGGTGTGGGCGGCGTTTGCCACCTTGCCGGATCTGCTCGTTCTGGCGGCAGCCAGACCCGCGCGCGCGGCGTGGCCGTGGCCGCAGTGGCCGGCGCTGGTGTGGTGGCTGCTGGCGCTGTGGCTGCTGCCACGCTGGGCTGCTGCCGCGGCGCTGGTGTTGTCCGCGCTGCTGTTTGTGCTGTACTGGCAAGACAAGCGTGCGGCGCAGGCCGGGCGCTGGCGCACGCCGGAAAGCACCCTGCACCTGCTGGCCATGTTTGGCGGCTGGCCCGGTGCGGCGCTGGCGCAGCACTGGTTGCGTCACAAATCGGCCAAGCCCGGTTTTCGCCGTGTGTTCTGGTTGACGGTGCTGCTGAACCTGCTGGCGCTGACGGCCTGGGCGTGGCCCGCATTGCCGGCTGCACTGCTGGCGGCCAACTTCGGCTAGAATACGCGCCACTCTCGCATAAGGAAGAACAAGATGCCATCGTTTGACATTGTGTCCGAAGTGGACAAAAACGAAGTCCGCAATGCAGTAGACCAATCCAACAAGGAAGTTTCTACCCGCTACGACTTCAAGGGCAGCGACGCCCGTATCGAAAGCGGCGACAAGACGCTGACGCTGTTTGCCGACAGCGAATTCCAGCTGGATCAGGTGAACGACATCCTGACTACCAAGCTGGCCAAGCGCGGCGTGGATGTGCGCTGCATGGAGTACGGCAAGCTGGAAAAGGTCAGCGGCAACAAGGTGAAGAAGGTGCTGACCGTGAAGGAAGGCCTGGAAACCGACCTGGCCAAGAAGATCGTAAAGCTCATCAAGGACAGCAAGCTGAAAGTGCAAGCCAGCATCCAGGGCGAGGCGGTGCGCGTTTCCGGCGCCAAGCGCGACGTGCTGCAAGAAGTAATGGCGCTGATGCGCAAGGAAATTGCCGGCGATATGGAAAACGGCTTCCCGCTGCAGTTCAACAACTTCCGCGATTGATGCCATAGCCGGCCACGTTGCGCAAACGTTGGCCGCATGGCGCGACAAGGCCGCTGCACATGCAGCGGCCTTGTGCTTTTGGGCGCTTAGCGGTCCAGGTCGGCAGCGCTGTGGCGTTCGGCCAGTTGCTCGGCCTCGTCGCCCCAGGTGCGGTTGACGCGGCGGCCACGTTGTACCGCCGGGCGTTCGGCGATCTCGCGTGCCCAGCGCTGTACGTGCGGGTAGTCGTCCACCTGCAGGAACTCGGCGGCGCCGTACAGCTGGCCCAGCACCAGCGCACCGTACCACGGCCATACCGCGATATCGGCAATGCTGTAGCTGTCACCACCCAGGTACGGGCTGTCGGCCAGGCGGCGGTTCAGCACGTCCAGCTGGCGCTTGGCCTCCATGCTGAAGCGGTCGATCGCGTATTCGATCTTCACCGGCGCGTACTGGTAGAAATGACCGAAACCGCCCCCCAGGTACGGCGCGCTACCCATCTGCCAGAACAGCCAGTTCAGCGTTTCGGTGCGGCCGGCTAAGTCCTGCGGCAGGAACGCGCCAAACTTTTCGGCCAGGTACAGCAGGATGGCGCCGGACTCGAACACGCGTACCGGTTGCTCGCCGCTGTAGTCCATCAGTGCGGGGATCTTGCTGTTGGGGTTGACCTCGACAAAGCCGCTGCCGAACTGGTCGCCCTGCTGGATGCGGATCAGCCAGGCGTCGTATTCGGCGCCGGTGTGGCCCAGCGCCAGCAGTTCTTCCAGCAGGATGGTGACTTTCACACCGTTGGGGGTGGCCAGCGAGTACAGCTGCAGCGGATGTTGGCCGCGTGGCAGCGCTTGCTCGTGGGTAGGGCCGGCAATCGGGCGGTTGATATTGGCAAACTGGCCGCCATTGGCCTGTTTCCACTCCCAGACGCGGGGCGGGGTGTACGGTTGCTCGCTCATGCGGGGCTCCTGCGGTAGTAGACAAGGTTGGCCGCAAGGCGCGGCATGGCAGGCAGATGAGGGCAGGAGGGCGAGCTTAAAGCCTGGCTGGCAGAACAGACTGTGCTGTCAAGCCATGATGACGCGGTCGCGCCCCAAGCCCTTGGCGCGGTACATGGCAGCATCAGCCCGGTTCATCAGGCTGTCCGGGCTTTCACCGGCCTGCCAGCTGGCCACGCCGATACTGGCTGTTAAGGGCAATGTGTGACCCGCATAGTGCAAGGGCTGGGATGCCATCGCCATGCGCAAGCGGCTGGCAATCTGTTCGGCTTCGACCGGGCCTGCGTTGGGTAGGGCAATCGCAAATTCCTCGCCCCCCAGGCGGCCGATGACATCACCTTCCCGTACACACTGCTGGGCAATGCCCACTACGTGGCACAACGCCTGGTCACCACGCTGGTGACCCCAGGTGTCGTTAATGCGCTTGAAGTGGTCGAGGTCCAGCAGCAGTACCGACACCGGAAACCGCATGCGCTGGGCGTAGTGGGTAAGCTGATCCAGCAGTACCAGAAAAGCGCGGCGATTATAGGCGCCGGTCAGCGAATCGCGGTCGGCCATCTGTTTCAATTCGCGTGTCACGTGCTCGTTAGCCAGCATGACTACGCTAAAGCCCAGCATTACGACGGCGATAATGGACTCCACTACCGCCAGATGCGACACCACCAGCGTGCCGTGGCTATCAAACATGCCGTGCTCCCCCAGTCTGAACAGCCACGGGCGCAGCAGCAAAAACAGGCCGTGGCCGCCGCTGATGGCGGCAAACAGGTAACGGGCCGGGTACTCGCGTACACCACCGGTAGCCATCTGGCCAGCTGCCATCACAAACAGCAAACCAGCGGTATAGCTTTGCAGCAGGAAACGGGCGCCCTGGTTTGACTCCAGCAGCGTGAAGTACAAGGCACAGGCCAGCACCATCACGGCACAGCCCACGCCTACCAGCACCGGTAGTGCACGCCGCCCCAGGTAACGCCGTGCCGCTGCCAGGTTCAACCAGGCCAGCAGGAATGACGACAGCTGCGTCATGATCACCATCAGCCATTCATGACCACTGCCACGCAGCAGCAGGTTAAGACAGACCAGCAGGCCACAGCCAAATGCCAGCGTCCAGCCTTTCATGCCCGGAATGTGCGTGTTCAAGCGCCAGGCTGCGAGCAGCATGAGCGTCATGAGCACCATCAGGATGGCAGCGATAGCAACGAGAGTGGGGCTGTGCAAGTTGGGGTATCCCGCGGGGCGATAAAAAACGGTACAGATCTGAACGACACGACATTATATTCATACGCCCGCTTGACAGGACAATATATCGACTGACGCTAGAGTGGCATATGCGCCGGTTGTAAAAATTACGCCGCCAGCAAGTCTTTAGCATGCCGGCGGCGGTTTTTAACGCTGTCTGACTAATCGCCGAGGTCAAAAACCAGCACTTCGGCATCCTGCCCGTCGCTGAAATACAACTGGCTCTCCGCCGTAACCAGCAGCGCGTCACCGGCCTGCAGAATCTCGCCGTTTACACTGAGTTGGCCACGTGCCAGAAAAACATAAGCCTTGCGTTGCGCATTCAGTGCCAGGGTAGCGTGTTCTGCTGCGTCAAACAGGCCGGCATACAGGGTGGCATCAGCGTGGATGGTTACACCGCTATCGCTACCTTGCGGCGAGGCAATCACGCACAAGCGGCCACGCTTGTCGGTAGCGGGCACCGCACGTTGTTCATAGCCTGGTGCCATGCCTTCTGCCAACGGATAGAGCCAGATTTGCAGGAAGTGGGTTTCGCCTTTGGAAGCGTTGAACTCGCTGTGCATGACGCCAGTACCGGCACTCATACGCTGCACGTCTCCGGCCGGGATAACGCTACGGTTGCCCAGGCTGTCTTCGTGTGCCAGCGCACCTTCCAGTACGTAGCTCACTATTTCCATGTCACGATGTTGGTGACGTCCGAAACCGCTATCGGGCTCAATGCGGTCGTCGTTGAGTACTCTCAGATTACCCCAGCCCATGTGCGCCGGGTCGTAATAAGCGGCAAAGGAAAAACTGTTATAACTGTCCAACCAGCCGTGGTTGGCATGGCCGCGTTCTTTTGCAGATCGCTTGGTAAGCATGAGGTGTCCTTTCCTGGTGCCGAATAGTGTGGCGCAAATCTTTGCCACGCATGGCGAAGATTATTGAGCATGCCCTTCAGCCGCCCTGACAAAGACAACCCAGCGTGCAGGGCGGCTATGGGCATGGCCCGCCAGATTGTGGCTTAGTGGCCGTACTTCTCCAGTAACGCGTTGGCCGCCAGACGCCCCAGCGCATTGGACGCCAGTGGCGAGTCGCCAGTCAGCAGCAGGCGGTCGCGGTGACACTGGCCGCTAATCCCCTCATTCAGCACCGTCATGCCCAGTTGTTGCAGCTTTGCGGCCAACAACCAAGGCATCGGCCCCGGCATGTAACCGATGTCCAGATTGGCGCCGGCGTCAATGGCGTCGGGGAACACGCATAGCGAATAGCCGCTGAACAAAAAGTTGTCATCTGCCTCATCCACTGCTGCCGCCAGCAAGCCGGCCGGGCCATGGCAGAGCGAGATGACGAAGCGCTCGTGCTGTATGGCCCAGTGCAGCGCTTGTTTCAGGTCGCGACTGAACGGCAGGCCATTGAGTGCAGCGTGGCCACCGGGAATGAACAGCGCCAGGTAAGGCGCTGTGCTGTTACCCAGCTGCGGCAACACGTCGGCCAGCTTGCGCGGGGCCTGGAGCTGCGGCAGCAACTGCTGGTAAAAATCCTGCACTGCCGTGTCGGCATGGGGCATGGCCCAGTGTTCCAGCTTGGCGGCGTTGCCGGAGAGCGTAGCGATCTCGATGGCAAAACCGGCTCGGTGCAGGTGCAGCAGTGGCAGCAAGGTCTCGACCGGGTGGTTGCCGGTGGAAAACAGTTTGCCGTTGGCCATCTTCAGATAGCGTTCGTCGCTGGCTATTACCAGCACCTTGCCATCACCACGGTAAGGCTGCGGGTAATCGCCGCCGTCGAAGTCGGTGTGCGGGGAGGTATACAGTGACAGCGAATAGGGAGAGGGGAAAAAAGCGTTGTATTCGGCCGTATCGGCCGCCGGTGCGTGGCTAAGGGGGGCTGGCTGGCTCATGCGCGGTCTCCTGTGAAAAAACGGGATGCCGCCGTCAGGCGACATGCGCTGCCAGCATAGTCGTTAATCAGCCCCGCGTTTAACGAATGCCGTAGGGCAAGAAATAGCCCCCGTAGCATGCATTTGTCAAAATTGCTGCGATTTGCGGCGCAGCAGGCGGCTATGGTCGATCACACTGGCGGCGCGTGCGCGCAGTTGGCCGCAGCCACCGTCTACGTCCTGCCCCGCCGAGTTGCGTACCTTGGTCAGGACGCCGTGTTCGTGCAGATAGCGGCGGATGGCAAGTACACGGGCATCATCCGGCCGCTGGTAACTATCGCCTTCCACACTGTTGTAGGGGATGACGTTCAGCAAACCGTAGCGGCCCTTCAGTAGCCGGATGACGGCGTCCAGTTCTTGCTGGGTGTCGTTGATGCCGGCCAGCAGGGTCCACTGGTACTGGATGGGGTAGCCGACCTGGCGGGCGTAGGCGTCGCCCATCTCCACCAGCTGTTCCGGTGTCAGCCGCGGCGCGCGCGGTAGCAACTGGGCGCGCAGTTCGGCGCGGGTGGTATGCAAGGATAGCGCCAGTGCCGGCTTTACCCGCAGCTGCGGCAGGCGCTCGAACACCCGCTCGTCACCTACCGTGGAAAACACCAGGTTCTTGTGGCCGATATTGCCGTCGGTTCCCAGCAGCTCGATGGCTTCCAGCACGTTGTCCAGATTGTGCGCCGGTTCGCCCATGCCCATGAATACCACTTTTTTCACCGGACGCAGCTGGCGCGCCAGCGCCACCTGGGCCGCAATCTCGGCGCTACCCAGCTGCCGCAGCAAGCCAGATTTACCGGTCATGCAGAACGTACAGCCGACGGCGCACCCCACCTGGCTGGACACGCACAAGCCATCGCGTGGCAACAGCACGCTTTCCACCATTTGTTCGTCTGCCAGCTTGACCAGCAGGCGCAAAGAGCCGTCCGCGGCTTCGTGCTGTGAGTGGATGCGCGCCAGCGCGGCCATTTGTGCGCTGATCGGCGGCAAGCCGTCGCGTACCGATAGCGGAAAGTAGTGTTCGCTCTTCTGGTGGCGGGTGCCGTTGTCCAGCGGCAGGCCCTTGAGCCAGGCACGATTGATACGGCCGATGTGACAGGGGCGCGCGCCGATGGCGGCCAACTGCTGGTGAAAATCCTGGATACGCATGAATCTGGGGCAGCGCGAGCTGCCGCTGTAAAACGATGAGAGGGCAGAGGGTACCGCAAGCCGGCACAAACTGCATGCCCGACACGCCTCTGCACGGCTGGCTATAGCGTTGCTCGCGATGAAGTCTGGCCCAGACGGTTCAGCCATAGCGATAGCAAGATCACCCCGCCACCCAGCGCCAGCCTTTGCAGGTCGGTGTCGCGGTGCCACAGCAGCACGTTAACCAGCAAGCCAGCCGGTACGTGCAATTCGTTCATGATGGCCAGCGTGCCGGCACTGACGCGGGTACTGCCTTTCACCCACCAGTACATGCCCAGCGCCGTGGCAAACACGCCCATATACAGCAACACCCCCCATTGCAGGCTGGTCTGCGGCAGGCGCGAACTGTCGCCAAACAGCAAGAAAGAAGGCAGCGCCAGCAGCATGGCACCCAGAAAAAAGTGGCCGAACAGGCGGTGCAGCGGCACTGCGGTGGGGTAGCGCTGTAGCAGGCGGCGGCATAATACCTGGCCGGCGGCAAAGGTGAGGTTGGCCAGCTGCAGCAACAGGAAACCGGTGAGGTAATCCCCCGTCAGCGGCTGGAAGCGGATGATGATGCCGCCGCCCACCGCCACTGCTGCGGCCAACAGTGCCCAGTAGTTGAGCCGGCGCGAGAGGGCGTCGTCCAGCAGGGTGACGTAGATTGGTGTCAGCACGGTAAACAGCAAGACTTCGGCTACCGTCAGTACATGGAAGCTGCGGTAAAGGCACAGGTAGGTCACACCAAACTGCAGCGCGCCAGCCAGCCAGAAGCCGCCCAACAGCCGGCGTGGCAAACCGCGCCAGGTGGTAAACGGCAGGAACAGCGCGGTGGCCACCAGCACGCGCAGCAGCACGGCAAAGTCACTGTCCACTTTGCCGGCCAGGTATTCGCCGATCAGGCTGAAAGAAAACGCCCACAAGGCGGTGACGGTGATCAGATAAGGCATGGCTGTCGGGGCCAAAAAAGCGGAAGGGCGGATGATAGTCTCACCGGCACTGACAGCAAAGCGCCACCGCCGATAGTCACGCCACCAGCTTGATAGCACTTCGCAATTTGATAGATTAATATTATTAATAATGCCGATACGCCTCGGCTAGAATGCTGTTTTGTCTTGGGAAATGCCCATGCCACGACTTTCCCTTGCACTGCCACTGTTACTGATGGCTACCATGCCCACCCAGGCTGCAGCTTCCTCGCAGGCGCCGAGCTTAGTCTTCAATATTGCCGCCCGCGAGGTGGGTTTGCAGCAATACGGGCCAGCCGCCATCCTGCAGCAAGCGGTGCCGCGCGCCTGTAAACACTGCGACGTCAGACTGCGGCCGATGGCGGCCGTCAAAAATCGTGTCATTAGCGAGTTGCGCAATGACAATCGGGCTATCAACGTGTTTGCTGGCGGCTATAGCGCACACCGCGAAAAGCAGCTTGACCGCATTCCGATCAACCTGGACAGCGGCCTGAATGGTATGCGCTTGCTGATTAGCCGCCAGGCGGATGCCGATGCGCTGGCTGCGGTGCGTACCCTGCCTGACTTGCAGCGCTTGCGCATTGGCCAGGTACGAGACTGGCCCGATACTGCCATCCTGCGCGACAACGGGCTGTCGGTCGAACCCGCGCTGAGTATGGCGTCATTGCTGGGCATGCTGCAGCATCGCCGTTTCGACGTCGTGCTATGGTCTGCCCGCGAGGCCTTGCTGAACGAAGCAGACCTGATACGCCGTGGCCTGCAGGTGCACCGCCATCTGGCCGTATGTTACCCGGCCGGCCAGTTTTTCCATGTAACAAGGCAAGACACGCAACGTTTTGCCACCATCGAAAGTGGCCTGCGAGCCATGCAGCAGGACGGCAGCTTGCGCCGACTGCAGCGCGAAGCGCGGGCGGCCATTCAATCCAGCTTGGGCCAATCCGTCAGCTACCTCCACTTGCGCTCCACGCACAGTGTGCTCGGCCAGCAAGACCCGTGCGAATCACCCTGAACGTGCTGCTAGCCTTGTGCCGTCCGCTCCTGACGCAACTGGCGGTACAGCAAAGCGCCCGCCAGCAGGCCGGCGGCGGCCAATCCGTACCATAGCGCTGGCGGCGGCGTGCTGCCAGCCTCGCCCAGTACGGCACCGATGCCCACATTGGCCAACAAGGCCACGCAACCGCCGCTGCTGGCGTGAAAGCCGTAATAGCCACCCAGTGGCTGCTGCCCGGCGTAATGCGGCAGATGCGCCGAGAACAGCGGGTAGCACAGGATGGACCCCAGCGAAAACAGCACCGCCATGCCCAACACCGCCAGCGCTGGCCAGCTGGCCAGCCATGCCAGCAGCAGGTAGCTGCTGCCCATCAGTGCCAGCCCCAAGCCCATGCCGGTGGCCAAGCCCAGCCGTTGCTGCACCAGACGGGTGGCGGCCAACTGCATGCACACCCCGATGGCGGCGGTAACGGTGAATACGCTGCCCAGCAGCCAGGTGGCATGCGGCTGGCTGTGAATGAAGGCGGGCACCGCCAGGTACAGCTGGTGGAACAGCAGCGAGTAACAGCTGGCCAGCGCGGTAAAGCGCAGGAACGCACGGTTCTGCAGCAGCGTGCGCCATTGTTGCCAGATGCTGTCCTTGCCGCGCTGCGCGCGGGGTGGTTCGCCCGGCAGGACGCGCCACTGCAGCACGGTCAGCAACAGGAACACGCCGCCTGACACCATGCCGGTCAGCCCATAGCTGACACCGGTCAGCAGCATGCCTGCCAGCGGCCCCAACAGCATGCCGGCCTCGCTGGCCAGATTGTGCAGGGCAAACGCCTGCTGCCTTTGCGTGACATCGCGGCACTCGGCGGCCAGATAGGCTTGCGCGCACGGCGTGAACAGCGCCCCGGCAAAACCGGTAAGAAAGGCGGCCAGTAACAGCAGCGGCAAGTGCTCGGCCCAACCCAGCAGCGCAAAGCCGGCACTGCGCACCAGGCAGCCGCCGATAATGGCCGGGCGGTAGCCGATGCGGTCGCCCAGCGTACCGCCCAGCAAGAACAAACCCTGCTGGCTGAACACGCGCATGCCCATCACCAGACCGGCGGCCCAGCCGGCCATGCCCAGCGTGCCGCCCAGGTGCTGCGCTAGGAAGGGCATCATCATGTAGAAGCCCAGATTGAAGGCCAGGCCGTTGGCGACCAGCAGCCGTGCCGCCGGGCTTAGTTGCTGCCACGTACGGCGGCTGTCGGCAAGCGATGCCATTCAGGGTGCCACTTGTTGCAGCAGCGCATCCACGCGCTGGCTGTTGCTGTACATGCGGCCTTTCTGTGCCTGCATGCTGGCTTGCACCGCTGCCAGGTTGGCCGCAGGCCCGGCCTGGATCAGCCCGATCATGCCCATCATCAGGTGGGGCGGGCACTGGTAAAAGTACAGGCCGGGCTGGCCAAGGGTGACGGTATAGGCCTGATCTTCGCTGCTTTGCCAGTTGCTGGCACCGGCAGGTACCGCCAGGCTGCGCACGTAGTGGCCGCTGGTTTCCGGCACAAAGCGTACGGTGTCGCCTACTTCGGCGCGGACAAAGGCGGGCTCAAACACCATGGTGGCACCATCGCTGCCGATGTTTAGCATGCGGACAACGTGCTCGGCGGCCAACGCCGGGGTGGCGAGGGTAGCCAGCAGCAGGGCAGTGGCCAGGGGGTGACGGTTCAGCATGGTTGCGGGTGCTCCTGTCTCAGGGTACGGATATACGGTTGGCCGTCGCGGTCGTGGTGGATGTCTACCGGCACCTGGTACAGGCGGCTGATCAGCGCGGCGTCCAGCACCTGGGCAGGCGGGCCAAAGGCCTGCAGCTTGCCGCCGGCCAGTACGATCAGCTGGTCGGCAAACTGGGCGGCCAGGTTGAGGTCGTGCAGTACTACCAGGCTTACCCACTGTTTGGCGCGGGTCTGGTGGTGCAGGTGTTCCATCAATTGCATCTGGTGTTGCAGGTCCAGCGCGCTGACCGGTTCGTCCAGCATCATGATGTGCGGGTCGCGCAGCAGCACCTGGGCAAACAGCACCATCTGGCGTTGCCCGCCGCTGAGCGAGTACAGCGCCCGGTCGGCCAGGTGGGCGATGCCCAGCGCCTGCAGCGCTTGCAGCGCAGCCAGAATGTCTTCGTCGGCCAGGCGCATGCTCAGGCTGTCCAGGCGGCCCAGTACCACCACTTCCAGCACGCTCAGGTCCAGCTCCAGCTGGATGTTCTGCGGCATGTAGCCAAAGCGTTTGCGCCAGCGCGCCAGATGCAGCCGCGACAGCGGCTCGCCGTCAAAACGGATGTCACCTGCTTCGGGGGCAAGCTCGCCGAACAGCGCACGCAGCAAGCTGGTCTTGCCGGTGCCGTTGGGGCCGATGATCACGTGCAGCTGGCCGGGCTGCAGTTGCAGGTTCAGCCCGTCTACCAGCGTTTGCTTGCCGATGGCCAGCGTCAGTTTGTTCAGCTCAAGCACGTTTGCGCCCCTTTCCCAGGATCAGCCAGATGAAAAACGGCACGCCGATGATGGCGGTGACGATACCGATCGGGAACAAGACCCCGGGGATGATGGATTTGGACAGTACCGACGACACTGACAGCATGCAGGCGCCGCACAAGGCAGAAAGCGGAATCAGGAAGCGCTGGTCTTCGCCGATCAGCATGCGGGCGATGTGCGGTGCCACCAGGCCGATAAAGCCGATGATGCCGACAAAGCTGATGGCGGTAGCCGTCATCAAGGCCACCAGCACCAGCGTTTTCAGGCGCAGACGGGTAACGTCTACCCCCAGGCTGCGTGCCCGTGCCTCACCCAGCCGCAGGCAGGTAAGCTGCCATGCGTCGCGGTACAGCAGGACGGCACAGAGTACGGTTACCGCGGCAGTAATGGCCAGCGAGTCCCAGGTGGTACGCATCAGGCTGCCGAACAGCCAGAACACGATCTGCTGGTTCAGCTCCGGCGACGACAGGAACTGCAGCAGCGACAGCAGCGACTGGAACAGGAACAGCAAGGCAATGCCGGCCAGGATGATGGTCTGGCTGCTCACGTGCTGCATCAGCGCCAGGCCGAACAGCAAGCCTGCGGCCAACATGCAGCAAACAAAGGCACCCACCGGAATGGCAATCAGCGGTGACAGGCCGAAACCGCCGCTGACCAGCGCCAGCGCGGCACCAAATCCGGCCGCCGCCGCCAGGCCCAGCGTAAACGGGCTGGCCAGCGGGTTGTCCAGCAGGGTCTGCATCTGCGCGCCGCCCAGGCCCAGCGCCGCGCCAACGACCAGCGCCATCAGCGCAATGGGCAGGCGCATGTCCATCACGATGGCCTGGGTCATGCTGTCGGCTTGCGATGGCGACAGCAAGGTGGTCACCACGTCACGCAATGGCAGCAGTGACGGGCCGGTGGCGACGTCCAGCAGCAGGCTGCCGGCAATCAGCAGTACAAAGAACAGCAGGTAACGCCAGCGGCGCTTTTCGCGTGAGCGCTGGCGGGCAAGTGCGCTGTGTAGCGCGGTGGAATCCAGCATGGGTGACTCCGGTACGGGAAACGGAAAAAGGCAGGCCTGTAGCCTGCCGGTGTAAAAAGGGCCAGCGTGCAACCCGGTTGCCCGGGTTGCCGGCGCTTACAGGCCCACCATGAAGGTACCGCCGGCAGCAACCGGCAAGTAGCGTTGGTAGAAGCGCAGGTAGTTGGCCTCTGGCTGGAGGTCTTTGAACAGCGACGGGTACAGCGCCTTGGCCATGAACTGCACCATGGTGTAGTCCAGTATCGTGCGCGATGCGCCCTGGTAGACGCCATAGACACGCTGGTTCTTCACTGCCGGCAGGCTGGCCCAGCCACTGCGCTGGCTGAAACCCTGCAGGCGCTGGGTGGCGATCTTGCGGTCCACGCCCTGGCCCAGCAGCATGGCGGTAGGGTTCTTGGTGGATTCGGTACCAGAGATGAACACCACCTCCGGTTGTGCTGCCAGCACCTTTTCCGGGTTCATCGGGCCGTACCATTCCACGAACGGTGCGGCAATATTGTCGCCGCCGGCCAGCGCACCCAGCGGGCCCCACATGCCCTTGCCGTAGCTGAAGCCGTATTCGGACGGCCCCTTGTTGCCGAATTCCACGTAGAAGCGCGGCTTGGGCAGGCCGGCCTTGGCGATGCGCTGCTGCACCTGGGTGATGGCTTGGGTGTACTCGTTGGCCAGCTGGGTGGCGCGTTTTTCGTCACCGGCAATCTTGCCCAGCAGCAGGGTGCTGGCGCGGTGATTGGCCGGCAGCTCCATGTTGTAGTCCACCACCACCACCGGCACACCGGCGTCCTCCAGGCGCTTCACGTCCGGGCCCAGGCCCTTGTACTGCCATTCGGCCAGTACCAGCACGTCCGGCTTCAGCGCCAGCACTTTTTCAACCGAGAAGGTCTGCACTTCTACCTCGCCCACGTCGGCCAGTGTTTTCAGCGACGGGCGCTTGGCGCTAAACAGTGCCCAGTTGGCCGGGCGCCAGCCTTCCCATGCTTCGCGCGAGATGCCTACCACCTTGTCGTACGCCTTTTCGCCGCCAATGGCCATGTAGTCTTCGAAGTAGAAGCCCAGCACCACGCGCTTGGCGGGCAGGTCCAGTTTGACTTGGCCAGCACCCGCATCCTGGGGCAGATCAGCGGCGAAACCGACCGCGCGCAGCGTATTGCCAATGACTACCGCCAGGTAGTGGAAACCATTACCCAGCGCGTCGCCAAGGCCAAGCGTACGCCGCCGCGCATCTATATCGAGCTGGGCGACAAGGGCCCGGCCGAATACAGCTATACCTGTGGCAAGAATATGTGGGGTGCCATGGCCCAGCTGGCTGGCGGGGACAATATTGCCCAGCCGTTTGTCAAAGACTGGGGCACCATTCACCCGGAACAGCTGATGGCCAGCAAGCCAGAAGTCATCCTGATCGCCGGTTACGAAAGCGTTACCAGCCCCAGCGCCATGCAAATCGGCCAGGACATTGCGGCCACCAGCGCCTTGCAGCGGCTGAAGGGCTTTACCCAGCGCCCCGGCTGGGCCGACCTGCCAGCGGTGAAAAACCAGCGCGTCTACGCCGTGTACCACGGTGCAACCCGTAGCGTGATGGACGCCGCCTTGCTGCAGTACGTCGCCAAAACGCTGTACCCGGACCTGTTCCGCGACCTGAACCCGTTGGCGACCTACCTGGGCTTCTACCAGCGCTACCTGCCTATCCGCCCGCACGGCACCTTCATGCTGGGCCTGAACGGTAGCGACAAGCTGTAATAGCCGACTGCCTCGGCCGTAGCCGCGCCCCCGTTGCCAGACTGTCTGCACCGGGGGCGCGTTGCCGTTCAGCGCACCGCTGCCGGCAGGGGTAGCCAGGCCAGTGCGCGGTAGAACAGATCGGTATTCAAACCGTACTGCAAGGTCAGGCCGTCGCTGCGGTACCAGTCGGCATCGGCCTCGAAGTGCGGGCCGATCAGCAGTAACCGGCCCTTGCCGTAGCGGCTACCCAGCGCGGCAATGCGGCCGCTGGCCTGATAGCGGGCAAGTACGCTGGCACCGGCCGGCGGTGTAGTACCCATGTGTGGCCCACTCTGGTTGTATACCCGGCGTACCTGTTTGCCCCAGCGCATCGGCAGTAGCGAAGGCGCAGGATCGGCTACTTCCGCGTGCAGCTCGTCGATGGCCAGCAGGCCGAAAGCCGGCGTCGCCGCCGCGCGGTCGCTGTAGCGCGCCGCCAGGTAGGCGCCGGCACAAATCCCCAGGTAGTGGCCACCGTTGGCCACAAAGCGGCGCAACGCTTGTACCTGGGCTGGCTGCAAGGCCTGCAGGGTTTCATCGATATCGTCGGAGCCGCCCGGCTGTACATAGAGTGTGGCACCCCGCAGCCGTTGCGCCGACAGCGTGTGCTCGTCCACATAGCTGACGCGATGGTGCTGCTGTTGCAGCAGCTTGCCTACCGCTTCCGGGCAACCGTCACACGTGCCGGCACCGCGGAAGATCACCACGTTGGCCGCCAAGGAGGGGAGGGCCAGCAGGCCCGTCAGCAAAATCAGGTAACGTGTCATGGACGCATTCCGTTTTATCAGGACAGATCCGGGCATGCTGGCAGAATAGCGGCCCGCTGCCTGCTGGCTATTAGGGCATGATTTGCCACCGGCATACTGCTTGGCTCTATTGATATAGTCGGACGGCATGTTCATTCACCTGAATTACCGGCACGGGATCATCATGAGCCAGGCACACTACGACACCCTGAAGCAGCGGCACCGTCAGGTGCGCGACCACTACCCGGAAAACCTCAACCTGCGCTTGCATCGGGCACTCAGCTGGTGGCAACGCGCGCTGCAGGCAGACGATGACGACGGCCGCTTTATTTTCTTGTGGATCGCGTTCAATGCTGCCTATGCGCAAGATATCGAAGACAGCCAGCGCTTGTCGGAGCAGGCCAGCTTCCAGGCCTTCCTGCAAAAACTGCACGGGCTGGACCACGCGCGGCAGCTGCACAACCTGGTGTGGCAGGAGTACGCCGGCAATATCCGCGTCATGCTGGATACGCCGTATCTGTTCCAGAGCTTCTGGGACCATCAAAGCGGCAAGATCAGCCAGCAAGACTGGCTGCAGCGTTTCGAACAGGGCAAGCGCCGTGCGCTGCATGCGCTGGCCAGCGGCGATACGCCAGCCTTGCTGGGCGTAGTGTTCAACCGGCTTTATACCTTGCGCAACCAGCTGGTACATGGCGGCGCCACCTGGAATAGCCAGGTCAACCGCAAGCAGCTGCGCGACTGCGTGCGTCTGTTGGGCAAGCTGATTCCGGTACTGATCACGCTGATGCTGGAACACCCCGATACCCTGTGGGGCGACGCGGTATACCCGGTAGTGGCGGCCTGAATGGCGGCATGCCCCGGTTTTTGCTGATCTTGGTCAAGCATATCGATGGCATGTCCATGGCATGTCAAGCCCATGCTAAGTTGCCTGCAAACATAATCCGCAGGGGCAAGCATGAAGCAGCGAGTGGTACCCACGCAGCGAGAAATACCGTTCAGCAGCGAAGAGCTGATCGTCAGCAAGACCGACCTCAAAGGCCGCATCACCTACGCCAACAAAACCTTTATGCGCATGGCCGACTTCAGCGAAGAGCAGCTGATCGACGTGCAGCACAACATCATCCGCCACCCGGACATGCCGCGTGGCGCTTTTTTCGGGCTGTGGCAGACGCTGCAGCAACAGCGCGAGTTTTTTGGCTTCGTCAAGAACATGACCGCCAACGGCGACCACTACTGGGTATTTGCCGACGTGCGCCCCGACTACCAGGATGGCAAGGTGGTCGGTTACTTCTCGGTACGCCGTCCCATCACCATCACCATGCGCACCACCATGGAAGGCATTTACCGTGACATGCTGAGCATCGAGCAGCAAGCCGGTACCGCCAATGCCCCGCAAGCCTCATGGCAATGGCTGATGCAAACGCTGGCCAACCGCAAAACCAGTTACGAGCGTTTCATCCTCGACCTGTACCAACAAGAAGCCCTGTAAGCCGAGACCTGTCATGACCGAAGTCCTTTCCCGCACCAGCTCCGTCAGCCGTGGCCACCTGTTCATCGGCCAGCACCAGATGCTGGCGTATGGCCTGTTCCTGCTGCTGACCGTCATCATGGCCGGCCTCAGCCTGTGGCACGACGGCCCCAGCCTGACCAATACCATCCTGCCGCCGCTGGCCTTTGCCTTTGTCGGGCACGCGCTGTACAAGAAAAAGCGCGTCGACGAAGGCTTTGAACGCATTTACCAGGCCTTGCAGGAAGCCGCCCGCGGCAATCTGCACGTCCGTGTGACGCGCACCAAAGGCCTGGGCGAAGTCGGCAAGATCGCCTGGGCGCTGAATGATTTTCTCGACATTGTCGAATCGCACTCCAAAGACGTACAGGGCTGTTTCGAGCGCGCCAGCCACGGCGAATATTACCGGCGCGCGTTTGTGGACGGCCTACCCGGCGAGTTTGCCGACCTGTCGCGCAATATCAATGCTTCGCTGGACGCCATGCAGCAGGTGGCAGAGCTGTCGCGGCGCAACCAGCTGCTGGGCGAGCTGCATACCCAGAACACGGCCGGCTTGCTGCGCAACCTCAAGGGCAACCAGCTGGACCTGATCACGCTGAGCCAGCAAATGGAAAAAGCGCTGGCCAACGCCGACGAAGGCCGTCAGGGTGCCAGCGACAGCATGGTTACCGTGGCCGCCCTCAGTAGTGAACTGCAAGGCATGAACGAAGAAATGCAGGGCATGGCAGCCAGCGCCCGCCAGCTGGCGGAGGAAAGCACCCGTATCGGGCAGACCGTGGCGCTGATTTCCGACATTACCGATCAGACCAACCTGCTGGCGCTGAATGCCGCCATCGAAGCGGCGCGTGCCGGCGAGGTTGGCCGCGGTTTTGCCGTGGTGGCCGACGAAGTACGCAAGCTGGCCGACCGTACCCACAACGCCACCGGCGAGATCAGCGTGGTGATTGCGTCGCTGTCGGCGCGTATCGAAACCATCGTCGAGCAGGTGTTGCGCCTGGGCGGGCAAAGCGCCGATATCAGCGGCAAGGTAGGCGGCTTCCGCGATGGTTTCCAGCGTGTGGAACGTACCGCGGCGGCCAACATCAGCAATGTGTCCTACGCCAAGGACCTGGCGTTTGCCTCGCTGGTGAAGCTGGATCACGTCATCTTCATGCAGAACGGCTACTCGGCGCTGGAGCGCGGGCTGGACAGCGACGCCGCCGGTGCGGTGAAGGTGGATCACCAGGCTTGCCGCCTAGGCAAGTGGTACTACGAAGGCGGCGGCAAGGCGCAGTTTGGCGCTTACCCCAGCTTCCGTGGCATCGAGGCACCGCATCAGCAAGTTCACCACGCGGTGCACCAGGCGCTGCACCATCTGGCCGAAGACTGGATGCACGATAACCAGACGCTGGACGCCATCATTGCCAGCATGGCGCGCGCCGACGCTGCCAGCGCCGACGTGGTGCGGCTGATCAATGCCATGGTGGACGAAAAGTATCCGGGTACCCGCCAGGCGGTCTGAGCATAAGTAGCGCAGACGCTGCGGCCAACCTTGCACGCCCGCACGGCGGGCTTGTTACAATCGGCGCATCGTTTCGTCATGGCTCCCACATGCGCCTTTTGCACACTTCCGACTGGCACCTCGGCCAGCACTTTCTTGGCAAGACCCGCCTGGCCGAACACCAGGCTTTTCTGGACTGGCTGCTGCTGCAGGTGCAGCAACACGCGGTAGACGCCGTCATCGTCGCCGGTGACGTGTTCGATACCGGCGCACCGCCCAGCTATGCCCGCGAATGCTACAACCGGCTGGTAGTGGCGCTGCACCAGCTGGGCTGCCGGCTGCTGGTGTTGGGCGGCAATCACGACTCGGTGGCCACGCTGGGTGAAAGCGGCCCGCTGCTGGCCTGCCTGGGTGCCAGTGTGGTGCCGGCGGTAGCGGCCAACCCCGACGAGCAAGTGCTGGTGTTGCCGCAGCGAAACGGCCAGCCCGGCGCCATCGTGTGTGCCATTCCGTTCATTCGCGCCCGCGACGTGATGCAAAGCCAGGCCGGCCAAAGCGCCGAAGACAAACAGCTCACCCTGCAAGCCGCCATCCACGCCCATTACCAGGCTGTTTACCAGGCCGCCTGTGCCCGGCGCGAGGCGCTGGGCCTGCCGCTGCCCATTGTGGCTACCGGCCACCTTACTACCGTCGGCGCCAGCGCCAGCGAGGCGGTGCGCGAGATCTACGTGGGCGCGCTGGAAGCGTTTCCCACCAGCGCCTTTCCGCCGGCCGATTACATTGCGCTGGGCCATATCCATCGCCCGCAGCGGGTAGGCGGCCTGGAGCACATCCGCTACAGCGGCTCGCCGATTGCCCTGGGTTTTGACGAAGCCCGGCAGCAAAAAGAAGTGCTGCTGGTCGACCTGGAGCCGCTGGGCCTGATGGGCATTACCGCGCTGCCGGTGCCGTGTTTCCAGCCCATGCTGTCGCTGGCCGGCACGCTGGACGAGCTGGCGCCGCAGTTGCAGCAGGCCGCCAGCCTGGGCGAGGGCGGCAAACCGGTGTGGCTGGATATCCAGGTACGCGGCGACGACTACCTCAGCGACCTGCAGCCTCGCGTGCAGGCGCTGTGCGACGGCCTGCCGGTAGAGGTGCTGCGCCTGCGCCGCGCGCGCAGCAACGCCCCGGCCGCGCTGCAAGCCAGCCAGCGCGAAACGCTGGACGAGCTGACGCCGTTCGACGTGTTCGACAAGCGCCTGGCGCAAGAGCAGCTGGACGACGCGCTGCGCGCACAGTTGGCCGCACGCTACGCCAGCGTGGTGGCCAGCCTGCAGGAGGGCACGGCATGAAGATCCTGACCCTGCGCCTGAAAAACCTCAACGCGCTGCAAGGCGAATGGCACATCGACTTCACCCGGCCACCGTTTGCCGGTAGCGGCCTGTTTGCCATTACCGGCCCCACCGGCGCCGGCAAATCCACGCTGCTGGACGCCATCTGCCTGGCGCTATACCACGAAACGCCGCGCCTGAAGACCATCTCCGCCTCGGCCAACGACATCATGAGCCGCCACACCGCCGACTGCCTGGCCGAGGTGGCGTTCGAGGTCAAAGGCCAGGTCTACCGCGCGTTCTGGAGCCAGCGCCGCGCCCGCGACAAGGCCGACGGCGCGCTGCAAGCGCCCAAGGTGGAGCTGGCCAGCGCCGACGGCACCATCCTCACCACCCACATCAACGACAAGCTGCGCCGCATCGAAGCCATTACCGGCCTAGACTTTGCCCGCTTTACCAAGTCCATGCTGCTGGCGCAGGGCGGCTTTGCCGCCTTCCTGAATGCCAGCGCCAACGAGCGCGCCGAACTGCTGGAAGAACTCACCGGCAGCGACATCTACGGCCAGATCTCGCAGCGCGTGTTCGAGCAGGCGCGTGACGCCCGCGAACAGCTGGCCCAGCTGCAAGCCCGCGCCGACGGCGTGCAGCTGCTGGACGACGAGCGCCGCAGCCAGATGCAGGCCGAGGCCGAGGCGTTAGGCACGCAGCTGGCCAGCCTGCAGGCCGAGCACGGCAGCGTGCTGGGCTGGCGCCAGTGGCGGCAGGCACTGCAGCAGGCCGAACACGACGCCGGCCAGGCCGAGGCTGCGCTGTTGGCCGCACAGCAGGCGCTGGCGGACGCCGCGCCGCAGCAGCACGCCTTGCAGCTGGCCGAGCCGGCCGAGGCGCTGCGTCCGGCATGGCAGGCCTGGCAAGACGCGGCCGGCCGGCAGCAGCACACGCAACACGCGCTGCAGCAGCTGGCCCGCCAGCTGGACGACACCGCACAGCGCCGGCGCCACGCCCACTGGCAAGGCTGGCAGTGCGCTAGCCGCCTGGCCGTGGCGGCCGCGCAGCAGCACCAGCAGGCGCAGCAGCAGCAGGACGAGCTGGCCAACTGGCTAGGTCAGCACGCGCACCTTGCTGGCCTGGGCGAGCAACTGGCCGGCTGGCAGGTGCGTCAGCACGCCGCCAGTGAGGCCGCGCAAGCCATTGCCCGGCAGCGGCAGGCGCAACAAGCACAACAGGCGGCACTGGACGAGGCGCAGCAGCAGTTGGCTGCCAGCCAGCAGCAGCTGGCCGCCGCGGACGCCGAACTGCACGACAGCGAAGCGGCGCTGGCCGCCGCCGATGCGCAGCTGGACGGCCTGTTGCAAGGCCAGCCCTTGGCCACACTACGCAACGACTGGGCCGCCGCCCGCGACCAGCAGCAAAGCTGGCAACAGCGCCAGCAAGAGGCCGAACGCCTGCGCCAGCTGGACAGTACCCGCCGCCAGCAGCAGGACGAGCTGGTGGCCGTGCAGCAGCAACAGCACGCGGCACAGGCGCAGCTGACACAGCTGCGTGCCGATTACCGCCAATTGAAAGAGCAGGTTGCCGACAAACGGCAGCTGCTGGCACAGGAGCAGCGCATCCAGAGCCTGGAAGCCCACCGCGCCGCCTTGCAGCCGGGCGAAGCCTGCCCGCTATGCGGTGCCCACGAGCACCCCGGTATCGCCGCCTACCGCCAGCTGGACGTCTCCGACACCGAGCGCGCGCTGAAGCAGAAAGAAGCCGAACTTGCGCAACGGGAAGAGCAGGGCCGGCTGGCCGGTGCCGAACTGGCACGGCTGGAAGGCAGCCAGCAGCGGCTGCAGCAGGCGCTGGACGCCACCGTGGCCGCACACATGCAGGCCGAGGCCGCCTGGCAAACGCAGGCCGGTTCGTTGCCATGGCAGGACGCGGCCGCCATCGACACCAGCCTGGCCGCCGCCCGAGAGCGACAGGCCACACTGCAGCAGCGGCTGCAGCAGGCCGAACTGGCCGAGGCGGCGCAGCAGACGGCACGCCAGCGTACCGACGCCATCCGGCAGCGCCGGCAGTTGGCGGATCAGCAATGCGCGTTGCAACAACAGGCCTGCCAGCACGCCGGCAGCGCCCTCGCCACGCTGGCGGCCAACCTGCAGCAAGCCGAACAGCAACACACCGCCGCGATGGCGGCCTTGCAGGCTGACATTGCCGCCAGCGGCATCACCTGGCAGCAAGACCTGGCGGCCACCCTGGCTACCTGCGGCCAACTATGGCAGCAATGGCAGGCGCAGCAACAGGCCAGCCAGACGCTGGCGCCACAGTTGGCCACCTTGCAGCAACACGCCCACGCGGCCAGCCAGCTGGCCGGCCAGTGGCAGCAACGCTGGCAGGCCCTGCAGCTGCCAGCCCCCGACGCGGTGGCCGATACCGGGCCGGACCTGGCGCACTGGACGGCCAGCGTGGAAGCCAGCAGCGCCGAGCTGGCGGCTTTGCAGGGCCAGCAGGTGCAGCTGACGGCCGACCTGGCCCGCGACGACGACGCCCTGGCCCGGCAGCTAGCCGCGTGGCAGGCCGCCTTGGCCGCCAGCCCGTTTGCCGACGAAACCGCCTGGCAGCAAGCCAGCCTGCCGGCCGAGGCCAGGCAAGCCTTGCAGACCCGCCTGCAGCAGCTGACCGCTGCGGTACAGGCCGCCGCCAGCGTGCAGCAGCATGCTGCCCAGGCTTTGCAGGGCTTGCAGCAACAGGCACTCACCACGCTGGGCCTGGCCGAGCTGGACGCCCGGCTGGCGGCGCTGGATAGCCAGCGCCAGCAGTTATCGCAACAGCTGGGCGCGCTGCAGGCCTTGCTGCAGGACGACGCCAGCCGCCGCCAGCAGCAACAGGCGCTGCTGGCCGACATTGCGCAGCAGGCTGGCGAGGCCGACCTGTGGCAGCGGCTGAACAGCCTGATCGGCTCGCGCGAGGGCGACAAATACCGCAAGTTTGCACAAGGGCTGACGCTGGACCACCTGATGCACCTGGCCAACCGCCACCTGGCACGGCTGCACGGCCGCTACCTGCTGCAGCGCAAGTGCAGTGGCGAACTGGAGCTGGAAATTGTCGATACCTGGCAGGCCGACGCCGTGCGCGACACGCGCACGCTGTCCGGCGGGGAAAGCTTTCTGGTGAGCATGGCGCTGGCGCTGGCGCTGTCCGACCTGGTCAGCCACAAGACGTCGATCGATTCGCTGTTTCTGGACGAAGGCTTCGGCACGCTAGACGGCGATACGCTGGAAGTGGCGCTGGACGCGCTGGACGCCATCCAGGCCAGCGGCAAGATGATCGGCGTCATCAGTCACGTAGACGCGATGAAAGAACGTATCGGCAGCCAGATCCGCCTGCACAAGGGCGGCGGCTTGGGCGTGTCCACGCTGCAGATTGTCGGGCCGGGCGTGGCCTGACCCCGGCAAGCAGGTGGGCAGGCGAGGGGGCAAAAGGTTGGCCGCAAGCCGGATGTACGGTGTTGCGGCCAAGCTTCTTCATTGCAGCCGAGTGGTAGCCCGGATAAGGCGCAGCCGCATCCGGGGAGGGCATTCACGCGGTTAGCCGCTCACCGCCTCAGCATAGACCCTAGCCCGATAAGCCAACGGCGCATCCGGGGAGGGCACTCGCCCAGGCAACCGCCTGCCGCCTCAGGGCAGCGCGCCGGGCAGGCCAGCGACACGCGCCAGTCGGCGTCGCGCACGCGGTTCAGCATGCCCAGCGCGATCAGCGAATCCAGCTCGTTGAAACCGTCGAAGGTGAGGATGGCAATGTGCATGGCGTGCTCGCTCAGGGAGCCGGGTTGGGTTGGCCGTGGTGGATGGCGTCGATGGCGGCCAGCGTGTCGGCGTCCAGCGTCAGGCTGAGGCTGGCCAGGTTTTCCTTCAGCTGCGGCAGGGTGGTGGCGCCGATGATGTTGCTGGTCACAAACGGGCGGCTGTTGACGAAGGCCAGCGCCATCTGCGCCGGGTTGAGGCCGCGTGCTTCGGCCAGTGCCACGTAGCGTTCGGTAGCGGCTTCGGCTTGCGGGTTGCTGTAGCGGGTGAAACGGTCGAACAGCGACAGCCGCGCACCGGCCGGGCGGGCGCCGTCACGGTATTTGCCGCTGAGCATGCCGAAGGCCAGCGGCGAGTAGGCCAGCAGGCCGACGCCGTCGCGGTGGCTGAATTCGGACAGGCCGTTTTCGAAGCTGCGGTTCAGCAGGCTGTAGGCGTTCTGGATGCTGGCAATGCGCGGCAGGCCACGGTATTCGGCGGCGGCCAGAAAGCGCGCCACGCCCCACGGGCTTTCGTTGGAGACGCCGATGGCGCGCACCTTGCCGTCGCGGATGAAATCCTGCAGCACGGCCAGCGTTTCTTCGATGGCCACGCTGCCGGCCGGGTCGTCCTGGTACGGGTACAGCGCCTGGCCGAAGATGTTCACGTTGCGGTCCGGCCAGTGCAGCTGGTACAGGTCCACGTAATCGGTTTGCAGCCGGCGCAGGCTGTCGTGCAGCGCTTCGGTGAGGTTGGCGCGGCTGAAATGGGTACGGCCAGCGCGGATATGGCTGGGGCGTTTCGGGTCGCTGCTGGGGCCGGCGGCCTTGGTGGCCAGCACGATGCGGTCGCGGCGGCCGCCGGCGGCCAGCCAGTTGCCGATGTATTGTTCGGTGCGGCCCTGGGTTTCCGGGCGTGGCGGTACCGGGTACATCTCGGCGGTGTCGATCAGGTTGACGCCGTGTTCCAGCGCCAGGTCCAGCTGGCTGTGGGCGTCGGCTTCGCTGTTTTGCTCGCCCCAGGTCATGGTGCCCAGCGAGATCAGGCTGACGTCGATGCCGGTATGGCCAAGGGTGCGGTATTGCATGGCAGGGGGCTTTCTCGATAAGGGGTTGGGCAAGGTTGGCCGCGTTGGCGACCGTAGCGAACCAGTGTAGCGCAGCGGTTGGCCGGGCAGGCAAGGTGGGGGCAAAACACGGTGTTCTGCAGCGCTGCCAGGGCGCGTTGTTTACTCGCCCAGCGGTAGCCGGCTATCGGCTTTCACTTCCTTTAGCGCCAGGTTGGAATGAATGGTGTGGATGCCGGGGATGGCGCGCAGCCATTCCACAAACTGGCTGTAGTGGTCCAGGTTGGCCGCCACCACCACCAGCATGTAGTCGGCGTTGCCGGTTATCTTGTGGCAGGCCAGCACTTGCGCGTGGTCGCCAATCAGCGCCTCGAAGGCGTTGGGCTGCGGATTGCCGACGCTGGCAAAACTGAGGCTGACGTAGGCCAGCACGTCCAGCCCCAGGCGGCGCCGGTCCAGGTTGGCCTGATAGTCGCGGATATAGCCGTCGTCCTGCAGCCGTTTTAGCCGGCGCCAGCACGGCGTCACGCTCAGCGCCAGCCGTTCGGCCAGCTGCGGGGTAGACAGCGCGCCGTCTTGTTGCACGTGGCGCAGAATGGCACGGTCGGTGGCGTCCAGGGTGTTGCTGGCGGTTTCTTTTTTCATGATGGCTTTTTTGCTGGTTTTCTTTGCCCGTATTCTGCATTGGCGGGCAAGAAAAGCAAAAATATTGCCCGGCGCCGGGCGTAGACTGGCCGTTATTCCGACTGCCTTGAGGCCACCGCCATGCTGACCATCTATAGCCCCGACCACCAGCTGCACCACGCCAGCGAACTGAAAGACGGCAAGGTGTCGCCGTGTTTTGAGATGCCGGAACGCGCCGAAATCGTGCTGGCGCGCAGCCTGCAGGTAGGGCTGGGCGATATCGTGGCGCCGCAGGCATTTGGGCCGGAACACTACGCCCGCGTACACAGCAAGCGCTATGTACGCTTTTTGCAGCAGGCCTGGGGCGAGTGGCAGGCACTGGGCCACCAGCACGACGCGCTGCCGCTGGTTTGGCCGGTGCGTGACCTGCGCAGCGACATCGAACCGGAACACATCGACGGCAAGCTGGGCTTTTATGCCATGGACGCCGGGGTGGCCATTACCGCCGGCACCTGGCAGGCCGTGAGCAGTAGCGCCAACCTGGCGCTGACCGGCGCCAGCCTGCTGCACGGCGGCCAACGCAGTGCCTTTGCACTGTGCCGCCCGCCCGGCCACCACGCCGCTGCCGAGTACATGGGCGGCTACTGCTACCTTAACAACGCCGCCATTGCCGCGCAGTGGAGCCGCGACAACGGCAGCCAGCGCGTGGCGGTGCTGGACGTGGACTTCCACCATGGCAACGGCACGCAGAGCATCTTTTATGACCGTGACGACGTGCTGTTCGTGTCGCTGCACGGCGACCCGCGCCGATCCTACCCGTATTTTTCCGGCCACCGCGACGAAACCGGCCGTGGCGCCGGCCTGGGCTTCAACCTCAACTATCCGCTGCCGCACGGCACGGCGTGGGATGGCTACGGCGAGGCGCTGCAGCACGCCTGCGGCCAACTGCGTCAGTACCGACCCGACCTGCTGGTGGTGTCGCTGGGGGTGGATACCTACGAAGGCGACCCGATCAGCCACTTCCGCCTGACCACGGCCGATTTCTGCCGCATCGGCGCCGCCATTGCGGCGGTGGGCGTGCCGACGCTGTTCGTGATGGAAGGCGGCTACAGGGTGGACGAAATCGGCATCAATGCCGTGAACGTGCTGCAGGGTTTTGAAAACGCATGAGGGGCAGCAGCTTGCGCTTGCCGCCTTACCGCGGCCCGCTGCGGTTAGCCGGCAAGGGGGCGGCACTGCGGGTGGCGGCGCTGTTCACCGTTCTGGCAGGCGTTAGCGCCCGGTAGTGGCCGGCGAGCGGGCCGTGCCCATTTGCCGCAAAGCGGTATTGATGCGGTCCATCAGCACCACATTGCCGGGGGTAAACGGCAGCGCGATATAGGTAGCGTTGCTGACGACCAGGCCACCATCACGCAATGCCTGGCGCTGGCGCGGGTGGTGCTGCAGCAGGTAATGCACCGAATCTTTCACCGCCAGGACGCCGTCCAGCCGTCGTGCACGCAGTTTGCCGATGTTTTGCGCGTCCGACTCGCTGGTTTCCAGCACCACCTCACCGCGCTGCTGCATCTGCTGCAGCGTGTCGCTGTAGTACCAGCCGGCCAGCGTGCCCAGCCGCGTGCCAACCAGCTGCTCGGCCCGCTGTGCCTGCAAGCTGGAGGCGGGCAGGGTAAACAGGTGCACGTCTTCTTGCCAGATAGGGTCGGAATACAGGTAACGCGCTGCGCGCTCGGCGTTCTTGTATAGCCCGGCCACGCCATGCTGCGACAAATCCAGCCCCTGCATGGCGCGGCGCCACGGCATGGCCCGAACCTGCAACGGTACGCCACTACGCTGCGCCACGGCTTGCAGAATACCTACATAAATCCCCTGCGGCTGCCGCTGCGCGTTTTCAAACGCAAACGGCGGGCTGTGGCTGTCTACTGCGATCAGCAACGGCTGGTGAGCGTGCCCTCGTACCGCCACCGCCAACAGTGCAAGCAGCAATAGCCATGCGGGCTTGTAAGTAATTTGCATGACATATGCCGCGCAAAAATCAACGCTTTAGGCTATCGTTGAACTGTTACTTATTAAATGTCTACTGTATGTCTATAGACAGATCAATCTGTTTTGCAGTCAGAACAATACCTGGCACCACGACACGTGCCGGTCTTTATTCATGTCAATTGCTTATTTATAGGTTTATTTATAATATATTGTCACCAATTGATATAAATTAACATGTAGAGGCGCGGCATTAGCCAAGGATACCCACCATGCGTAGCAACCTGCCTGTTACTCAGACCGAACGCTTTTTAGACCCCAAACGCCCCATCGTCACCAAAACCGACTTGCAGGGCACCATCACCTACGCCAACCGCGCTTTCATCGATATCAGCGGCTTTACCGAGGACGAACTGATCGGCCAGCCGCACAATATCGTGCGCCACCCCGATATGCCGTCAGAGGCATTTGAAGACATGTGGCACACCATCAAGGCCGGCCAGCCATGGCGCGGCCTGGTAAAAAACCGCAGCAAGAATGGCGACTTCTACTGGGTAGACGCTTACGCCACCCCGCTGCGCGAAAACGGCAACATCATCGGCTATATGTCAGTACGCAACAGCCCGGACCGCCAGCAAGTTGCCGCCGCCGAGCAGCTGTACGCCGCCATCCGTGCCAAGCGCGCCAGCATGCCGCGCACCCGTATCGACCACGGTGCCAGCCTGGACCGCCTGCTGTTGCTGATGGTAGCCCCCGCCGTGCTGGCGCTGTTTACCGAGCTATTGCTGCCCGACGGCGCGCAATTGGCACTTAGCCTGCTGGCTGCGGCCTGGCTGATCGCCGGCGCCCTGCTGCTGCGCCGGCAGGCCGTACAGCCGCTGGCACGCATCCGCCACGGCATCCAGCAACTGGGCGAGGGTAACTTTGCCGTGCCGTTTGTTGCCGACGGCTGTGCCGACATGCGCGACATCGGCACCGAGCTGGAATCCATGCGCATCAACACCCGTGCCGTCATTGCCGATGTGGTGGGCGGCGCCAATGACGTTGGCCATATTGCAGCGGCCGTCCACGAGCAAGCCGCTGCGCTCAAAGGGCGTGGCGAACAGGCGCTGGACGGCATTGGCCGCGTGGCCGCCGCGCTGGAACAACTGTCGGTATCGGTAACCGAAATCTCGCACGCTACACGTAACGGTGCCGGCCACGCCGACCAGGCCCGCCAGCTCACCGTGGCTGGCGAACAAGCCATGCAGCAGACCGAGCACGCCACCAGCCTGGCCATGCAGGAATTTCACGCCACCAACGACGCCATTGCCGTGTTGCAGCAATCCACGCAAGACATTGGCAATGTGGCGCTGGTGATCAAGGACATTGCCAACCAGACCAACCTGCTGGCGCTAAACGCCGCCATTGAAGCCGCCCGCGCCGGCGAAACCGGCCGCGGCTTTGCGGTAGTGGCCGACGAAGTACGCAGCCTGGCCGAGCGCACCGCCGGCAATACCAAGGAAATCGAGCAGTCCATCGACGTACTGGCGCAACGCACCGCCGAAGTCACCCGCAACATTCAGGACGCCCTGGCCCAGGTAGCCCAGGTAGAGCAGGCCGTACGTGTGGCCAGCGACAGCCTGGGTGCCATCCGTCAGGCCAGCCACGGCGTATCCAGCGCCGCACAAACCGTAGCCGACATGCTGCAGCAGCAATCTTCCACCTCCACCGAAGTCGCATTGAACATGGAATCGATGAACGCGCTGACCGAACAAAACAGCCACAACATCAGCCAGACCCACCACTACGCCGCGCAACTGCACACCACCGCCGACGACCTGCGCCGCCTGGTACAACACTTCGAGCGCCACCTGTAAACCCGCCGCCCGCCGCCATGCAGGCCAGCAGCGCATACGCAGCGACGTATAGCTGTCAAAAGCGGCAGGCCGGATAAGCCAACGCTGCAGGCGGGGCATGGCATGTTGGTTACAGGCAGCAAGCGGGCGAGGGCAGAAGCAAAAAGGTTGGCCGCATACCGGGTAAACGGTGATGCGGCCAACCTTTTTATGGTGGGGCGGTGGCGTTGCTCCCCGGATGCGGCTACGCCTTATCCGGGCTACGGTTTTGTTCCTGCCAGCGGCGGCTGTGGATGCTGGAGAACGGCCAATCATCCGCATGGACGGTCAGCCCGTGCTTCACCGGGTTGTGGTGGATATAGGCCACGTGGTGGGCAAAATCGGCCTCATCACGCAAGGTGTGCTCCCAATAGCGGCGCTGCCAGATGCCCGCCGCCCCATCCGGCCCGGCCTTGCCGCGTATGCCCAGCCGGTGCAGCCGTTTGACAAAATGCGCCTTGATGGCCTGCCAGCGCGCCGGGTAGTCATCATCACCCGGTGGCAACGTCCAGATGCAGTGCAGGTGATCGGGTAGCACCACGATGGCGTCGATCACGAATGGCCGCCGCCGCATCGTCACCCGAAACGCCTCCCGCAGCCACACCACATGCTCCACCAGATAACGCTGCCGCCGGTCCTGCAAGGTGACGGTAAAAAAGTAGCAGCCACCCGCCACGCGGTTTCGTCGATATTGCACCATCGCCCCACCTCCCGCCAGCAGCATCGCGCAACAGGGCATGGCATTAAAAACGGCAGTCAGGCCAAACCTGCGGTGGGCAATGGTTGCGGTGGGTAACAGGTAGCCCGGATAAGCCAACGGCGCATCCGGGGAAGGGTGTAGCGCCGACAAGCAGATAGCAGGCGAGGGTGAAGGCAAAAAGGTTGGCCGCATGCCCTGTAAGGGGTAATGCGGCCAACCTTTTTATGGTGGGGCGGTGGCGTTGTTTCCCGGATGCGGCTGCGCCTTATCCGGGCTGCCCGCTACGCGTGGATCCGTCTGATGCTGGGAGGCTAGTTTTTCCCAGTATCTCTTCAACTGCCGATAAGTTTTATTATCGATTCCTTTTAAAAAATTCAAATACCCTTCTGCGTATGAAATTTTGCTAGGATCATTGTCTTTTATACCGGTGTATATAATTGCCCTAAGCTCTCGATATTTTTTCCTGCCAACTCGCACTTCATTGGATACGACAAGGCCAGTCACTTTTTTTGCTCGCCTTCTACCCAAAATACAAGTTTTTTCATGCCTGAGCGAGTACCCTTCTTCGGCAATGACAACATTCAAAAATCTTAGTATTTTAGCTATATGCACTCTACTGGATGTTGATACTGTAATATCGTCGGCATACCTGGAATACGATAGATTGTTTTTCTTGGAAAAGCCTAATAGTCTTGCATCAAGTCTATGGCAAATCAAATTGGCCAACTTTGGTGAGCACGGGCCGCCCTGGGGAAGAAATCCATTAAAAGTAACTAAATTTGTTAGAGTCCAGCAAATTTGATCAGAGTATCCAATCGAGCGGAATATTGAGTAGACTTTTTTTGCTGGAGTCGAGCTAAAGAAATCTTTAATGTCAACATTGACAATGTAACTTTGACCAATGTGTATTCTTGCATTGGTGGCGATGTTTTTTCCTATTTCAAACGCCGTCGCAGCATTGCTTGAATTTAATTTGTCAAGAATATTTCTCAGTATCCAGGCCTGTATAAACTTCAACTGCCTAACTGGAGAGTGGAGTATTCTTTTGCCGTGTGGCTTCTTTGGGATCGAAAACTCTTTGTACCCAAACTTCTCATTGCGATACGCATAATAATTTATCGTAGAGACTGGAAGTCTAAGTTTGTTGCTCAAATCTGATACTGAATCGATCTCAGGAAAGCCTAGAATTCTGGCTTTGTAAAGAGCTTCAGGCTTTTTTAGAGGATGTGATGGAGGCATGGACTCTCTCCCTACGACATAAGGTCTAACATTACAGACTTGGTCTGTAAATGGCGGGGCCATTTACAGACCAAGTCTGTAATGTCCACCACCAGGCAGCAATGTTGAATGGCGAAACACCATTCGGCTAGCTATCAAGGATAGCATCACCCGCTAGGGAGAGAGTGCTATCATTCTACCCATCTTCACTTCAGCATGTCTACGAAAACTTGCATTCATAATTTCCACTCTGATTCTCTGTAGTTGTCTTATTTTTTCTCTGTACATTTTGTTTTCAATTTGCCTAGTATGAAAATCACTTAGAAAAAATTTCCCCTCGCCATCTTTTTCAATTTTCCCCTGAATTAGTAGCATATTAATGCAAATGTCGAAAATTTTATCGTACTTTTCTGACGAGATACCAATTTCTACATTTTTATATATTTGTTTCATTTGTGACCAGTCCGCAGAGTCGATGCAATACAAGGAGAGTTGTATTAATTCCTCCAGCCTAAAGAGGCCAACTTTCCTACTGGGAAATTGGCGCTTTATTTTCTTGGCGGCATGTGCGACCAAGGCTATTAACTCTTTTGTTCTTTCTCTGTCTGACAAATCAGAATATTTAAAATCAATTATTTTTGATGGTTCGTTTTTCTTTAGGACGCGAATTGGACCAAGATTTATAAATGAAAAACTTGATCTAAATTTCTTCTCGGCAATACATACAATTTTTCTCCGCAGGTGGCTATTCTCGGCAAAGGCACCCAGCTCAGCCCACGATCCTGGGCTTTCTGGGAAAATAACTATGGCATCAACGCTATCTGCCAGAATTTCTTCTAGTTCCAGTAGATTGTATGCATTCTTTTCTAGCAACTCATCAAAGAGGCCTTCTGGGAATTTTACGATAATATTCTTTTCATTTTTGCAGACTTCCCAAAATTTTAGTCGCGCACTCCCATTTGCCATTGCGCCGCCACACAGAAATATCGACAGTTCTTTCTCGTTTTGATCCACAAAAAAACTAGAAACAATCGCTTGGCCTAGTTTTGAATAGTCCGAACCTATCAGGTTATTTTTCATGATTTCTGATTCCGCAATTGCCCCAATAAAAAAGGCACACCGAAGAGTGTGCCTTTTGCATAACTACATGTCAATAAAATGCGATATTGTCGCAAGGGGCTAAAAATGGAAATGAAACTCTTTGAATATTATTGACTTATGCTCGGCCGCGCCTGATATGAGTGATTTTTAATGTGGGGAAAATTTGAAATTTTACATGGATGTACACAAAGCTTGCAATTAGCTATTCTGTACGGAACAACGCCGATAGAGTGAGTTGCACATGCTTAATGAATTATTTGGGACGCTACTTAGAAGAATGCGGAAGGAGGCGGGGCTGTCACAAGAGAAGTTGGCGTTCGAGGCGGATTTGGATAGAACCTATATCTCTCTACTTGAAGGAGGTAAGAGGTCCCCATCGCTAGAGACCCTTTACCTGCTGAGTCGTGGGCTGAACATACCTGCGGATCAGTTTTTGAGGATTGTTGGAGAGGAAATCTTGAAAAATGAAAAGCAAGCTACTGATCAGTGAGTTGGAGAGTTGACTTGGTGGGCGGACTCTTTTCTTCGTTTCCATGGTGTTCGAGAGGCTGCAACTTCCTGCAACACAGAAATGGCAGTGAGTGGAAAGAGAAATCGTCTGACTCCATACCCTGTATGAACAGCCATGCCAATAAGGCACCCATACTTAGCTTCCCACCTTACCCTTGCCAAGCTCACACCTGTAATTGATGCCAGTTTTTTTGTATCAATGGTAGACTGTAAAAAATCAATTGCCTTCTCTAGTTCGTCTTTTTTGTAGCGAATTTCAATCCCATTAAAAACTTGAATGACAAGGCCCTGCCGCAGGACATCAAATCTAAAACGTATGCCTTTGCTATTTGTGATTGCTTCCGCTTCATGTCGGGTTATAAGATTTGGATTTGTTTGGTAGTGGATCCGGTATGCTTCCACTGCTTCAATAGAGTAGGTTACTTGTGAGCCATGGGTTTCGGTATATGATGGTGAGAGTAGTCCTGATCGACAAATCTTGTCTAACTGAGATGGTGTAATCCCGAGCAGTTGGCAAGCAGCCTTGTGTGTCAGTAGATCGGAGATATCGTTGTTCACCACGGGGCGCTTGTGACCGCGGCCGCAGCGGCTGTGGTAAGTACTGCTGGCCGCGATTGTATTGAGATCCAGGTGATCGAGTTCACTTCGACGAAAAACATAAACTAGCCCACCATCGATTGCTGGACCGTGCACTGGCTGAACGCCCGCGGACATGAGCTTATCGGCAAGATTGGTGGCATTGCAGCCTAGTTGTTGTGCCAGCTCCCGAACAAAGACGTACTCTCTATGGAAGGCTTGCAGATCCTCGATGGAGATGAGCAACTGCCGCCTCCGATAAGGTTCGTAACGAAGCAAGCCCGCTTTTGCAACGCGATAAACGGCATCGGTATAAATCCCGAGCGCTTTTGCGACCATGCCTACATTCATACGGTTAGGATTATTTGTGTGCTTCTCCGGAATGATCAATTCGACGCTAGGTAATCCGATACGTGGATCAAAGGTGCAAATGGCCAGGCTCCCATTGAGGACATCCTTGAAAAGGTTGAGCCGGGTCGCAAAATCAATGCCGAAGTGGTCAAATCGGACGAGTTTCCCTTGCGTATCGCGGCAAGTCGTTGTCGACAGCGCTTGCTGAAGACGTGCCAGGCTCTCACCGCTAACCATGTGAGACTGTCGCCGGCGCTGCTCCGCGCAGGCCGTATCCGCCAAACCAATCAATACCTCTTTCTTGATCAGTCTGCGCACCACATGGGCCGTGACGTTCAATGTGATAGCGACTGCCCCAATCGGCAGTGATGTTTGCGATGTGACCGAGCGCGGGGCACCTGCAGTGGCATCCAGGGGCAAGGCTTGCATCCAACTATCAGCGATTGTGACGAGCTCTTCATCGAATACGGCATCGATTTGCAGTCCACCTAATAGCGGCGAGGCCGCGTAGCGCGGCCCCCAAGTGGGCTGTTGGAAGAGACGCACATCGAGTTGCTTGCACACAGCCTTTTCGAATTGGGTCGCGTCCAGTAGCTGTTCGGGGGGGATTGCGGTTAGGGTAAGGTGGAGCTGAGCAACATTTGATTTTGCCAGTAGCGATATGTCCAGCTGACTAGAACTAGGTGAGTGCATCAGCAGTGCAAGGGTGATGAAACGCTGCAGCTCCGTGGGCGACAGGGCTTCGATGTCCAGCGTTTTTCCCTCCGGAACGATAGGGAAGGCTCCTTCATATAACGGGAAGCCGCATGAACAGTAACGCAATTGAGAGTAGCGCCATTTCACCCGCTGCTGGCACGCAGGGCAACGATCGACGAGCAGCGCCTGATGCTTATGGCAGCAAGTGGTAAGATGCCAATCCCAAACGGAAAGGTGTAGCGCCTTTTCTCTCAGGCAAGCGGGGCACCACGCTCGATATTGGTTGCGCAGTAGATGCACAGGCCATTTACAACCATGGTGCAGGAACTTGCGATACCTGTTGTTCAGTGTATCCATTGGTTTGCACCACCAAGCAAACTCTTCCGCGGATATCCCGACTTCCAGGCAGATAGGGTAAAGTGAATACACGCCAAGTTGGGGAATGAATGAACCCTGATCTCGTCTTTCCCGCTTTTGCTGCAGGTATTCCAGAAGCTCGTGCGCGTGGTGCATGTAGTTCGCATCAGCCAGACGTAGCAGATATCCTGCGAAGCTTTCCGCTTTATCGGGTCGAAAACGGAACAAGAGGCGAGGAAGCCGCGAAGGGTTGATTGGATTGCTAACAGTCACGGCCGGCCTCCCGAAGCTGATCGACCCAATGCTCAATGGCAGTATTTTTTTCCTTGAATGGATTGGCCCGAAGGCGGCGGTTTGCAGCCAGTAGCTTGTCGTAGCTTTGAATGAGTTGCTCCCGCTCAATCCGGACACCGTCGTTCATCAAGACCGTGCGCGATGCATCGTGGATCAGCGTCGTAAACGACCGGAAGTTGCCGCCTGTTGCCAGGTAGAAGCGAGCGGGCAGGGTGTCGTCGCAGAAGCCACTTGGTTTTTCAAAGGGGAGTGCCTGCTCGAAACAGGCCAGCAGGCGTTCGAAATCGGATGGTCGTTCGAGCCAGTTAAAGGATGGTAGCTTGGGGCGTAGCGGAAAACGCCCAGCGAGTTGGGGGCTATACTCCAAAACCGAGTGTGCTGCTGGCATGCCGACTAAGAGGAAAGGGATGTCGGACTGATTGATCAGGCTCTTGATAGCATCGGCAACAGCTTCGATGCGTTGCCGCTTTCCTCTTTCCACCAGGTGCTGGAATTCATCGAGGATCACTAGCCGTGTATGGCATCGTCTCAGGAGTTCGATCAGGCGCCGGCGCTTGAATTCGATGTTTCCTCGATCCGGGAACGGAGCTCCCATGGCATACAACATTGAACTGAACAGCCCACCGATGGTGGCAGGAAGGGGTACCGAGGCAACTAGAACGGGTATTTCGGTCCCTTCTTCCGTGCTGTGCGGAGGATGCATACCGTGGAAAGTGTCGATCAGAGTACTTTTGCCTACGCCTGTATCACCGGTGATGAGCATGCAGAGCGGCTCACGCAGATCTGGCGATTCGGTCAGGCATCGATCCATGTCGGCGAGGATAGCGTTGAATAAGGGATAACGAATTCGGATAGTCGCGACCTTTTTCAGCAGCTCATGAATGCGTTTTGGATCATGTTTCATGATGTGGCTCCCGGATCAGGTGAAAGATCAATAAACCAGTCCTCGCCCAAGCTTTCAGCTGGATATAGGCTGGTTGATGCTGTGCTGCGATGTTGTTCTTGGGAGGAGGCTGTCTGGTTACGATTTTTCGTCTTCGTGCGCTTCCGACTCTGCTGAGCAAGATCATGCTCGGCGTCTTGGTGGAGTTGGTGAACTTCTCGCCGCAACTTAGCCTTTTCTTGCCGCAGTGTTTCTGCATCAGGTGTGCGACCCTCGACGGTATCGGATTGAACGGTTCTGCCTTTGCGTTTACGTTGAAAATCGAGCCAACTTGTCCCTGGCTCAAGATCCTGAGTCAGGCATTCCAGCCGGATCAGGCCCTTGTTGATGGGGTCGTAGATGTACGCTTGCGTGACATCTTCAGGGTCGATCCGCAGCATCACTTTCTGTTTGGCGGCCAAGCGCTCCTGCAGGTGTATGAGATAGGGGTGGTGGTAGATCAAACCTTTGGTGCCGATGCGCCCATTACTGATTGTTCGTTCAAAGGTGAGCCCGGTCTCGACCTCGAGGGTGAGGCTGCTGGGTAAGGGTGGAATAGGGTGTTCTTCAACCAGACGGGTCCAGCACTGCAACGGTGTCTCGCCAAGTTCGCTGTGACGAGTGTTGTGGTATTCCATCACGACCCAGCGATAGACCAGTTGGCGCAGCTCATGCAGCGTCAGGTGGGCGAGCTTTTCAGAAGGGTAATCCCCACGTTCCCTGGTGTTCGAGTAGGTTGTTCCGGGGAGTTTGTGGATCAGCCGTCGATTCTGGGTGCCGATGAACCGCTCGCCAGGTGCCCGGTACCACGGCATCCCTGGAGGGCAGTACTGCATGTCTGCGTGCATGCCCGCACAAAACTGCTTGTGAGCATGGCCATGAAATTCCGGGCCATTGTCCATGCAGATCAGACGGAACTGCCCCTCTACCGGCCAGGTGAAACTGCTGCCATTCGGCAAGCTATCCAGGATGGCTTGCTTACTGGTAACGGCCTGACGCAAGCACATCAGCACCGCAATACTCGAGGGAGGCTCTAGATCAATGTAGATGCCGCACACCATTCGGGTTCTCCGGTCGATTGCAACAGTGCAGGTCGGTCTTTTCAGCGGTTGTTTTGTGATTGGGTGGACAACGATGACATCCAGCCGGGTGTGATCGATTTCCACCCGCTCCAATGGGAACATGGCAATCGGCCCGTTACGACGCGTTCTGAAGTAGCGACGCGCGTATTTTTCACCGAAGCGTCTTGCCTTCAAAATGAAGGGGTCCAGCAGACGGTTGATGAGCTTGCAAAACCCGCCATAGCTGACAGCTCGTAACTTGGCGTCGGCAGATCGTGCCGCATTTGCCTCCGTGATGCGGTCCACCAGCTCGGCATGCGCGTCGCGTTTACTGAGCCGCGCGCGGGTCAGGTAAAAGGTATCAACCGTTTCGTAGAACAGCTCCAGCACTTCGGCATCCACCTGGCCGTAATGGCGACCGCAATTGGCTGTTAGGGGCGCAAGTGACATCACGTCCTCTCCGCTACTGAGGAAGGAACGACACCATCGGTAGATGGATGTGGTACTTGGTGCTTTGGCGTCGCCGATCATGGTGGCAATCTTCGAGGCAATCGGCGCCACTTCCCACGACCGTGAAAAAGATTGGGTGTTGTCGAGCACGGCACGCACATACTGTAGTCGCCGCTGTAGTGTTCGTCGATGATGCTCTGGAAGAGCGGAGGGAATAGGTGGTAGCCCATCGTCCCGGAACAGGACATCCTGGTCCACGGCAATTTTCAGGACGCCTTGTTGGTCGTAGGTCTCGATGTCTTCGCAGCTTAACTGCTTGACGTTGGAGGTTCGCTCATTCAGGAGGGTTGCGCCCTGGTCAGGCTGGGCAGTGAGGACACGAAATGGCTGGCCATAAAGGGTGAGCGAGAGCCCAGCGCGTAAAAAATGTGTCATATGCGTGCTCCTTCGGCCAGGCGTACCGTGAGCAGTGGGCTTACTTTTTTTCGCTTGTCGTAGTCCAGCCATCCTTCCCAAAGCAGTCGGTACAGCCCTGCCAAGGTGAGGTCGTTGTTGCCAAAACGGATGGCCAGCCCTGCCAATCGGCAGGTCGTGACCTGGGATAGAAAATTCGCGATGTGCTGTCGATCCCGTTGGGTAACAAACACATCCACATAGTGTTTCAGGAAATTCAGATTGGCGAGTTGGTTGCCAGAACGGATGAGCTTGCTATCCACCACGATGTATTCGTAGCCCAATGTGGCAAGGTGAAGTCCAATGGCATTGGCCATCGCCTTGAAGGCAGCATCTAATGCTTTTTCTTCTGGCTTGACTTCGTAAATTGTTACCAGCCGGCTCTTGTCCTTCCAGTGCACTTCAAAGTCTGGGGTGTACTGATGCCACTCACCATCAAGGCAATAGTGAAACTTCCGCGGTTGCCCATATATTTCGCGAATGGCTGGGTTGGCTTCCAGATGAAGCAGCCAGTCTCTCTCCAGGGTGCTTTCCCAAGGGATCTGACCGTTCATTTTGTAGCTGAAGGAAAGGCCGATGACTTTATGGCTGTTGTGGTTGTGAATCTTGCGGACGGAAGGGATCAGCATGATTGTTCACCTTCCCGTGCATTGTGCAGCTCTTGGCTTTTAGCGTTGGCTACAAGGAACGTGCTCAGAATGAGCCTGGTGGTTCTGTCGACCACGACAAGGAGGCTGTGGTGTGTGGCATCTCGAGGATGCCAGAGCTGATGGGCGTGGTACATGTCGAGCTGAATGCTCGGCTGCTCTGGACGGGGGCGGACCGTAGGGGCCCTCCATTCTGGATGGGGCTTCATGGCTTTTCCTTTCGGCGGCCAATTCACTGAAAGCGTGAATTAGCTTGACAGGGATGAGCAGGGACGGTCTCGGGCAAATCGACCTTGACTGTCCCTATCGGAAAAGCCAGAATGGAACTGACTGGGTGCATATCTAGTCAGCTTCATAAAGCCCTCAGGTTTTCGCAGAACTTGGGGGCTTTGCCTTTCCGTGCTCTTCAACTTTCAACATCGCGCACGGGTTTTACATGGCACTCTCCTATATGAATATGAAATGGCTGGGTGGAAATAGTCAGCCAGTCATGGCTTCAATTTTCTCTGAAAATTCTGCCGACAGCGTGTTAGTCAGCTCTTGGGGGTCACTGACCACACCGTCTTTCAAGCCTAGACGGACGGCAATTTCATGGCTCATGCCAATTCGGCAAGGCTTATTCCCTTTTAAAACCTGGTAGACCAGTGCTGCCGGGTAGCCGTGAAATCTTGCCCAAGTACGAATAGATATTCCGCACCGATCAAACTCAGCTCGAACTTGCTCAGGCGTTCTCATGTGACACCTCTTCAAAAGTTCACAACATTTGGTACATATACAAGAAGCTAGTTCGGTATTTTACGAAAGTCAAAATCTATTTTTTCTTTTAGGTTAATGATTTATTTAAATTGGCATGCCATTTCTGACGTTGGAAATAAATTTCCAAGGTTTGCCGCAAAAAAGCCAGAAGTACGTCGCTTCTGGCTTTATCTGTATCAGAGTAATTAAATTTACCTCGTGGCGTCATTGGTCAAGCGGCTCTGTTCGACTGATAAGCTCGGATAACACGACGTCTTTGAACCGATCGAAAATAATCCAGTTTTTGTAGCGTGGTTCCCAGCGTCCACGGCCTCGGCAAATGGATTCCACAATGCGCCGGGTTGGCTCATCAAAGCGGTGGAAAACCGAATAATTACCATGGGGCAACCGTCTGAACCAGATCCATACATTACCGACGGCAAAGCGTTGCGCATCCGGGCACTGATCCATCAGGTTGGAAATGGGTGTCAGAGCATCCAGCTCACCAGCGGATGATAAAGGTTCGGTCGCCACTTCAATCCACTTCCTTCTTTCAAGATCAAACAGAACGGCACCTTCAAGCTCAGTCCAGCTCCACGGCAGGGTAACCATGTCACTGAGGTCAATCTCCAAGGTCGGTAGAGACAACTCCTGCAGTTTGTCGGCTTTCACCTCATCGACCTTGTGATGGACGGCAATCTCAATGGCAAAAGCGCCATGTGCGGACTGGGCATAGCAGTCGACGACTACATCACCACTGACAGCTTGCAGTCGATGCTCGAGCAGCACATTCGTCAGATGTAGCTCTGCATCTTGTTGCAGAGAGAGTTGCCCAGCGGGTGCTTTGATGCGGTGAAACTCCAACACCACTTGCTTGGCGGCTTGGTGCAGAGCTGTCTCAGCACACCCTTGCGCATCGGTTCCTGCTTCGTGGGCGAAGTGGTGGGTTTTCTCGCGTCCGGCATTCTTTGCAATCAGGCGCTTATGACAACCAGGGCAGGTGCACTCACAGTTCATGCCGGTTGGTACATCATCTACGTGGACCACTCGCCCATCATCAGCGAGGGCGAAAGTCATCATCGGTTGGGTAGCGTTGGTCATGGCGTTTACTCTTGGCGTTGAACACAGAAGTCACGCTAGAGCCAGATATGCGGCTAGAATAGTCTCAATTTGTCATAAAACTGTTTTGGACAGTTATGGAAGCGATTGAAAAACAAGAGAAAAAGGCAGTCGACGATGCCATGGCTAGTCTGCAAGACTATCTGTCAGGCTTGCTATGCCTGCAGGGCTTCCTTCGGCATGTGCGAAAGACGACGAAGCCGTATCGTGTGTTGCAGGCGTGGTTGGACTATGAAATCCAGCGTGTTGGGGAGGGGCATAGCTCCACTGCATATGACGCAGAGAATCTCCGGGCTTGCTTGGACGAGATTAGCGACAAGTCTGCATCGGGGTGGCTGGCGCCGACCTGGAAGGTCTTGCAAGATTTCGATGAAATTCATGGTGATGGTTTAAGAAGCTGGGCTGCCCAGCATGGCTACTCAGGCTTTTGCCTGCCGGCCAAGCAGGCAAGCCCGGGCGGCTCAGGCAACACCTCCAAGTATTTTTTCTGCTACTTCGCTGTTATCCCAAAGCAAACTGTTCCCAGTCATTCAGGTACAGCCACAGCAGGTATCACGGTTCAGTACATCATGGACACCCAGATTCAACCAGCCTGGTGGATTGGCTGGTTTCTTAAGTCAGGGTACAAACTGTATGGCTGGAGAAAATGGCTTTTTCTCACCTATTGCGTTATTACCTTTATTTTCGTCGGTAGCTACCTCCTGCTGTCTTTTATCTCAATAGTTTACGACCAACATGGCTTTTCTGATTTTATTAAGGTAGTTGGCTCCGCTATCGGTGTCGGCATCATGGGCTTTCTATGGCTAGAGCCTTATGTACAGCTAGTCAACTGGCGCATTACGATGGCTCCGCTGTTATTCACGGCATTCAACGAGGTAGATCACGCACAATTAGAATTGGTGACTCTTTCAGATGACCCATCTGGCGCGAAAAGAGAGATACGCTTGGTTCGCTACAGCGCTCAGTGCCCAATTTGTTCAGCTCGGATCCTATTGAGAAGAGGTGGCCGCCAGTTTCAAAATAGACTGGTCGGGCGTTGTGAGGAGTCGCCAGCTGAACATGTTTTTAGTTTTGATAGGGTTGCTATGGTTGGGTTCGGACTTATCGAAAAGTGACTGAAGGATAATCTTGTTGCATCTTGGTCTAGATCGGGTAAGGATATGACCTGCTAAACCAATGAAGTATCACTTGATGTGTACATCGAAAGATTTCTTATCAAGGATGGCTACTGCATTGCCAATTTAGCTGAACTTGCCAGCATGGGCTTATGGCCAACACAGGGAGGAAATAAAAGGCATGCTAATTAAATCACTAATTGATGAGCAATGGGTTCTGGATGGTGTTCCTCAAGAAACACGACCGGTGGAAGATGATGCTCTATATATCAAGCCACTTATTCAGTCGACAGGGGTGGCAGTAGACGATCGAATTTTTCTTCATTCGCTGATTCTGGATAACAACATTTTCAGTGACCTTGTTGAGAATAGGCGACCTGAGAATAGTGAGTACATCGCCAAATTGCTACGATCCCATCCAATCGAACTTAATCCTGTAATCGCGATGATTGAGCAGAGGCAAAAGTATGCCGGAGCCTCTGAAAAACTACACGAGTATGCAGAGCTTCTCGAACGTAACTTTGGCTGGTCTGAGGCAAAACAGGGTGCAGTTGAGTTTGATGCTTCGATGGAGGCAACACGCAAGGCTATCGCAGCAAATGTTCAACTGCTGTCAGGTTATCTTGCTGCCATCGTCTACTTATTTCATCAGACTGCAACAGCGGCTAGCAAGCTGGAGTGGTTGTCAGGCCTTTTGCAAAATTCAGACCTTCCTTTCTTTCAACTCCACTATTACTTTGCAGCCCTAATGTTCTTGGCCGCAGAACGCCCAGAATTGTTTACCAATAAGGATTTGAAGAAAATTAAAAGTGACATGAAGATAGCAAAAAGCCAGCAAGAGCAGCAGACAAAGCTGCAGAATATTTCATATGATTTAGCACTGCCTGCGCTTGCACTCTTTCCGACTAAAAGCTATGGAAATGCTCTAGTTTTCCCTTATATTGCTACTAGGGACCGGCTTGTTCAGTTGTTTTTGAGTCAAGTTTCATGTCAAATGATTGTTGATATGGGTGATGGCCGTGCTAACGGGTCATGGATATTGAATAAATCAGGGATGCTTCATGCCCACCTTGGTGACGTAATAGAGGCATACATTCCAAGGCGGTCTAGCAGCTCGTCGAAAGATGATATTTCCGTCAGAAAATCTAGGCTCGCCGCGTTTTCAGAGCAATACATTCGATTAAGCGTAGGCATGAAACATGAAGTATCAACTGATTAAACTGGCGATGGCGAAGTGGCTCCGTCGCAAACCCTTACACTCCGAATTTTTTAACCCACCACAAATCACGGTAGAGAAAAGGTTACGCTATGACCATACTCTAACGTCACCAGCCCCTGATTATAGTGGAATCATATTCAGCTCCGAGGGTGAACGTGTTGGCATTGCTGTCTATGCATTATCTCCCCTTAATGATTGCTTGTATTTGTATGAAATAATAATTGATAAAAATTTTGTGCGACGGGGATACGGTCTAGCCGTGTTGCAGTATCTGGCTCAAACTTATAGGCAGCCCATTATCCCTGTCCATGAGCTGGAGAGTGCAGAGAGGTTTTGGGATGCAGCGCGGAGATACGTCACGGATGTGGAAGTGAGGGAGTCAATTTCTGTTTCTGACTTTGATATGGAGCGTCATCGGTGGGCTTTCCTAAAACCAGAATCGGACCGTCTGCAGGAACAAATTAGCGCTCGGCTTATGCGGGGAGAGTCATGGGAGGAGGCTGTTGGACGTGGGCTTGACGCGACCTCCACCCCATCTGAGTAGTACGAGACTTTAGCGTCCAAGCCACCATGACAAGGGGTTGGACGTGAAGAAGCGCTTCACCGAAGAACAGATCATTGGCTTCCTGTTTGAAGCCAAAACCGGCATCCCCGTCGCCGAACTGTGCCATAAGCACGCCTTTTCGGAAGCCAGCTATTACCCCTGGTGCAGCAAGTTTGGCGGGATGAATGAGTCAGAAGCCAAGCGCCTCAAGGAGCTTGAAGCTGAGAATGCGCGGCTGGAGAAACCCCTTGCCGAAACGCTGCTCGAGAACGAAATCACCAAGGAAGCCCTCCGAAAAAAGTGCTGAGCGCACCGTCATGGCGGGATCTGGTGCACCACCTGGTCACCAAGGGGCGCAGCGAGTGTCGATCGCTGCGCCTGGCCGGCATCAGCCCCAGTTCATTCCGTTACCAGCCCGCCATTGACCGCAATGTTGCCCTCAAGGCGAAGATCATCGCGCTGGCGCAGCACCACCGTTGTTATGGCGCGGGTATGATTTACCTGAAGTTGAGGCAGGCTGGCATGCAGGTCAATCACAAGCGCGTTGACAGACTCTATGCCGAGGCGGGCTTGCAAATCCGCAGGCGCAAACGCAAGAAGGTACCTATGGCCAACCGTTACCAGCTGGCTCGGCCAATGGCAGCTAACCAGGTCCTGCCGATGGATTTCGTGTTCGACTGCACTAGCGGAAAGCTGGGTCACCAAGAACCTGATCATTGTCTATGACACTGCCTATGAGCCGGTGGCCCTTCTTGCACTGATATTGGGGAGCATCGCAGACTATCTGATCAGAAAAGCGAAAGGGATCCGAAAGGATCCCTAGGCAGTAAGAACCCAACGATTAAACCGAAGGGTAGGCAGTAATTTCTCTAATACTAAAGTATAAAATACTTGCGTACAATGTTTTTGTGGATTACAGAAAGTTTTCAGGCTGCGCTATTTCGAACAAGCCCATTTCTCACGATAAGCGCAAAGCCTCGCGTGAATCGGTAATCGAAGCTGTAAGTGCTTGACGCTAGGACAAGGATCTTCACCCCGGCAAAACGCTGGCCAAGCTGGCCAACCACGTCGGCAAGGCCCTTGTAATACCTGGATTGCAATTACAAGGCCAGGCAGCATCACATGTATGGGAAGAAAGGTTTTGTTTGCCTATTCGGGTTTGGCAACCCCGTGGTACCCGCGTGGGAAGTCGGCCTGCCAACAAGTAGTCAGTACCAGGATGGCATGCTTAAGCAGTTGCAGATTCCGGTGAGTCGGGCCTGCTGTGCCGGTAGCACCCGGCCACTTCTAGGCTCTAGTGCTGGCGTTGGCCATCTTTGCTGGCAGCTTGACCGTCTGAAGTTCGGCCAAAGCTGCCTATCGACAGACTCATGGGAAGCAGCTGGCTCACACCGAATACCGAACATGCCCTCCTAGAATGTACGGGCCAATACGCGCTTTAAAGTTGACTATGGTATTATTTCTACGTAAAGTAGTACTTAGCCGTGTAGCTCAACTGGACAGAGCACCTCTCTAACGAAGGGGCGGTTGCGGGTTCGAATCCCGCCTCGATTTAGATAAACCCGCTTTGTGTTCCTCACAGGCGGGTTTTTTATTTACGCCCTTCAGTTTCACTATCTCTTTTCAAGGTTCAGCGGATAACCTTTGTCTTGCGTTCTTCCGAGCTGATGAAGCAGGGATAGCCGATGATGTACTTCATGGTATCCCTCATGATGCGTTGCGTCTCAGGGCAGTCCACAGGTAATCGCGCCGCAGCAGCACTACGTCACATCATTGCGCCAAAGTTTGTGTACGACGCTGTCCGTCACTACATGAGCTAAGCAACGGAAAGCCCGGTCACGTGGACCGAGTGACAGGGGGCGCCCGATAAACAACATTCGAATGCCAAAACAGCGGACATACGGAAGTCGAGTCTGTGAGCTGAGGTCAATTCATCCCGCATCTTCGTTTCCAGCTTGGGAAGGCAAGACATTGCGCTGGTGGGTACACCGACTCTGCCGGACTGCGCGACTATCCTCGTTGCGCCCTTGGTGCGACAATTTCTAGAAATACCTGTCGCGCGCCAAATGAACCTGACACTGGCGGCGTGCGATGCAATAGCGACGGACAAACATGGCGATGCCCGAGACCAAGCCTTCCAAGCCCGTGCCCAAGAGCAAGAATGCCTCCACCAAGAAGACCGGAGCGATAGGGGCCAAGCGTGCGAGTATATCTCGCCGCGCTGATGGCGCCCCTTCTGTTGCCAGTCCGGCTGCCGCTGGCCCCTCCGGCGCTCTGCTAGAGGGCCATGTAGGCGCGCAGTACCTGCTGCCGCTGTTGTCTGGCGGTGAGGCCCGCGGACTTCCGGGCGTCGTGGTCACGCGAGTGGCGTTCCAACGGGCCGGCTTTGACCATCCAATGGACGACGTCATCATCACCGGCCACGACCGCCAAGGTCACCCGGCCACGCTGGAACTGCAGGCGAAGCGCACGATCGCCTTTTCTGCAAGCGACAAGATCTTCGCGGATGTGGTTGCGCTGGCCTGCCGGGCTGCTGCCAAGGTCGAGTTCGAAACGATGCGTTACGAGCTCGCGGTGGCGATTGCGCGCACGTCTACCAAGATCGAGCTGCACATCCAGGATGTGTTGAAGTGGGCGCGCGAGTACCAAGACGCTGATGGCTTCTTCGGCCGACTGAACCAGCCCGGTGCAGCACACCAGGCGATGCGCGAGTTCGTCGCTGCTTTCCGGGGGCACATGCGCACGGCCGGTGCGACCTACGATGACGAGGCCGTCTGGCAATTGCTTTCACACTTCCAGGTGTTGGCGTTCGATTTCGAGCAACCCGGATCGATCTGCGCGCAGTTGGCCCGCGAACGCTGCGCACTGCAACTCGCACCCCAGGACGCGGGGCGAGCCGGCGAACTGTGGGATTCACTACAACAAATCGCACTACAGGTCGATGCTGCTGGTGGGGACCTAGATGCCGCCGAGCTGCGCGATCGACTTACCAGGGACCGCAGCTATCGGCTCGCAGGTGACCGGCGCCTGCATGTCGCGCGCGAGCAGCTCGCTGAGATGGCGGTGAGCGCGCTGGACACCATCGGCACCAGCGTACACGGCGTGGCGATCGACCGTAGCGGCCATGTTGCCGCCGCATTCTCAGCGCTGGCGAAGGGTAGGTACCTCGAGATCTGCGGTGCCGGCGGCGTCGGCAAGTCGGGAGTGTTGAAGGATCTCGCACAGCGTATTGGTGTCGAGTCCCGCATCATTGTCGTCGCACCGCACCGTATACCTAGTGGTGGTGTAAGTTCTAGAAATATTTGCAAATCAACAATTCATAGTGAGAATATCTGTCATTATTTGGAAATCACTTTAGATAATGGCGCGGTTTACAGACAAGCGTTTAGCCCGGTATGAGGGGATTTGGCGTGTGGATGGCGTTGGTCCTATCGAGGCACGAGGCCGGCTTGGAGCACGTGCTATGGTTTATTTTTCCGGCCTGACCTCAGCCGGATTTGGCGAGCCATACAAAAAATCGTCACTTAATGACAAAACTCTAGCGTTTCGTGTGCACTCCGCTTCTCTACGAGAGTACAAAGTCGGAACAATTTGGCTGGATGGTAAGCGCATTGCTGGACCGCCGGTGGTTGAAACTCCCTTCCGCGTCGATGTGAGCCAAGTGCGGCTGGTCATGCTTGATGAATCCGTCGACCTTAATGGTCAGCTGGTTCCGACGGTCTTACCAGAACGCTATCTATGCTTTGGTAAAGACAATCGCGCCCAGCTTGCGTCCACCTTATACGCGATCGTCCCTGTTCTGGGCGACCGAATGACGAAGTGGTTGGTTGTCCCTTCTTCCGAGTTGTTGCGTTTCTATATTGGAGTGTCTTCCCGCCTATTGTCCGGCGCCTTGCAAGGGCGACTTGAGAATTACGTGGATTGGGGCAAAAGCCGGATGGAAAACGGAACGCCCGTCCTCCATGTGAAGCAACGTCTCAACCGTAAAGAAGCGGCGACGCTAGCACGTGCAGTTGCCTCGCCGACAGCCAAAGCTGTCTTGCTGGGGGGGCATCAGCACTTAGCCACCATCCAGGCCAATAACGCCCCGTTGAGTGAGAGCAGTAAACGGCCTCTCACTATTAAAGCCAACTTTCCGTTTACCGACACGACTCTGCTCGCGGTATCCGGTAAGCGGATGCCACTGACCAATACGGGTGACAAGGACCAGTGGGCTGTCTTTGCCATGGAGTTGCGGGGGTGCTCGCATTCATTCGGGTTCTCCGGCGTTGAACTGGAAAGCGACGATCCGTTTGATGGGCGAGGGCAGGCCGATGGAACGGGAAGTGGGAAGCCACCCCATTACAATCCTCTCCTTGATGACGATGAGGAAGACGATTACGATCTTGAGGATCAGCCCGCAGATCAACGCCTGCCCCGTCTGGTCGTTCTCAACCGTACTAACCAGTTCAGCGCATTTGATGACCTGGAGTTCAAACAGCGTCGCCCCAAAGTCGATCGCCCAGCCAGTCTGCCAGGCAGTACGATTGATGTGCTTGTCGATGCCTTTACCATGGAAGATGGCAGTCACGCCGAGGACACTCTCGGTACGCAAGGGGTCAGCGAGTTTCAAAGCCGAGTCGAACAGGTCGACCGGGAGCTGACTCTGTTCCTGGAGATGCTGCGGTATCTGCGTGTGGCGACAGCGGCTGAGTACTGGATGATCGCGACACGCAAACTTGGCGATGGTTTGGTGGTAGGCGGTGAGGCGATTGCGCTCTTCCCAGAGAAAGTCGGTAAACGACGTACTTGGCACAAAATCACCGATCCAGACGGTAATGTGCGACCACGACAGGTGGTCTGGGTCGAGGTAGTGCCAGGCAGTGAAGGTCAGTTTTTTTACCTGCTGGAAATGGAACTGAAGCCTGGCGAGATGAATGGCCAATGCACCATCCTGTTGCATACTAATGATTTCTCTCGACTTGATGATCAGACGTTCCAAGAATTACTGGTGCTGACGGCAGTCCAGAACCGCTGGCCAGATCGGCACAACAAGTGGAAAGAAGACAACCACTTCAAGCGGGCGAAAGAACTGTTTGCTGCGATAGAGATACACCGTATCAATCACCCGCGAGTGCCTCGTCCCAAGGAAGGGGAGAAGACTGGAAGTCAAAAACCACGGTTGAATCCGAAGTCGTGGAGTGACGTTTTGCTGACTAGAATTGAGGAGCTGCTCCCATTTTTGGAGGTCAGTACAGTCTAAAAGCTGAGTGGCACCGCCAGTGTATCGCTCTGCGGTTTGTTGCTTTTGCGCACCATCAAGGCGTGGATCGCTGTTCTGCGGCTTCAGCTCCTTAGACCACTTCCCTTTGCCTTGTCGTTCTGAATGCTTATGTGGTAAACAAAAGACATTGGTATTGTTGGGGTCTTTGGTGATGAGCGATCTGCACTATCACGGCTTTGGTGGTAACTGGACGGTGATCAAGTTGGAAATGCTGCAGCGCTACTTGGAGGCTTTCAACACAGCCTTGCAGGGTAAGCCGCTGCCCAGCTCGCCGTTTCGGCGGGTGTTCATCGATGCTTTCGCCGGCACTGGTGAGTGCGCGATCACCCTTGATGGTAAAACCGTTCGGATTGATGGCTCGGCCAAGCTGGCTCTCGAGGTCCAACCTGGGTTTGATGACTATTACTTCATCGACCTCAAGGCCAAGCATGTCAAAGCACTCAACGAGCTGGCGCAGACATACCCCGGGAAACGAGTTGCGGTGTTGGCCGGAGACGGTAATGCCCGGGTCGGTGAGTTACTCCAGCAGATCGGTTGGAAGGGTAGTCGGGCCGTCATGTTTCTGGATCCCTATGGCATGGCTGTACGTTGGGAGACCTTGCAGCAGATCGCAGCCACCGGGGCGATCGATCTCTGGTATCTGTTCCCACTCAACGCAGTGTGTCGGCAGGCAGCCAATCAGTTCGACAAGGTCGATGCCAGCAAGTCGGAAGCGCTGACGCGTTTGTTTGGCACGACGGACTGGGTGGAAGACTTTTATCGGGATACCGACCAAACTGACTTGTTCGCGGAAGAGGAGATGGCCGTGAAGCGCCAGCGGGTGCTCAGCCAAGACGAGATTCTGGCCTACATGCAACGTCGGTTGCGCACTATCTTCCCCGTTGTGCTAGACCCGATCAAGTTACCAGATCAAGGGTCTCCCATCTTTGCCTTGTTCTTTGCATCTGCCAATCCCAGCCAGAGCGCCGTTAAGCTCACCAAACGGATTGCCGGTCACCTGTTGAACATGCAGTTGACCGGAATGCTAAGAACCAAGCCGTTGCGTGTTGGGCAGGTGGTTGGCTCGGAGGGGTTATTCGGCTGATCTTCTAGATCAGCCGGATCTGTGGGGAGAACTCAATCACGTCATCTAGGCGGTAATGCTTCGAGTGCTGCCGCTTACGTCCATCTGCCCCGGTAATGATCACGTCGTTTGAATGGTGCAGCAGCTTGGCCGCATCGAGGAAATGCTGGGTCGATCCGGGTGATCGACTCGCACAAGCATGGACGAGTTGACCGAGCTGGATCGGTTGCTGCAATGCGGCCAACTGGTGGCCAAAATGTTCACGTAATCCATCCACACAAGCAGCCCGAGATGTCTTGCTAAAGTCAAAGGTGTCCTGGCCGGTGTAATCCTGATCCTGATTGGCATCGTAGCCCTGGATGAACACCCCAGGTTCTAGTTCATGGCCGAACTCGGTGGCGTGCTGCCAGTGTAAATCCTTCATTACCTCATGGGCCTTGTAGTGTTTGGAGAGGTGGACTAGCCAGTAGTCCCACTTGTTCAGCCCATGCGGCTTCACGAAGAACAGCGTTGCATAGTGTGCGCCAGTTTCCTGTTGGATGCCATGGGCGATATAGCGCTGCAGAGTGCGACGCCAGGTCTGCTGTTCTTGGGCCTTGAGTCGCTTGAGGTCTTCCCAGGGGATGTACTTGTCTAGGCCGACATGCTCGATCGGCTTCCGGTTAGCGGCTCGATCCGACAGAAAGGTGATCATTGCGCCGACATTGAAAGTCAAGATCACCTCTGCACTCTTGAGCGTGTGCAGGATCTGTTTGATATAGGGAAGCGGTAAATCGTAGTAGTTGTACTGGTCGAGCACGAAGATGGCCCGTTCTCCCATCTTGCGGCGTTGAATCGTGTCGATCAGTCGTGGTAGCTCCTTGAGGAAGTCGCCGCATTGCACCCGGGCACGCTGAGTATCATGGGAGGGGAGGATCCCTTCCTCGGTGCGGCCGTTCAGCCAATAACGAAGGTAATCGACCGTATCGGGGCAGATATCGATGAACTCATAATCGGCACTGATTTCACGCGGAATGGTTCGTTCGAGATTGATGAGAGCGCGCGCTTCTTGCACAGCTCGCATCATCAGCAGAGGGGAGCCGTCGACTGGCATGCCGCCCTCGTCCAGATAACAGCCGCCGCCAGAGAAACCATCTACCAAGGTCAGTTGCAGCTTAGGAATGTTGGCGCGTTTCATCAGCGTCATGATGTAATCGCGCACATAGGACTCGATGATCTTGTGCTTGACCGCGCTGTGTTGTTGCAGTTCTGGAAGCGGGAACCCTAGCTTCCACAAATACTTGCTTTTGGCTGTCATCCGTTTCTGGTTTCTCTGTCTTAGATTCGTTGTTCTACATCCGGCATCTGGTCCCACGTGCGACCATGCAGTTCACGACCGTTGTACTTCTTGGCGCGTTTCACGCCATCGGCACCCCAGCCCCCCCACTGCTTGAAGAAGAATGCGACACCGGCGTCTTCGCATTGACCGCGAATCGAGTCGACCCAGTCGATCTTCATCGGTCGAGCTTTTGGTCCGGACTCTCCACCTACGATGACCCAGTGAATGTGGGTTAAGTCCAGGATGCCTACATCCTCGAGTAGCGGTTCAACCGAGAGGAACCGGATCGCAGCATCGACACGGCGCAGGTGATCAATGCGCGGCACGCCATATTTGCGATCCTCTACCGATACGCCGAGCCAGGCATTGCGTGGCGCGGTTTTTCCTGCAAAGAACGCCTCCAGGCGATCTGCCCGTTTGGTCAGGATCTGGAAGGTGTGCCAATGCGCGCGCTCGATGACGTTGAAGACCTTAGCTACGTAGTCGAATGACACGTCCTCATGGAACAGATCCGACATGGAGTTCACGAAGTAAGTGGTCGGTGTCTTGCGCTTCAGAGGGTCTTCCAAGCGTTGCGGCAACAGCGTCAATTCGAAACCGTTTTCGTAGCCAGGAGTCTTCATCGCTTGTAACCGACCGGCCATACCCTCTGCGTAGCAGTGCTTGCAGCCCGGGGAAATCTTGGTGCAGCCCACCGTCGGGTTCCAAGTTCGCTCAGTCCACTCTATTTTGCTTACTGTTGTCATATTTGCACCTCATTATCGCGAGTTTGTAACTCACCCTTCAAATTGGCAAGCGCCAATTCCAGTATCTCTGCCTGACCTAGCCCCAAGACTTCTCTGAGTTCCGCCAAGTTCTGCATAGCCTCTCTAGGAAGCCATGTCTGTAGCCGCGTAAAGCCTTCTTTGCGGCGGCGTTTGCGATATCCATCTTGGGCTGTGGCTAGTTGCTTCTTCCGCGTCGCTGTCATTTGCGCACCAATTGATTACACTGTAATCATACCAGAATTTATGCAAAATGGCATGCAAATGATTGATGTTTATGGAATTTTTAGATTGAGAAATTGGTAAGTCGCAACAGGTAGGCTGGTCGGTGGGCACTTCGATTGAGAATGTTGCACTTCACGATTTGAAATCGTGATTTCTCGTGTCATAGGAGCAGTGCTGGGGGGGAGCGAACAGCGCATTTGGCCCACCGACGTCCCCCCGACGTCCACCCCATCTTGAGTAGCGCGTGACTTTAGCGTCCAATCCACCATGACAAGGAGTTGGACATGAAGAAACGATTCACCGAAGAACAGATCATTGGCTTCCTGCGTGAAGCAGAAGCCGGCATGCCCGTAGCTGAACTGTGCCGCAAGCATGCCTTCTCGGAAGCCAGCTATTACCTCTGGCGCAGCAAGTTTGGCGGCATGAATGTCTCGGAGGCCAAGCGTCTCAAAGAGCTGGAAGCCGAGAATGCACGATTGAAGAAGCTCCTGGCTGAGCCCATGCTCGAGAACGAGATCACCAAGGAAGCTCTCCGAAAGAAGTGGTGAGCGCACCGTCACGACGTGAGTTGGTGCGCCACCTGATGGGCAAGGGACTGAGTGAACGCCGCTCGTTGCGTGTGGCGGGCATGAGCCCCAGTGCCTTCCGCTACCAGCCTCAGCCAGATCGTAATGCCACGCTCAAGGAAAAAATCATCACCCTGGCGCAGCGCCACCGGCGCTACGGGGCCAGCATGATTTACCTGAAACTGCGGCAGGAAGGTATGCAGGTCAATCACAAGCGCGTGGACCGACTTTATGCCGAAACGGGTCTGCAAATTCGTCCGCGCAAGCGCAAGAAAGTGCCGGTGGCAGACCGTCATCCGCTGGCGCGACCGATGGCGGCCAACCAGGTTTGGTCGATGGACTTCGTGTTCGACCGGACAGCAGAGGGGCGTGTCATCAAGAGCCTGACTATCGTTGATGACGCCACGCACGAAGCGGTGGCCATTGTGCCGGAACGGGCAATGAGCGGCGTGCACCTGACGCGTGTCCTTGATCAGTTGGCGCAGACGCGTGGCTTGCCCAAAGCCATCAGGACGGATAACGGCAAGGAGTTCTGCAGCCGGGCGATGTTGGATTGGGTGCACGCTCGGGGTGTTCAGCTGTTCCTCATTGAGCCGGGCAAGCCAAATCAGAACGCTTACATCGAATCGTTTAACGGGCGCTTCCGGGACGAATGCCTGAACGAACACTGGTTCACCAGTCTGCACCATGCTCACATCGTAATCGAAGTCTGGCGAAGGGAATACAACAACGAAAGGCCGAAGAAAGCGCTGGGCGGTTTGACGCCAGCGGCCTACGCCAAATTACTGGCGGAGAAATTCGGTAAATTAGCCTTGGACTCTAAAGTGTAGTGCTACTGAGATTGGGGGGACGTCGACCGTGACCAAGGTTGGCCAACTGCTGATCGAGTACCGGACAGAGAGGCAACCGGTTGCCCTGCACAGCGAGATCGCTATGAGCTTCGACATCGCGGCAAAGCTACGTCTGCCTATCCGAGAGGAGGCCGAATAATGGCATTGTTTCGTTTCGTGGGTGGCACGATAGTGGCGGCATCAGTGTTCCGGTGCTATTGGTGCGGTGTCTATGGTTTCAACCGGACAACTTGCACCCTTAGCATACGGTTTTTCCCCAACTCTGAGATGCCCCCCGGTGAGAAATGAGCAGAGCAATGCAATCAAGTGCGCATGCCGAAAGCAAACTCGTGATCAAGTTTGTGCAATTACGCAGCTGGAAACCCCAAGCCGGGCAGAAACCTCGGCCACAGAGTAGCCGCGTTCAGTAACCTACTTGATGGCTTCTTCTTTGAATTCAGGGGTGAAACGCTGTGTGCTCATGGACATCCTCCTATGCTCAAATCATAGGGCAGGATTGCCTACAGGAGTCGGGTCAGTCCACCAACAGCTCCGGAGTGTCTAGAGAAGCTGGGGCGATTCAGCTGAGTAATTTAGTGGCCTTCTTTCTGTCTTAAATGCATTAGTAGATTGGAGGTGTCCGGCTGCAATACTACCCCTGATCTAACCCCAAGCCATAATTCACGTTTGGCCCAGTTATCTTTTAAAGAAATAGCCTGTAAACCCGCTCCTAGGGTCTCATGTCGTACCGCTCCGACTGGTAATATACCTATCCCCAATCCAGCCTCAATCATACGGCAAACACCATCAAAGCTGCTAACTTGTATTCGCAAGCGTACTGTTCTGTCATGAGAAGCCGCAGCATCAGTCATGAGCTGTAAAAGGGAGCTGCCTTCATTAAGTCCAACAAAATCAAAGTCTAGCGTTTCAAGGAATTCGACCTCGTGGCGGGATGATAGAATATGCCCTGCAGGCACTAAGACAACTAAAGAATCTTGTCGATAGGGAAATCTATCTATTCCTTCTGCAATAACGTTACCTGCAAAAATACCGATGTCAGCCTCTCCCAATTTTAGTGCGGCTGTAATTTTTGTTCCTAAACTTTCTTGCAGGCTGATGCGAACTAGGGGGTGAGCTCCCAAGAAACTGGCTAGGTCTTGAGGCAGAAACTGAACAATTGCTGAAGTGTTAGCCCAAACTCGGATATGCCCACGTAAACCATCTGCAAAGTCACTCATCCCGCTAGCCATGCGGGATATCATGTCTAGAACTGCACGAGAATGGTGAACAAGCTCCTTTCCCGCCGGTGTAAGTTCTAGTCCACGTGGCAATCTAAAAAATAGAGGGCAGCCTACTATACGCTCAAGTTCAGCTATACGTTTGCTCAGGGCTGACATGGTTATGTGTGATTTTTCCACTGCCTTGGTCAGGCTGCCAGTCTCTGCGACTTGCAAAAATATTCGAAGAGATTGAATGTCGAAATGAGATGGATTTATCATAAGGGATGTGATTCTCGATCGTGTTCTGATTGGTCATTATAGCCCCATGCTGAACGCCAGGCGATTATTTGTACTGTGTACTATTGGCGCTATATAGGTTTTCTCATCAGGAAAAGGTGTTTGCATATTCGGAAATTATCAAAATGGCTAAAGTGCAATAGCATGGTTTCATCCGAATTGTAGTAAAAGAGAGTTTGTGAAAATGCTAATTCACCATATTGATCATATCGTCTTGACTTGCGTTGATATCGCTGCCACAAAGCACTTCTATGGAAGTGTTCTGCAGATGCAGCTCGAAACTTTCGGCAATGGTCGAACTGCATTCCGATTCGGCAACCAAAAAATTAATCTTCACCACCGTGGGCATGAGTTTGAGCCCAAGGCACATCTTCCGGTTCCAGGCTCATTGGATCTGTGTTTTATCGCTAATTTATCGCTAGATGAGGTTATCAAACACCTAGAGTCTTGCGGTTGGCCAATTATTGAGGGTCCTGTTGAGAGGACCGGGGCTACTCAAAAGATTAGGTCTATTTATTTGAGAGATCCTGATCTCAACTTGATTGAAATATCTGAACCTATTAAGTAGTGTGTTTGTGGGGGTGGAATCTATTCAATGCGGCCTAGTATAGATCTTTAGTATTAAGTATACTCATGTATCAATATTGTTGCGAAAATATTGTGCTAACACTCATGTTAGGCTTCGGGTTAGGTCTGTGTGGTGGTATGCTTGGAATTGGTGGTGGACTAATTGCCATTCCGGCATTGGGACTTATCTATGGAATGGATCAGCACACAGCGCAGGGGACAGCATTAATCATGGTTGTCCCTAATGTGCTAATTAGTTTGCTTCATTATCATAGGCAGAATAATATCAATGGCCATGCCGTATTGGGTGTATGTGTCATTGCAATGGCTTTTTCATATTTAGCCGGGTTAATATCAAAATCAATACCTACCCGAGACCTTGAATTTTTGTTCGCTTCTTTTCTATTGGTCCTTGCTCTATTCTATGCCTTCCAGTTGTGGGCCGGCAGGCCAGCTTCGGCATACTTGTTATTGCCTCGCAAGTATCTTCCTCTTGTTGGCGCCGTTAGTGGGGCCATGTCTGGCATATTCACGGTAGGAGGAGGTCTGATCATTGTTCCTGTGTTGGTATCACTGTTCGGATTCAGTCAGGTCCAAGCTCAAGGCATCGCACTAGCATTGGTAGTGCCAGGTGCAGTTGCTGCGCTATTTTCTTATGCACAAGCAGGGAGCGTTGAATGGAGTACCGGAATTGCTCTCGCGCTAGGCGGAATACTGAGTGTGTCCTGGGGAGCTAGTCTGGCTCACAGCCAACCAGTCGAGCGCTTGCAGTTGGTGTTCTGTATAGTTCTGCTAGGTGCGGCACTAATGATGTTGTTCCTAAAGTAATAACGTACCGTTGCTGAGTAGTAAGATGATTAATCTTCAATGTCTACGCGGGCATCGTTTAGCATTGGAGACGATCAGCATGACTTCTAAGAATCCCAGTTTTTTCTGCACATCCACGACGTTCACCCCATCTTAAATAGCAAGATTATTTATATCACTTCGCTATGCGTGATTCCGGGTAGCTTCATGCTTCCGCTACAAAGCACTTTTTGGCTTTTCGTTGTTCTATTTCCTTCGCTAGACATCTTTCCAAACTTGTGGTGCCAAGAAAATTCACCGCAGTATGGCAAATAATCACCAGCAAAACGGTGGCAGAACGCATTACTCTGCCACCGTGGCTTGTGCTTAGCCTTCGCTGCCCGGCGCTGCCTGCCAGGCGCCCAGTGCCAGCTGCACCTCGACATACGCCTCGATGGCGGCAGCGCGTGCCGCCAGCTCGCTGCGTTGTGCCTGCAGTGCGGCGGCGTGCTGCGCCAGGGCCAGGTTTTGCGGCTCCAGCCCGCTGCGGCTGCGGGTGAGGCTGTAGCGGGCGGCGCGCGTGGCCAGCGCGGCGGCCGCTTCGGCGCTGGTCAGCCGGGTACGGCTGGCTTGCCATTGGCGCAGGCTGCTTTCGCCTTCCTGCAGCGCGGTCAGTACGGCTTGCTCGTACTGGTGCCAGGCGGCCTGTCGCTGCTGGTCGGCGCCGGCACGGCGGGCGGCGCGACGGCCGGCGTCCAGCCAGTCCCAGCTGAACGCGGGGCCCAGCGCGTAACGCAGCGCGTCGGCATTGCCCAGTTGGCCGAATGGCGCCATGACGCCGGCGCTGAGGTTGAGGCTGAGCCGTGGCAGGTGGGCGCGGTCGGCCAGCACCGCTTCGCCCAGGCTGACGCGCAGCTGGGCGTCGGCGCGGGCCACGTCCGGGCGCCGGGCCAGCAGGTCGTCCGGGTAGACGATGGCGGTATCGGCCGGCACGGCGGGCAGGCGCAGTGCGCGCGCCCCTTGCGGCGTGGTCAGCGGGTTGTCGCCGCACAGCACGGCCAGGGCCGCTGCGGCCGCTGCGGCGGCCGTGTCGTTGGCCGCCAGTTCGGCCTGGGTTTGCTGGCTGGCGCTGGCGGCGGCCAGCACGTCGCGCAGGTCGGCCAGGCCGGCTTGCTGGCGGTGCTGCAACTGGGCGTGCCGCTGTTGCAGGGTGTCCAGCTCGTCCAGCAGCAGGGCGCGGTTCAGTCGCGCCTGCTGCCAGCGGGTGTACTGGCGGACTACATCGGCCTGCAGTAGCAGGGTGGCGGCACGCAGGTCGGCGGCTTGCAGGTCGGCCTGGCGCTCGGCCATGGCGGCGGCGGTGCCGGCGCGGCCGAACAGGTCCAGCTCCCAGCTCAGGCTTTGCTGCACAATGCCCAGTTGCTGCATCGGTGGCCGGGGCTGGCCCTGGCGATACGGGTCCACTTCGATATTGGCCAGTTGCTGGCGCTGGGCCTGGGCGCCCAGGCTGCCTTGAGGCAGGGCTTCCCGGCGCGTGGCGTCGGCAGCATGACGGGCGGCGCGGACGGTAGCCAGCACCGCCTGGCGCTGGTGGTTGTGCTGCATGGCTTGCTGCAGCAGGGCTGTCAGCTGCGGGTCGGCCAGCGCTTGCCACCAGTCGGTGGCCAGTTGGCCGCGTTCAATGCCGGCGGCCTGGGCTGCCGGGCTGGGGTTGGCCGCCAGCTGTTGCTGGCTGGCCGGAATATGGCTGGGCGGCGTCACTGCCGCACAACCGCCAAGCAGGGCCAGTGCCAGCAGCACCGCGTGGCGGGTAGGAGTAGGTAAAGAGGTAAACATGGCAATCCTTAGCTGGCCGGCTGGCCGACACGATAGAAACTGGCGTACAGGGCCGGAATCAGGCCCAGGGTGATCAGCGTGCCCAGCGCCAGGCCGCCCATCATCACCACAGCCAGGCTGGTCCATACCGCACCGCCGAACAGCCATAGCGGCAGCAGCCCCAGAATGCACACCATCTTGGTCATCACGATGGGGCGCAGACGTTTGGCGGCGGCATCCTCGATGGCCTGCAGTGCGGGCAGGCCGTCACGGCGCGCCTCTTCGATGGCGTCCAGCAGCAGCACCGCGTTGTTGACGATGATGCCGGCCAGCGCCAGCAGGCCCAAGGTGCCGACAAAGGTCAGCGTGGTGCCGCTGATCGTCAGCGCCAGCGCCGCCCCGATAGAAACGAAGGGGATGCTGGCCAGCACGATCAGGCTCTTGCGCACGCTATCGAACTGCCACACGAACAGCAGGAACATCACCATCACGCACGCCGGCAGCAGTTGGGCGATGGCGTTGTTGGCGCTGGCGTTTTCCTCGATCTCGCCACCCAGCGTCACGCTGACCTTGCCGTTGGCGGTGAGCTGTGCGGTAACGTCGGCTACCTTGTCGGCCACGCCCTGGGCGGTAAGCTGCGGGTGGCGCGCCAGCAGGGTAACCGTACGTTGCTGGTCGACGCGCTGGATCACCGCCGGCTGGCTGGCCAGACTGATGCTGGCAACCTGGCCCAGCGTGACCGAGCGTTGCTGGCCGCTGCCCTGTACCGGCAGCGCCTGCAGGCGGGCAATGCTGTCGCGCAGGCTGGCGTCGCCGCGCACCACCACCGGCAGCAGGGTATCGCCTTCGCGGTAGTGGCTGGCCACGCTGCCGGCCAGCAGCGTATCCAGGCTCTGCGCGATGTCGCGGCTGCTCAGGCCGGCGGCGTGCGCCCGTGCCTGGTCTACCCGCACGTCCAGTTGCAGGATGGGCCGCTCGGCGTCGCTGCTGAGCTGCTGCATGCCGGGGATGGCCTGCAGTGCGGCGTACAGCCGCTCGGCTGCGGCCAGGTGGCTGCGGCCGTCGTTGCTGCTGAGGCGGAATTGCGCTACCCCGGCGTCGGACGAACCCATCGAGAAGCGTTTGGGTTCAAAGCGCACGTCCGGGAAACGTGCGGCCAGCTTGCTGCCCAGCGCGGCAATCGCGTCGGCGTGGCTGACGCCGTCTGCCAGCGTCAGCACGGCGTAGGCGCGGTGGCCGGCCGGGGTGGGCGGGTTCAATGCCAGGATGAAGCGCGGGCCACCGTCGCCCATGTACAGCGCGTGGCTGGCCAGTTCGGGGAAGGCCTTGCGATCGGCCAGCGCCTGGCTGATCTGGCTGCTGCGCGCCAGCGTGTGGCGGGTACTGCTGTCCGGCGACAGCTCGATCGCCATTTGCAGCTGGCGGCGTTCGGACGCCGGCATCAGCTCGGATGGCACGTGGGCAAACAGCCAGCCGGCGCCGGCCAGCAGCACCAGCATGCTGCCGATGTAGACGGTTTTGTGGCCCAGAATCCAGCGCACCTTGCCGCGGTACCAGCCGGTAATGGCTTCCACCGCCTGCGCAGTGCGGCTGAGCTCGGCGTGGTGGTGGGCAAAGCGCTGGCACAGCAGCGGGGTGAAGGTGACGGCCAGCAGCAGCGACAGCAGCAGCGCGATGGCCATCACGATGCCCATGCTGCGCAGGTATTCGCCGGTTTCGGTGCTGGACAGTACCAGCGGCATGAAGGTGAGGATGATGGCCAGCGACGAGACCAGCAGCGGCACGAACATGCTGCGGCCGGCTTCGGCGGCGGCTTCGGTGCGCGGCTGGCCCAGCGCCAGGCGGCGTTCCATGTCTTCGGCCACCACGATGGCGTTATCCACGAACAGGCCCAGCGCAATGATGATGGCGCCAATCGAGATGATGTGCAGGTCGATACCCAGCAGCTTCATGATGGCCAGCGTGCCCAGCACCGTGGTGGGGACGATGGCGCCCACGATCAGGCCGGTACGCCAGCCCAGGAACAGTACCACCACGCCCATCACGATCAGCGTGGTTTCCATGAACACCTGGCCCACCTGTTTCAGCTGTTTGGTCACGATCTGCGCCTGGTCGGTAATCGGCGACAGCTTCATGCCGGCCGGCAGGCCGGCTTCCAGCCGGGCGACTTCCTGGCGCAGGCCAGCGGCAAAGCTCACTACGTTGAGGCCGCTTTCCATCGATACCGCCACCACGGCTGCCGGGGTGCCATCGACAAAGGCACCGGTTAGCGGCGGGTCTTGCGTATGGCGAACTACGCGAGCCACCTGCTTCAGCAGCACGCTGCCACCGCCGGGCAGCGGAATGACGGTATTGCCCAGCTCGGCAGGGTTGGCCGCGTCGCCGCTGACATTCAAAGCGAGCTCGCTACCGCCAATTTCCACAAAGCCGGCCGGTGCCACGATATTGCGGCGTGCCACGGCGTCGGTGATGACGGTTGGCGACAAGCCGCGGGCTGCCAGCGCCGGAATGTCCAGCAGGATCTGCACCTCTTCGTCGCGGATGCCGTGCAGGGTAACGCGCTCCACGCCGGGGACGCGCAGCAGCTGGTCGCGCAGCTGGCGTGCCTGCTCGCGCAGCTCGCCCGCGGTATAGTCCTGGCCGCTCAGGCCCAGGGTCAGCACGGCAACCCGGCCGAATTCGTCATCTACCAGCGGGCCGATGCTGCCTTCCGGCAGTTGCGGGCGCAGGTCGTTCATGCGGTTGCGCAACCGCTGCCAGACATCGGGCAGCTTGTCGGCGCTGACCGTGGGGTGCAGTTCCACGTAGGTGAAGGCCAGGCCCGGGCGCAGCGTGGTTTTGACGCGTTTGACTTCCGGCAGCCCCAGAATGCTTTCTTCGGTGGGGCGGGCCACCAGTTGTTCCATGCGGTCGGTGTTGGCGCCGGGCACGTAGCTGAGCACGGTCGCGGTGCGGATGGTGACGGGCGGCTCCTCGGTGGACGGGAAGTCCAGCACCAGCCACAGGCCGGCCAGCACGATGGCCAGCACTGCCAGGAAGGTAAAGCGGGGGCGCGCCAGCGCGGCGGCAGCCAGGTTGCTCATGGTTGGCCCCCGTCACGCAGCAGTACCGGGGTGACGCGGGTGCCCGGGGCAATGGCGGCGGCGCCAGCCACGACCACCGAGTCACCGGCTTTCAGCCCGCTGGCAATGCGGATGCGGTCGTCCTGCACGCCTTCGGTAACCACGGCCACTTTCTCCACCGTATGGCCGTCGGCAGCCAGGCGCAGTACGTGGCCCTGGTGTGCACTTTGGCCCGGCAGCAGGGCGCGCAGCGGAATGCTGATACCGGCAGTGCTATCGCGGCCCAGCAGCACTTGCCAGGTATCCCCCGGTTGCGCTTGCGCGGGTGCGCTGATGAATACCTGGCGTTGGCCGCCGGCACCCAGCGTGGCGGCCACGCGCAGCACCTTGCCGTTGTGTAGCGCCTGTTCGTGCTGCAAAGCCACGCTCTGGCCGGTGGCCAACTTCACGTTGGCCGGCAGCCACAGCGCCAGCTCGCGACCACTCCCCTCGATCGAGAAGACACTGGCACCGGGGCCGGCGCTTTGGCCTACGGCCAGCTGGCGGCTGCCGATCACGCCGTCTACCGGTGCCCGCAGGCTGGCCTGCGCCAGTGCCCATTCGGCCTGGCTGCGTTGGGCGCTGGCGGCGGCCAGCGTCGCGGCGGCGGCGTCGAGTTCGGCCTTGACGGCTTCCATCTCGCCCGCGCTGATGGCCTGGCCTTGTTGCGCGGCCTGGATGCGGGCGTGGCGCTGACGCACCTCTTGCCAGCGTACGCGGGCGGCGGCTTCGTCACTGCCGGCGGCCAGCAGCTGCGCACGCAGCGGCGTGGTGTCCAGCTCGGCCAGCAGTTGGCCAGCGCGTACGCTATCGCCGACGTCGGCGTGCAGGCGGGTGACGCGGCCGGACACGGCAAAGGCCAGTTCGGCTCGCGAAACCGCGCGCACTTCGGCAATGTAGGCCTGGCCTTGCTGGGTCATGCTGCCGGCAGTAATGACCAGCGCCGGGCGCGGGGCTGGCGGGGTTTGCTGGCTGGGGGCATGGTTGCAGGCAGTCAGGCCCAGCAGTGATAGCGCCAGCCACAGCGGCGGGCGCAAAGGAAAGGTATGGGGCACGGTGGGTCTCCGTAACGGACAGAAAAGCGAAATGCCTGCGCAGTACGCTGCTGCGGCAGGCGGGCAGCGGCGACTCTAAGCGGTGTTGTTCACGGGCTGGGAGGACAAAACAGGCCAATGGCGGTGCCGTGTCGGCCAAGGAGGTTGTCAGCTGTCCGTTTGGGTGCAGAAAAGGACAATAGCGGCCATGCTTGGGTCAGTTCCGGACGGCGTGGAGTGGGGATGCTGCAGAGAAAACAGATCTTATTTCATATATATCAATGTATTAAGTTAATTGTTTTGTTTAGGAGAGCAAGCGTGGTGATAGGGTTTTGAGTGACAAATAAGGCCGACTGGGTCACGATAAATGCTTGCAGAGCTGGAATGGAACCCGCTGATGTCCGCCCATGATCAAAACGTTACGTCTGCTGCCGATGGAGCGAATGCGGCCACTATCATCCCCACGATCGCCCGCTCGCTACTGGGGCTGGTAGAGGACAGAGGCCATAGTCCGGCCCGACTGTGTCAGGGGCTGGGCATACGCTACGAAGACTTGCTGTCGCACCAACTGTTGTTGTCGCACCGCCAGGTTCGGGCCTTGATCCTGCGTGCGCTGCAATTGCTGGATGAGCCGGCACTCGGTTTGCTGGCCGGTATGCGCCAGACGCCTGTGAGCTGGGGCGTGCCCGGTCTGGCCATGCTGACATGCGAAACGCTAGGCGAAGCCATGAACTACGCGCTGACACGTCAGTACGAGGCGGGCACCATGGTGCAGCATCGCGTGACGCTGCATGGCAATGAGGTGCGCTTGCATCTGGTGAGCCACCGCTACGACTGGGAGATCGAAAACTACCTGATCGACGAGTCGTTGGCAGGAGCCGTGGCGGTCATGCGCTACCTGTTAGGGCCCGCCTTCAAACCCCTGCGCATCGACCTGGCGCAGGCGCAGCCGGCCCATCATGTCCAGTACCGCCGCTACTTCGGCTGCCCGGTGCGTTTTGGTGCCGGCACCAACCTGATGGTATTCGAGGCGCACTGGATGGGCGCGCGGCTACCGGGCTACGACCGTATTGCCAGCCAGGTGCTGCGGCGCCAACTTGACGGCCTGCTGCTGCCGGTGCCGGGCCACCACCAGTTGGTTGAAACCGTCAGTAACCATATCCGTTACGCCAGCGTGCATGGCGCAGACCAGCAGGCGGTAGCCAGTATGGTCAACGTTAGCGCGCGTTCGCTACGGCGCAAGCTGGAGCAGCAGGGCACCAGCTATCGCCATTTGCGCGACAGTGCCCGCCATCAAGTCGCATGCGAACTGTTGGAGAAGACCACGCTGAGTCTGGCGCTAATTGCCGAGCAACTAGGCTACGCCGACGTCCGTCCGTTCCGGCGTGCCTTCAAGCGTTGGGAAGGTATTTCTCCGAGCGATTATCGCAAGGAGCCAACTTCCAATGCTTAATGGCTCACCGGTAACGAAGTGCCGTATATGAGCCGATCTGGCTTCATTTACCAGATCACAAAGTTGCTCGGCGGATATCTGCTTAGCAGAGCCCCTGCTCATGATGTTTGGTATGAGCAAGTCGGCAAGGATCTGTCCGTTTCAACCTGACCTATGCAGGATTTACAGAAGCATTACCCGGCTTGTTGAAGCAGACTACGCTTTGGGTTGGTTTGGTGATGTCATCAAAGAGTCATGCCAACGCAATGCGATTTTCAGCGTGGCGTTTTGCTTTACGGAGCGCTTCTTCTGCCCTAGCCAGAATCATATCCAGAGGTTCGTATTGGCTCACGACAGTCATGCCAGCCGCGACATAGACCTCAGGGAGTCCTAATTGTGTCGATAAGTTTTTCATGGCCGAGGTAAGCTCATCAAATCTGGTTTGCATTGATAGCAAACGATCGCTATTGAGGAAGAGGATGAAAGTGCCACCGTTCAGCCTGGCATACAGATCACTATCACAGCTGCCTTTGGCAATAGCTGATCCCAAATTTTGTAGTACTTCATCACCAGTATGCTGGCCATGATTCTCGTTAATCGTTTGTAGCGCCTTTATATCCATTAAGGCGATATATCCTGTTTCGCCATTTTCTAGATGCTGTGACATGTGTTTGACAAAGCTCTTGCGATTTGGCGCCCCTGTCAGGCTGTCAAAATTGGCCAGGCTTTCAATCTTGGCCAGTGCGTCCCGCAGATCGCGGTTTTTTTCTGCTAGAGATGCGTTGCTGCGGTTCAGTGCCTGGTTAGTTAAATCCAACTGCAACATCAGTTCGTCCTTCTGATCGCTGGCAATCAGCTCTGCCACCATAATTCGGTAGGCTTGCAGATTGAATATTGCTTGAAGAAATACAAAGCCGGCGATGCCGGCTATCCAGTAAAAATAATCATATACCGCCAGCCACACGATAACGGGTAGCCATAGAGAAAGAGCAGAGCTTAATGCTGTCATCCTGAATGCTGAGTATACAAACATATTAGCGGATGAAACGGTCACTAGGCACATCAGGATAAGCATCATGCTGTTATGCTGATTCGAATCTGGCAGTAGCCAAATACTACTACCCCATAACAGTCCATGACAGGCCGCCATGCCAACATGCACAGCGTACTGCAAGGCGCTGTTGGTCTGTTCGCTCTGGTGCCAATTTCGGCAGAGCCAATAGTGAAAAAAAGGCAATAGCAGGTGTAGGCCTAGCCAACCATTAATAGTAAGCGAGAAGACTACTGGCAATCCTGCAATGACTGCTAGCAATAAAGCCCCAACGGGTTGTATGAGCAGCGCTGCTAGCAAGTAGCTGCACAGTTGATTAAGTTGTGTTTTCAAAACGCGCATGCTGACGGCGTTCGACATAGGAGGCAGTAGGGTGCCGAGGAGTTTTTGCATAGTGGGCTCCTAGCGTAAGTGCAGGTGAGTTGTATGGGTATTGTTTTTCAATGCGCAAAGGTCAAGTAAATGCCATTGTCTTTGTGTTGAGTGGGGTAATCCCTATTATTGATTTATGATTAAAAATAGTGACACCTATATCACTCAGCTGTGAAGTTAATATGTGATATTTGTTTTTGTCAATCCGGCAGAATGTGATGATCAATGCCCTGGAACCGTATTTGTATAATACAAACTTGGTTTGCGCATTAATGGAATGTCAGAGGTTGATACTGAAGGTAGGCTGTTTTGCTACGAGGCATCTATACAGTTTTCTGTGTGAATGCCAGTTTTTAATGATATTGGAAAGTCCTTTGGCATTTTAACTCTTGACTCAGCATGATTGAGCCATTCTGGCGCCATTTCTATCTTGATAATTTCAAAGAGAAGTGCTATTTTAAATGGAAAATTAAAGATTAAGGAATGACTAAAGATTGCAATTTTCAAGTGCATTTTTGTTGCTTGGTTTGGATTTGCTTCTTTAGTTCAAAATTTTCTTTTAATTGACAGGGCCGTTTCACTGTGAGATTGGTGGTGAAATCAGGGATTGGGTTCTGTCTTCTATTACTTTTATCTGATGGCGATATTTGCATGACAACTCTTTCTTCATTAAGGACTGATTCACAGGTAATAAGAATGGCATTGCACGTTTTGAGTGGTTGGAATGCTGTTTTTTTGGAGAGTCAGGTGGTTGACGAAGAAAGAGAAGTGATAAAAATTTTCTTGGATGCTCTGTCTAGAGATGTATTGGAAATGCAGTGCGCAATTGAGAATGATGAACGTAGTAAGATTTGCTATATAAGACGCAATATTGATTTTTATTTGAATGCGATTGGCGTGTGGTGAGATTTTTACCGGCGGGAGTGATGCAGTGAGGCAGATGGCCAGAATAATTACGATATTTGTACTGGCTTTTTGTATAAGTCAGCGAGGGGAGGCTATAGAGTATTATGCTCATAGTTTGGAGGGCGGTGTTGTGGATAATAATGGTGTACTAATGCCCATTCCAAATTCCGGGTCAAGAGCTTTTGCATTGGCTATTGTTCAGCATATTATTGATGATAAGAAGCAAGATCAGATAAGGCATGTGCCTCTTTCGCGTGCGCTAAAATTGCTGAACTCTGATAAGGCAGTGGTTGTTGCTGGTATCATATCTACACCCAAACGCTCAAAAAAATTCAATTGGATTGGAGCGTTATATGTAGATCGTTATAAGTTTTATGAAATAGATTCTCATACGGTGCTGTCTAAAAGAGTGTCTGATCATCTAGAAGCTAGCATTTGCGTGGTTGCAGATAGTGCTGCCGAAGAAATAGTCGAAGGTATTGGATTCAATAATATTCATAGGGTAGGTAGTTATTCGACATGCTTGCGAATGTTGGAGGCAAAAAGGATACGGTTTGTCCCAATATTGGAATCTGATTTTCGAGCAAAAATCTACGGGGCGAGGCTCGGTCTGACGAATATAAGAGAAAGTGGTTTACCAAGCGTTGCTGTTGAGAGTCACTTGGTAGCATCATTTCAGGTAAAGCCAGAAGATGTTGCTATGTTGAGAAAAAGGCTGGTGGATTTTAAGAAGAGCAAGCATTATGCTGATTTGATGAGGACATATCTGTATAAGTAGTCAATCAATATTTTGGCTGAGGCTTTAGAGGCATCCTTGATGCATGCAAGGAGACTTGGATTGGCGTGCTGTGCTGTTAATGAGGTGATGGTTTTTTAGGGTTTTATTGTTTTAAACTTTTGCATGTCATGAGAATCTGCGCGTGAATCTTCACTTTCATCATTCTTATGATGTCGATTTTTTAACTGTACCTCTGGAATAGGTTAATGCCTGTCCGAGGGTAATTTTTCAAATAAGCCAAGCCAGTAATCTGGTGGAGATGCGCAATGAAGCTGATTGATAATCTATCCATGCGTGGGAAGTTCATGATGAATTTTGCCCTCAGTGGGGGCATCCTGGTATTGGCTATGCTATTCCTGCTATGGCAAGTGGGTAGTATCAGGCAGTCAGTACAGGTTGTTTCTGATAATGCCCTACCATCGATTGATACAACTGGCGATATCAGCCAGCTGCGCCTCCGCTACCGCGTACGCAGCCTTGAGATGCTGCTGGCGACAACACCGGAAGAACAAGCCAAGCTTGCTAAATCCCTACAAGAGCTGGATGGGAAGCTAGGCGAGGCACTGAAAGCTTACGAACCGCTGATCACAAACGAAGAAGAGCGTCAGACCCATCAAGCAACTGTCGCTGCAGCCACCGCGTACCGAACTGCTGTTGAGCAAGCGCTGGCATTACGTGCTCAAGGAAAGGAGGCCGAGGCCTTGGCGCTTTCCAAAAAAGAATGGGTGACGCTTGCTAACCATTTGCGCGACCAGACAGACAAACTGGGCAAACTCAAGCATGACTATGCATCGCAGGCAGTCGCCGATGCCCGAGAGTCAGTTTCCGGAACGCAAATGGTTGGTAACAGCGCTCTGGTACTGGCCCTGTTTCTAGCGATCCTAGTGTCGTTCTTGATGGCACAACGAATCAGCCGCCGTCTAAGCGAAACGATCGACGCGGCTAACCATATCGCGGAAGGAAATTTGTGTAGCACAATGCCGGCGGTGACTCGTGACGAAATCGGCCAGATGATTCAGGCAATGTCACGTATGCAGCACCAACTGCGCGAAGCTATGCTGGAAACCCGCGACAGCGCCCATACGCTGTTGCAGTCATCACAGCAACTGCATCACTCGGTCAAAGACATGGAAACCGCTGTTAGTCTGCAAAGCGAAGCCGCATCCGGCATTGCGGCTAATACAGAGCAGCTGACTGTTTCTATTAGCCATGTAGCCAGTAGTACTCAGTCTGCAGCGGTGCTGACCCGTACTTCTGACGAACAGGCTGGCCAGGGTTACACCATGTTGCAAGACCTAATCTTGCGCACTAATCAAGTAGCCACGGTGGTCACAGCTGCTGCGAAGCGTATCAATCAGTTGCAAGATGATTCCGCCCGCATTTCGACCATCGTAGCCGTGATCAAGGATATTGCCGATCAGACCAACTTGCTCGCGCTGAACGCGGCCATCGAAGCCGCTCGTGCTGGTGAAATGGGGCGTGGTTTTGCTGTGGTAGCCGATGAGGTGCGTAAGCTGGCGGAGCGTACCGCTCAATCTACGAACGAAATCGTGGGGATGGTCAATAACATCCAGCAGTCCACCCAGCAGGTAGTAGCCGAAGTTGGCAGTGGTGTCAGTATGGTGAACAGCAGCGTGGAAGACGCACGTGCCGCAGGGGAAAGCGTGGCTAGTCTACGCGGTATGTCGCAACAGATTGCGGGTATTGTCGAAGAACTGAGCAGTGCCCTGCAACAGCAATCACAGGCTTCGACCGAAGTGGCACAACGAATCGAGAGCGTAGTAGGGCATGCGCAGGAAGTAGCTAACACTGCGCTGCAAACGACCGATACAGCCGACACCATGGAACAGGTGGCGTTGCGTATGCAGAAGCTCGTAGCACGTTTCCAGGTCTAGACGCCGTCTTTAATACAGATTAAGACTGAGTTGATCCCGCGCCTTCGACCTGGCACCCTCCGAGATCGAAACCTGGGTCGATGAGGCCAAGCGCGGCATGGAAAACGCCCTGCGTGCCAAGCCGATGGACATCCGCGAGCAGTACGAAAAACAGCTCAAAGAACTGCAGGAAGCCTACGGCGAAGCCATGCTGGAGCTACGTGCCCGAAAAAAGCTGCAGTTTCTGCTGGGCGAGGACGACAAGTAGTCCACCTCGTCCGGCAGGGACTGGCAGACGACGGCATCCAAGTGTCCATCAGCAAGCTGTCCCGCTGGTTCGGCGTGCCACGTCGTGTAATGACCCAGCCCTTTCTGCACAGGTCAGGCTACTAATTAATACGCCATCGCCGGCGTCTTCATCCCCAAAGCTTGATGTGGGCGCCGGTGGTTGTAGAACCCTTCATTCGGCTACCGCACCGTAGCAGGCCTGCTCGGCATGAACAAAAACACCGTGCAGCGCATCTTCCAGCTCAAAGGCTGGCAGGTGAAGAAGCGGCCGGTCGGCTTCCGCCCGCGTGTGCAAGCCCTGCCATCAGTGGCGGCCGAGCCCAATCAACGCTGGTCCACCAACCTGTGCCGCATTTGGGCTGGCAAGGATGGCTGGTGCTACTTGGCGTTGGTGATTGACTGCTGCACCCGCGAATTGCTGGGCTGGCATCTGTCACGCAGTGGCATGTCCAAAACCGCCGAATCGGCGCTGGAACACGCGCTGACCAACCGCTTTGGCTGCCTGGGCCGGGTGCCACAACGCTTCCTGCTGCGCAGCGACAACGGCTTAGTGTTTACCAGCCGCAGCTACACCGCGCTGGTGAAAAGCTACGGTTTGCAGTAGGAGTTCATCACGCCGTACACGCCGGAGCAGAACGTCATGGTGGTACGGGTGATCCGCACGTTGAAAGAGCAATGCGCGCATCGGCATCGCTTTGAAAGCCTGACGCAGGCTAGCTGGGTGATTGCCGACTGGATCGGGTTTTACAACCACCGATACCCACACCAGGCTTTGGGGATGAAGACGCCGGCGATGGCGTATCAATTAGCAGCCTGACCTGTGCAGAAAGGGCTGGGTCATTACAGTGAGCCCTTTCGCCTTCGTGGCGAGCAGATCGATGGGAGCTTTGTTTTACAGGGTGAGACCTACCTGGTAGAAGCGAAGTGGCAGTCGGCACCGACCGGAGCGGCGGATCTTCATGCTTTTCATGGAAAGATTGAGCAGAAGGCTGCGTGGTGTCGTGGTCTGTTTGTCAGTAACAGTGGCTTCACGTCGGATGGACTAGTCGCCTTTGGCAAGGGTAAGCGTGTTATCTGCATGGATGGTCTTGATTTGTACGAGGCGCTTGATCGCGAGTTGCCACTTAATCATGTACTGGAGCGTAAGGTACGGCGCGCAGCGGAGACAGGGTATCCATTCGAACAAGTGCGTGACCTCTTCTCACGATGAGTCCACCTTATGCAAAAGCATGTGTCTTGTGCAGAGATGAAGTCCAGATTTCGGTATAACTGACACATATTTATGTTAGTTGCTAAATTTTGAGAAGTGGAAAAATATCGTTCCCAATTTTTTTCCCCGCCCATATTTGACAACAACCAATAATCACCAGAGCCATTTGTTCTTGTGCAACAAGATGGCGACGCCAAGTCCCTAAATCCTTCGGCGAGGGAGATGGTCGATCCTCTGGGTGAGTGTGCCACTCTCCTAAGTACTGAAGCTTTCCTGAAGAACGAACAAAAGCTTCATCGATAGCCGCCTGGTGGTGCTCGCCACGACGATCAACAAAGCAGCGGCTTCGAATATCACCTTTTCCGGGTTCCGAAATTTCATGGATGACCAGATGCACCCCTCGGCGCTCGCCAATAAGAACCCCCGCGGCCTCAGTGCTGGACGAGTCAATCTGCCGATAATCTAGCAATCGGTTTACAGCAGAGGGCATGATCACGAGCAAACCGCCAGAATCATCTTTAAACGTCAACTCAGTGTTAATCATGGCAAATATTGCAATTGGAGTGACGTGGTAGATGGCGCGGCTGTCTGGATCGACTTCCGTCCAGCATGTGTTCGCTATATGTCCAGCTCAAACTTGGTTCCAAGCTAGAGAGCACGGCTTCTTGAATCATGCTTGCGGTAATTACGCTGACAGCTGCATCATAGGGGGTGTATGTATTGCCACAACTAACATGTCTCTCATCATTGTTGATGATATCTTTAAACCGAATATCGAAGCCATTTTTGTAAAATGCAGGATCGGCGATCAAGCACCCAAAGCAACAACTACCATCGTCAACAACTACTTTGGAAGATCGGCCATTTCCATCATTGAAACCATGAATGATTAATGGCCTTTTGTCATGAGGTAATTTACGAACAACATGTGCAAGGCGCTTTGAGACGGGCGGGCGGCCAGTAGCGTCAATTATAATGTCATATTTAGCCAATGATTCTGGATAAATAAGGAAATTTATTGGTTTACCTTCCACATTGCAATTCAGGTGGGTTGATGACTTGAGAGTTGCCGCAATTGCGACTGCCTTATTTTGGCCAAAATGAGCCGTTGATAACGGATGGCGCCCGAAATTATGAGGGCCAAATGAATCATGGTCATAAAGATCAAATTTAGCGTGACCACATCCAGCGCCGGAACGAAGCAATAAACCAGAAAGATACCCTCCAATGGTGCCACATCCAATGAGAGCGATTCTTTTGGTACTTAAATCACCAGAGGTCGAGCGACGACGATTACGGCTCAGAATGGTTTTTCTATCAGCCCTCGTGATCCCGAGTCGGATAAATTTTATGGTAGCACGCTTGGCGGAGAGGCACGTAATTACCGTGCTATGTTTAACCGTTCGTCCTACACCACTTTTACCGCTCTTCTTTTTGGGATAGGTTTTCAACCCGGTTGCATCAATATCTAGCTCCACATAGAGACCGACCATGTCCTGATGGAGCACGTCAAGCAGCAATACGTGGCGTTTGACAGGGTTGGTAACAAAATGCTTCACAATACGAGCACGGGCACTGAGATCGACTGCTGTGAGCCATTGCAATACCTCACGCAAGTCCTTGGGGGGCCAAGACACTCCGGCTAAGCGCGAAGGTTTTATTTTGAAGTAGCTGGTGACAAAGGTATTTTCGTTATGCCACGTTAGTTTTCTTTGTTTTAACCATTCAGCAAGCTCTTCTAAATCGTCTTCTGCATAGGCAATCCATTCCTCGTCGATCGCCCTTGGTGTTTTTCCAGTGTCTTGGTGGATTGCCACCCTGCAGCGCAGGTCCTTCTTCTCCTCAGTCTCGGAAAGTACGTACAACTCTTCATCCGGCAACCAGTATGAGGAAAATTCACCTTCCATTTCTTGATCGTCAGGAGCCCCCTCAATAATTGACGCTACGGCTGTATCCAATGTTAACTGAATTTGGGCGTCAACCTGATGATAGATTCCTCTTAAATCATTAGGATCCCAGTCGGCCTCCATTTCTTTTACATAGCATAGGTACCACCCCATGTTGATGTGGGGTAGCAAGCGTCCGATGTATTGATCTGGTATTTTAAGGACGTAAGCTGTGGGTAGCGTAATATACGGATCGCCGGTAAAGCGTAACGCAACATTAAACACGCCACCGGCGGTTTTGTAACTTTTTACGTAAAAGCCTTTAGCTTTGTCGTGAACGAGCAGCGGCGTGTCACTTTGAATGTGCTGAGCTTTGGTGTAAACATAACCACAGCTCAGCAGTGCTTGATGTAGATCACTACTGGACACGTAGCTTAACCACTCGCCATGGTGGGACTGATGCGCACAGCCTTGCTTTCAGTAGCTGGCTCACGGGTGAACGCAGGGGCGGACTGGGCACTGACAATCAGTTCGCTTTTAATTACACGAAGGCCAAATGCTCTATTGATACAGTCTAAAGCAAGTTCCTTGGTCAAGGATTTTTCCGCCTGGTCTATGATGTCTTTTAGATCTGAGAGCCTCTCCATGATTTCTCGTTCACGACTCCCATGTTGATCAAGTGAGGGGAAAAGCGGTTTCTCATCGGTATGGTCGGGACTTCCTACCCCGGCAGAAAACTCGTCAGGAAGGTGAGTGGCAACAATCTTCATTGTTGCTCCAAGGTCGTGCTTGTTGTGCGGAATGCGATCAAGAATGCTGACGGTTGCTGCCATGAGAGAAATGGATGAGGGACCACCTCCGTCTTTCCATTGGACATCGCGCCATGACTTCATGAAGCGACAGACTTCTCGCAGGTGGGGACCAATGCGCTCGCAACTATCATTGAACCAATCTTCAACAATTTTGGGATCACTTTTGATCCATTTTTGCTCGCCCTCACGAATGGCAAGATTTACACAGTCCTCATCGAGTTCGTAGTCGGCCCGGCTATAAGAATACGGGGTACTCATATTTCCTGCAGAATCCAGTGCTTCATTGCCAATAGATTTTGCAAGAACAGCTTCCTTCAGTAGAAACTTCTCTTTGGGAATGGCATACATTGGTACATCAATGTGAGTATTCATTTCGGGTATTTTGATGCGAGCACAGGTACGCTTCGCTTCAAACTCCCAACCATTATTTTCATGAACCAAAGACTTCAGCGACGAGTCGACAAGAAGCAAAAGAAGACGATGACCAATTACTGGGCGATCTTCAAAGATTGCCATAGGTAGGTACGTGCCATCATCAATATCCATTTCCTGTGGTGGAGTGGCGTATGGATTGTTAAGGGTGTCATACTGAAAACTACCTTGAGTCCAGAATCGTGGCGTTAGATTTAGAAATGCCTGACGCGCACTCTCATCCATATTTTTGATAAGCAGTGCAACTTCAGCCTGAGCCTGCCGACTCAGGTGTTTGAGCTTGGTGTTCGCAACCTGTTCGGTAAAATTTTCTAGCGACAGTGTTACGTTCGACACCTCAACGAGTTTTTTGGCTTCCTCAAAAACCTCTTTGGTACGGGTGCGGACCGACTGACGTAGGGCCTTAAGAATTTTGACCCGATCGTCATCCAGTTTTAACTTGCTAATAAGCCCATCGGAGCGATCATTGAAATAACGGTGAAAATTCCAAGCCATTATGTATTCTCCAGTTGGACAGACTTTTGACAGTTGAACGGAGCTGCCTGGCGCTCGAAAAAAGCCTGCAATCTAGCATTTTTGGTGAACTCATCCGTGGCCAGTTGCTTACCACGGCTTGCGAGATTGCGAAGACTGCTCTCACTTGCATTGTCTAGCGTAATATCGGACGCTGCTTCATTGGGAATGGTGTCATCAAGGTAGACATAATTGTCCTCAGCATTGTCTGTTCTGAGTTCGCGAAGCAACATCGCTTTGTGGAGCAACTGGTTGGCCGTCATAGTTGTCAATACCAACCGCTCACCCATCCCCCATAGCCCAAAGTAACCATTGTTGAAGCGTGCGCCAAGAGCAGAAGGGCTCACAGTATATTCTTCGCCCAGAGTACCGATATTTAGTATTGTGACATCGCTGACGGTTGCGTCAGGGAAATCGCTCGTCATGTCTCGGAAAACTTCATGCAGGCCTATGAAGCTGGGGTTGTTAGCAACAAGCCCCCCATCAGCAAAGTACGAATCTAGATCTGCACAGTAATGTGGTTTGAAATAAGTCGGAGCCGCCGAAGTTGCCATGGCCGCATCCACCAGCTTAAGGCGACCATCTCGATTAAACTGTGGATTGTGTGGCGTCTTAAAGAACTGTGGCTTACCGGTAGATAGATTAACTGCAGGGATCATGACCCGGCGATCTAGATCGTTGAATGTGGTCTCTTTGCCGACCATGCTGACCACAGCATCCAAGAGGGGCTGACTGCAATAGCGTGGGGAAAATGCTGCACGCAATTTTTGCAGCCATGAGGGTCTTGATGGGAAGATTATGGGGGCTTGTGTGCGAAAAACAGCCTCCAGCTCCCTAGCACTTTTCCCCGCCGCTAAGCCTAGTGCCAATATGCCACCTATGGAGGTGCCGGTAATGAGATCGAAGTAATCTCCAGCTTTAACCTGTTCCTGCCCGGTTTTAGCTTCGATGATACGCTCAATCTCAGCAAGTACGTTTATAGTGAATAGCCCCCTGGCTCCTCCACCGTTGAGGCATAGTATCTTTATACCGCTGCGCTGCGCCGACATAACAATCCCTCGCCTTCGCCATGTTTAATTTATCTTGGGGCTATTGATGCAAAATCAATAGCCTTTCATCGTAAATTAGCATACAAGTTTTATGCCGGACAGACTACGAACCCTAACGAGTAGTAAGAGATCGGCACCCACTTGTTACTAACAGCCCAATCCTTACTGGCTCCCCGCACCATGAGAAAGACTCTGCATTACAGTCCTTTCTCATGGTGCCAAATTAGATTTCATGCTTTGGCTATCGGAAATTGCAAATTTTGACTACAAAATTTCAAGCTTTCCGATTTCTGACAGATATCAATCCCAGCTCAGCGCGCCGCCAGTCTGGTACTCGGTCACGCGCGTCTCGAAGAAGTTTTTCTCTTTCTTCAGGTCGATCATCTCGCTCATCCACGGGAACGGGTTGTTTACGCCGGGGAACAGCTGCTCCAGGCCGATCTGTTGCATGCGGCGGTTGGCGATGAAGCGCAGGTATTCCTTGAACATGCTGGCGTTCAGGCCCAGTACGCCGCGCGGCATGGTGTCTTCGGCGTAGGCGTATTCCAGGTCTACCGCTTTCTTGAACAGTTCCACGATCTCGGCCTTGAAGCTGTCGGTCCAGATTTCCGGCTGTTCCAGCTTGATGGTGTTGATCAGGTCGATACCGAAGTTGCAGTGGCTGGACTCGTCGCGCAGGATGTACTGGTACTGTTCGGCGGCGCCGGTCATCTTGTTCTGGCGGCCCAGCGCCAGGATTTGCACGAAGCCGACGTAGAAGAACAGGCCTTCCATGATGCAGGCAAACACGATCAGCGATTTCAGCAGGGTCTGGTCGGTTTCCAGGGTGCCGGTCTTGAATTCCGGGTTGCACAGCACGTCGATGAACGGCAGCAGGAACTCGTCCTTGTCACGGATGGATTTGATTTCGTTGTAGGCGTTGAACACTTCGCCTTCGTCCAGGCCCAGGCTTTCCACGATGTACTGGTAGGCGTGGGTGTGGATGGCTTCGTCGAAGGCCTGGCGCAGCAGGTACTGGCGGCATTCCGGGCTGGTGATCTGGCGGTAGGTGCCCAGTACGATGTTGTTGGCGGCCAGGCTGTCGGCGGTGACGAAGAAGCCCAGGTTACGCTTGACGATGCGCATTTCGTCTTCGGTGAGCTGGCCGGTTTTCCATTGCTCGATGTCGCGCTGCATGTTCACTTCTTGCGGCATCCAGTGGTTGGCGCACTGGGCCAGGTATTTTTCCCAGGCCCATTTGTGCTTGAACGGCACCAGCTGGTTGACGTCGGTCTTGCCGTTGATCACGCGTTTGTCCACGGCGTTGACGCGGCCTTCGGTGTTGGCAGCGGGGGTGGCAACGGCGGGGGTATCGTCGAAGGACAGGCTCATTATTCTTGCTCCGATTACGGTATGGGGTTGAACGTGCATCTGGCGCGCCGTCTGGTGGGAGGGCGCCGCGTCATCCCGAAACCGGCTGCGGGGCAACCGGTTTGAGGATGGGTTGGCCGCGTGCGGCCAACCTTGGGTGCTGCTTGTTTTTTGCCGGTTTCCCGGATGCGGCTACGCCTTATCCGGGCTACGTTTCCCTCACCCCGTTCCCCTCCCTGAGGGAGAGGGAGGCTAAGGTGTCGGCTGGGCTGCTTCCCCGGATGCGGCTAGCGCCTTATCCGGGCTACGGTGTTGCGTTGACCCTTTACCGGCGGGGAAGGGTCGGGCGCGGGCCGTGTTTACTGGCAGCTTTCGCAGTCCGGGTTGTCGATGCTGCAGAACTTGGCATCGGTGGCCGGGGTGGTGTCCACCACGGCGGCCGGTGCGGCGGCTGCAGCAGCAGCGGCACCGCCTGCTACCGGTACGGCGTTCAGTTCGCCGCCACGGCCGGTGGATTTCTCGGCCGAGCTGGCGCCCAGGGTGCGCAGGTAGTAGGTGGTTTTCAGGCCTTTTACCCAGGCCAGCTTGTACAGCTCGTCCAGTTTTTTGCCCGAGGCGCCGGCCATGTACAGGTTCAGCGACTGTGCCTGGTCGATCCATTTCTGGCGACGGCTGGCGGCTTCTACCAGCCAGCTCGGGTCCACTTCGAACGCGGTGGCGTAGATGGCTTTCAGCTCGGCCGGTACGCGGTCGATGCGGCCCAGGCTGCCGTCGAAGTATTTCAGGTCGGCCACCATCACTTCGTCCCACAGGCCCAGTTTTTTCAGGTCGCGCACCAGGTATTCGTTGGTGACGGTGAATTCGCCGGACAGGTTGGATTTCACGAACAGGTTCTGGTAGGTCGGCTCGATGGACGCAGACACGCCAATGATGTTGGCGATGGTGGCCGTCGGCGCAATCGCCAGTACGTTGGAGTTACGCATGCCGTGGTCGGCAATGCGCTTGCGCAGGCTGGCCCAGTCCATGCGTTCGCTGCGGTCCATTTCCAGGTAGCCGCCGCGCTCGGACGCCAGCAGGTTGATGCTGTCGTGCGGCAGGATGCCACGGTCCCACAGGCTGCCTTTGTACGACGGGTAGCGGCCACGCTCTTCGGCCAGCTCGGTGGAGGCCAGGTAGGCGTAGTAGGCCACGGCTTCCATCGATACGTCAGCAAATTCCACGGCAGCGTCGCTGGCGTACGGTACGCGCATCTGGTGCAGGCAGTCCTGGAAGCCCATGATGCCCATGCCTACCGGGCGGTGCTTCAGGTTGGAGTTGCGTGCTTTCTTCACCGGGTAGAAGTTGATGTCGATCACGTTGTCCAGCATGCGCAGGGCCACGCGAACGGTGCGTTGCAGCTTCTCGGTGTCCAGCTCCAGACCGTTGGCGCCTTGCTTCAGGTGGCGGGCCAGGTTGACGGAACCCAGGTTGCAGACGGCGATTTCGTCGTCGTTGGTGTTCAGGGTGATCTCTGTGCACAGGTTGCTGCTGTGTACCACGCCCATGTGCTGCTGCGGGCTGCGGATGTTGCACGGGTCCTTGAAGGTGATCCACGGGTGGCCGGTTTCAAACAGCATGGTCAGCATCTTGCGCCACAGGCTCAGTGCCGGAATCTGTTTGAACACGCGCAGCTCGCCGCGACGGCCTTTTTCTTCGTAGGCGGTGTAGGCTTTTTCGAAGGCTTGGCCATAGATGTCGTGCAGGTCCGGGGTTTCGCTAGGCGAGAACAGGCTCCACTCGCCACCTTCCATCACGCGCTTCATGAACAGGTCCGGAATCCAGTTGGCGGTGTTCATGTCGTGGGTGCGGCGGCGGTCGTCACCGGTGTTCTTGCGCAGCTCCAGGAATTCTTCGATGTCGGCGTGCCAGGTTTCCAGGTAGGCACACACGGCGCCTTTGCGCTTGCCACCCTGGTTTACGGCGACGGCGGTGTCGTTCACCACTTTCAGGAACGGCACCACGCCTTGCGATTTGCCGTTGGTGCCCTTGATGTGGCTGCCCATGGCGCGCACCGGGGTCCAGTCGTTGCCCAGGCCGCCGGCAAACTTGGACAGCAGCGCGTTTTCCTTGATGCCTTCGTAGATGCCGTCGAGGTCATCGGCGATGGTGGTCAGGTAGCAGCTGGACAGCTGGCTGCGACGGGTGCCGGCGTTGAACAGCGTGGGGGTGGACGACATGAAGTCGAAGCTGGACAGCACGTTGTAGAACGCAATGGCGCTGTCTTCGCGGTTCACTTCGTTCAGTGCCAGGCCCATGGCGACGCGCATGTAGAACGCTTGCGGCATTTCGATGCGTACGTCGTCCACGTGCAGGAAGTAGCGGTCGTACAGGGTTTGCAGGCCCAGGTAGCCAAACTGCAGGTCGCGTTCCGGTTTCAGCGCGGCGCCCAGTTTTTTCAGGTCGTACTCGGCCAGTTTTTCATCCAGCAGTTCGGCGGCAATGCCTTTCTTGATGAAGTCGGGGAAGTACAGCGGGTAGTGCTCGCCCATTTCTTCCTGGGCAATGGCTTCGCCCAGGATTTCCAGACGGATGTTGCCCAGCAGCAGGCGGGCGGTCACGTAATCGTAGGCCGGGTCCTGTTCGATCAGGGCGCGGGCGGCCAGGATGGCGGACTTGTTGACTTCTTCTTCGCTGACGCCGTCGTAGATGTTCTTCAGCGTTTCGGACAGGATGGCGTCCACGTCGGTGGCGGCCAGGCCTTGGCAAGCAGATTCGATGCTGGCGCGCAGGCGGGCAACGTCCAGCGGCAGCTTGCGGCCATCCTTGCGGGTGACGTTGATCTGGATCTGGTGCAGCGCTTCGCCGCGGGCGGCGCGGTCTTGGGCACGTTGTTCGCGGTACAGTACGTAGGCACGGGCCACGTCGTGTTCACCGGCGCGCATCAGCGACAGTTCTACCTGGTCCTGGATGTCTTCGATGTGAATGGCGCCGCCTTCGGGCTTGCGACGCATCAGCGCGCTGACTACGGCCTCGGTCAGCTGGGCCACCTTGTCGCGGATGCTGGCAGAGTTGACGCTCTGCGAACCCATCACCGCCAGAAAGGCCTTGGTAACGGCGATGGAGATCTTAACCGGCTCGAACGCCACCACGGCGCCATTGCGGCGAATGGTCTTGTACTGGCTGTAGTCGTCCTGCGGGGCGGCGGCGCGGCCCAGCTCGGCGGCGGTGTTGGCGTCGGTGGTGGTCAGTGACATTGGCAGTGGCCTCGTGATTTAGCTTGGTTGTTCGGTGAGCGGCGCGGGCGGCGGTTGCCAGGGCAACGGTGCCGGGCGCGACGCGGTCGGGCAGCAGGGCTGCGCGGCAGCTGTGGACAACTCTGTAGATAAGCTGTGTGCCAGCTGTGCACAAACACAATATATGCTGTTTTGACCGGAAAGCGACGCAAATTCTAGTGTTGAAGTGATGTGCGGGCAAGTCTTGACAGCCTTGGCAAAAAGCTGAAAGCCGCGCCAGTATTGGCTTTGCGGGGCAAAGTTATTTTTGTCGCCAGGCCAGGGGCGGGCAGGGGGTGTAGCTGCAACAAGGGTTTGCCGCTGCGGCGCTTTTGCCACAGCGCGGCGTTTATGACGTCTGTTGCGTGCTTGCGACGCCCAAAAAGCAACAAGGGCGGCCGCAGCCGCCCTTGACCCACAAGATGTTGTGGTTATTTGAGCCAGATCAGGCTGGCCATCCGGCCAGTGACCTGGTCGCGGCGGTAGGAAAAGAAGCGCTCGCGCTCGATCACGGTGCAGGCGTCACCGCCGTAGACGGCATTCACGCCGGCGGCGGCCAAGCGTTGCCGGGCCAGCTGGTAGATGTCGGCCAGGTATTTGTCGTTGCCGATCGGTTCGAAGGCGCTATCGGCGCGTGCATCGTGCGCCACGAAGGCGGCGCGCACCTCGGCGCCCACTTCGAACGCATCCGGGCCGATGGCCGGCCCAAGGTAGGCGATGACGTTGGCCGCATTCACCTGCATGGCGTCCAGCGTGGCTTCGATAACGCCGCCACACAGGCCGCGCCAGCCGGCGTGGGCGGCGCCCACTACGGTACCGTCACGGTCGGCCAGCAGCACCGGCAGGCAGTCGGCGGTCATCACCGCGCACACCACGCCGGGGGTGCGGCTGAAACTGGCGTCGGCGACCGGCACGCTGCCGGGCGTTACCGTGGCAGCGTCCACCACGGCAATGCCGTGCACCTGCTGCAGCCAGGCCGGCTCGGCCGGCAGCTGCTGGCGCAGCAGCGCTCGGTTGGCCGCCACGTTGGCCGCGTCGTCGCCAACGTGGTCGCCCAGGTTCAGGCTGGCGTACGGCGCCGGGCTGACACCGCCCTGGCGGGTGGTGACCAGGCTGCCCACGTTGGCCGCCGCCGGCCAGTCGGCAGCAAAGCTGCCCAGGTCGGCTGCCGGCGTGTGCATCGGCTTAGCGTACATAGTGCACTTCCACGTCGTAGTCTTCGTCGTCCCAGTCGTCGTCATCGTCGTCAAACTCACTGGCCTTGGCAGCGGCTTTGGCGTTGGCGGCGGCAAACTTCTCGTCGCGCTCGGCACGCAGCAGCGCCAGCAGCTGCTTCATGTCGTCCGGCAGCGGCGCTTTCCAGCCCATTTCCTTGCGCGTGGCCGGGTGCACCAGCGCCAGCGAGAAGGCGTGCAGCGCCTGGCGGTTCATCGCCTTGATGGCGGCATCGGCGGCTTCGCTGCCGTGGTGGCGCGGGTTGCCGTAGGCCGGGTCGCCGGCCAGCGGGTGCTTGGCTTCGCGCATGTGGACGCGAATCTGGTGGGTGCGGCCGGTTTCCAGCTTGCACTCGACGTAGCTGAAGTCTTCGTAACGCTCCAGCACGCGCAGGTGGGTAATGGCCGGCTTGCCGCCGAAGCGCACCACAGCCATGCGCAGGCGGTTGTGCGGGTCGCGGCCGATCAGCGTTTCGATCTTGCCGTCGTAGGGCACCACGCCGGTGGCGACGCAACGGTAGATGCGTTTGACGGTGCGGGCTTGCAGCTGCTGCACCAGGTCGGTCTGCGCCAGCAGCGTTTTGGCCACCACCATCAGGCCGGAGGTGTCTTTGTCCAGGCGGTGCACGATGCCGGCGCGCGGAATGTGTGCCAGCTCCGGGTTGCGGTGCAGCAGGCCGTTCAGCAGGGTGCCGCTCCAGTTGCCGGCGGCAGGGTGCACCACCAGGCCGGCGGGTTTGTTCACTACCAGGATGTGTTCGTCTTCGTAGATGACGGGGAAGTCTACCGGCTCGGCGGTGTAGGCCAGCGCCTCCGGCTGCGGAATCACTTCCACGGTAATGACTTCGCCGCCCAGCAGCTTGGTCTTGCCCGGCTGTTGTTTGCCGTCCAGCAGGACCTTGCCGTCTTTGATCCATTGCGTGATGCGGCTGCGCGAGTAGTCCGGCAGCAGGCGCGACAGGGCCGCGTCCAGGCGTTCGCCGGAAAAATCGTAGGGTACGGTGAGCTGTTGCGCCTCAGCGCCGGCCTGGCCTTCGCTGGCGCTGTCGGTGAGGTCGTCGTCCAGCAGGTCGTCGGCGAGGATGTCTTGTTCGTTCATGGCGGTATGGCGTGAGGTAAATCGAGCGATTTTAAAGCACTGCGGCCAGCTTGTCCTGCCGCGTACGCGCCAGGAGCAGCGGGCACGGGCCGGCAATGCGCGTACGGCAAGCGGCATATCGCAGCAATGGCCTGCGAATATTTGGCACAAGTTGACAGGTAACAACCCTGAAACAGCGCATTAACCGGCAGGTAATGCCAAACACTTACTATCAAACGGCTGTTTTGCCCGATAAATCAACTTACACAAGCACATCATGAGCAAAAATAACTTCACCCCGCTACCCGATGGCCGCGACCCGGATGACGTGGGTAATAACACCTCTGCCAACCCAAGCATGCAGGATATCCTGGCCGTCAGCATGAGCCGCCGCGGCCTGCTGCGCAGCAGTGCCGGCGCCGCCGTATTCGGCAGCATGGGCCTGACCGGCTGTCTGGGTCTGGGTGGGTCTTCCGGCAGCAGCGCGCCGGCGGCAGCCAGCGAAACGCTGCTGGGCTTCAAACCGGTGGCCAAAAGCGTGGCAGACGCCTTCATCGTACCGGAGGGTTATACCGCCAGCGTGATTTTTGCCAAGGGCGACCCGATGTTCGCCGGCGTGGCAGCCTTCAAGAACGACGGCACTGACACTGGCTACGACAAGCGTAGCGGCGACCACCACGACGGCATGCAGTATTTTGGCCTGAACGCCGCCGGCAAGGCCGACCAGAAAGGCGCCAGCCGTGGCCTGCTGGGCATCAACCACGAATACATCGACGAAGTGACGCTGCACGCCAATGGCCAGACCGCCGGTAGCAACCGCCTGGCCAGCGAAGTGGATATCGAAATCGATTGCCACGGTGTGGCGATCGTGGAAGTGACCAAAGGCAACAATGGCCGCTTTGCCACCGTGCCCACCAGCAGCTTTAACCGCCGCGTTACCGCGCATACCACCATCGAGCTGAGCGGCCCGGCGCGTGGCAGCAGCCTGCTGGTGACCAAGTTCTCCACCGACGGCACCCGCACCCGCGGCACCGTCAACAACTGCGGTACCGGCAAAACACCGTGGGGCACGCTGCTGACCGGCGAAGAAAACTGGGCCGGATACTTCAAGCGCGGCAGTGACGCCGCCGCACGCAGCGCCAAAGAAGCCGTGGCGCTGACCCGCTACGGCCGTGGCGTCAACAAGGCCAGCCGCTATGGCTGGGAGACCGCAGGCACGGACGAGCGCTACGCACGCTGGGACATTACCGCCACCGGCGCTACCGCTGCCGACGACTTCCGTAACGAGATCAACGGCCAGGGCTACCTGACCGAGATCAACCCGTACAACCCGACCAGCGTAGTGAAGAAGCGTACCGCTACCGGCCGCTTTGCCCACGAGGGGGCGGCGTTCTCGCTGCTGAAGCCTGGCAAACCGCTGGCCATTTATATGGGTGACGACTCGCAGTTCGAATACATTTATAAGTATGTATCGAACGCCAACTGGGACCCGGCCGACGCCAACCCGGCAGACCCGATGGCCACCGGCGACAAATACCTGGATAACGGCAAGCTGTATGCGGCCCAATTCAACGCCGACGGTACCGGCACCTGGCTGGAGCTGTCGCTGGCCAACCCGCTGGTGGCAGGCTACGCCACCTATGCCTTTGCCGACCAGGCCGATGTTGTGGTGAATGCCCGCCTGGCGGCAGACGCGGCTGGCGCCACCAAGATGGACCGCCCGGAGTGGAGCTCTACCCACCCGACCACCGGTGACATCTATTTCACGCTGACCAATAACAGCAGCCGCGTTACCAGCGGCAGTGATGCCAGCAAAGTGGTGAATGCGGCCAACCCGCGCAGCTATGCCGACATCAAGAACGGCACCAGCACCCAGCGCGGCAACGTGAACGGCCATATCATCCGCATTGCCGAGCAGGGCGATGCCGACAGCACCAGCTTCAAGTGGGACATTTACCTGTTTGGCGCCGAATCCAGCGCTCCGGCCAGCATCAACCTGTCCGGCCTGGGCGACAGCAACGATTTCTCCAGCCCGGACGGCTTGCAGTTTGCCGACAGCACCGGCATTTGCTGGATCCAGACCGACGACGGCGCCTACAGCGACGTCACCAATGACCAGATGCTGGCCGCGCTGCCGGGCCGCGTAGGCGACGGCGGCAAGGTGTCGGTTGCCAACGGCAGCGTGGTGGTTGACACCTATGTCGGCAAAAAACCTACCAACGACACGCTCAAGCGCTTCCTGGTAGGCCCGAAAGGTTGCGAGATTACCGGCGTGGCCGAAACCCCGGACGGCAAGGTGATGTTCGTCAACGTGCAGCACCCCGGCGACGGCATTGCCGTCAGCGAGCTGGGCGACCCGAGCAAGTATGTGAGCCAGTGGCCGTCCAATGCCGGCTACGGTGCGGGCCAACGTCCGCGCTCGGCCACGGTGATGATCATCAAGAACGATGGCGGCCGCATCGGCACCTGATATCAGCCACGGTGGCCGGCCCTGGCCACCGCTGACAAGACCAACCCTGCATGCCGGCGCATGCAGGGTTTTTTATCTGCTGGTGGGCGCCTTTCTGTTCCAGGCAAAGTAAGCAATGGCAGCTTGGCAAGTGAGAAAGTGCTGCCAGACGTGCGCACACAACAGTTTTGGTTATAATCGTGCGCAGTGAAACAAGGACACCCCATGAAAAAAAGCTTTGTAGCCTTGCTGGCCGTGCTGTTGATGGCCGGCTGCGCCTCGGTGGAGCCGCAGGATGAAACCCGCGGCTGGACGGTAGACCAGATCTACGCCAGCGCTCACGAAGAAATGAACGGTGGCAACTACACGCGCGCCATCAAGCTGTACGAAACCCTGCAGGCCCGTTTTCCCTACGGTCGCCAAGCGCAGCAGGCGCTGATGGAGCAGGCCTACACCCACTACAAGGATAGCGAGCCGGAGCTGGCGCTGGCAGCTGCCAACCGCTTCTTGCGTCTGTACCCCACCCACCCGAATGCGGATTACCTGTACTACCTGAAGGGTTTGGTGCATTACAACGACGACAGCAGCTTTCTTGCCCGCGCCACCGGGCAGGACAACAGCGAACGCGACCCCAAGGCCGCCCGCGACTCGTTTAACAGCTTCAAAGAGCTGATCACCCGCTACCCGGACAGCCGCTATGCCGAAGATGCCGCCGACAAGATGGGCAAACTGGCACGTGCACTGGGCGGTCACGAAATGCATGCCGCCCGCTACTACATGAAACGGGGCGCATGGCTGGCAGCAGCCAATCGTGCACAAACCGTGGTGCAGGAATATGCCAACACCGGCCATAACGAAGAGGCGCTGGCCATCATGGAGCAGGCCTACGGCAAGTTGGGCTTGAAGCAACTGCAGGAAGACACCCGCCGCATCCTGGCGCTGAACTTCCCGCAAAGCGTATACCTCAGCGCGCCGTGGGAGCCGCGCCAGCTGCCGTGGTGGCAGTTCTGGGGCTAAACCCGCACACCAAGCAAACCGCCCTTACCGGGCGGTTTTTTCTTGCCTGCGGCGGGGTGATAGGCATGAAAAAGGCCACCGCTAAGGTGGCCTTGAAAAGCAGGGCAAGGTGCTGACAGGCAGAGTGGGTCAGACCGCGTCTTCGCCGGTTTCGCCGGTACGGATGCGCACCACTTGCTCCACCGGGTAAACAAAAATCTTGCCGTCGCCGATCTTGCCGGTGCGAGCGGCAGCAACGATGGATTCGATGGCACGGTCTACCAGATCGTCGGCAATCACCACCTCGATTTTCACCTTCGGCAGGAAGTCCACCACGTATTCGGCACCGCGGTACAGCTCGGTATGGCCCTTTTGGCGACCGAAGCCTTTGACCTCGGTAACGGTCAGGCCGTTGATGCCAATGTCAGATAATGCTTCGCGAACCTCGTCCAGCTTGAATGGCTTGATGATGGCTTCGACTTTTTTCATGATCGTAACTCCTTGTATGGGCAGGCCAAACCGGTCGGCGCGGGGTGGGATTGTCTGGCAATATTCCACCTGCGGCCTTATAAATGCAGGGGATTGCGTGTATTATTACGCGCTTTCCTGATCCTTGTCTCCATTGTTGCGGGTATACAATGTCGCACATTCTCAAGCTGCGGGGCGGTGTTGCCCTGTCCCAGTTCCGACTTGACAAACTCCTGGCCAATGCGCGCGAAGCCGGTCTACCAGACCTGACTGTCGCGGCCGAATACTGGCATTTCGCCGAGAGCGAATCGCCGCTATCCGAGGCACAAGTTGCCGTGCTGGAAAAACTGCTGACCTATGGCGAACCGCCGCTGGCACAGGAACCGTCCGGTGAATTCTTCCTGGTTACGCCGCGTCTGGGCACGTTGTCCCCGTGGGCGTCCAAGGCAACCGACATCGCGCGTCACTGCGGCCTGGACAACGTACTGCGCATCGAGCGCGGCATTGCGTATCACGTTCAGTCTGCCACCCCGTTTACCGAAGAGGCTCGCCAGCGTTTGGCGGGCCTCTTGCACGATCGCATGACGGAAACCGTGCTGGCCAGCCTGGCCGACGCGGACCGCCTGTTCGTGCACGTCGAGCCGCAACCGCTGTCCACCGTGGACATCCTGGGTGGTGGCAAGGCGGCGCTGGACGCGGCCAACGCCGACATGGGCCTGGCGCTGTCGCCGGATGAAGTGGACTACCTGGTAGAAAACTTCATCAAGCTGCAACGCAACCCCACCGACGTGGAGCTGATGATGTTCGCGCAGGCGAACTCCGAGCACTGTCGTCACAAGATTTTCAACGCCCAGTTCATCATCGACGGCGTGGAGCAGGGCAAGTCGCTGTTCCGCATGATCCGCGACACGCACGACGCCCACCCGCAGGGCACCCGCGTGGCGTACAAGGACAACGCCTCGGTCATCGATGGCGCCACCATCGAGCGCTTCTACCCGCAGCCGGGCAGCCACACCTACGCCTTCAGCGAAGAGCCGACCCACATTCTGATGAAGGTGGAAACCCACAACCACCCGACCGCGATTTCCCCGTTCCCCGGTGCGTCTACCGGTAACGGCGGCGAAATCCGCGACGAAGGCGCCACCGGTCGCGGTTCGCGTCCGAAGGCCGGCCTGTCGGGCTTTACCGTGTCCAACCTGAACGTGCCGGGTTTCCAGCAACCGTGGGAAGCCAAGCAGTACGGCAAGCCGGGCCGCATTGCGTCCGCGCTGGACATCATGATCGAAGGCCCGATCGGCGGCGCCGCGTTCAACAACGAATTTGGCCGCCCGAACCTGGCCGGTTACTTCCGTACCTTTGAAGACGACTTCCAGGGCGAACGCCGTGGCTACCACAAGCCGATCATGATCGCCGGTGGCCTGGGCAACATCCAGGAACAGCAGATCTTCAAGAACGAGATTCCGGAAGGCGCACTGCTGATCCAGCTGGGTGGCCCCAGCTTGCTGATCGGCTTAGGCGGCGGTGCTGCCTCCTCGATGGATACCGGTGCCAACAGCGAAAACCTGGACTTCGACTCGGTTCAGCGCGGCAACCCGGAAATCGAACGCCGTTGCCAGGAAGTGATCGACCGCTGCTGGCAGCGCGGTGCGGCCAACCCCATCGTGTCCATTCACGACGTGGGCGCTGGCGGCCTGTCCAACGCCTTCCCCGAGCTGGTAAACGACGCCGGCCGTGGTGCCATCTTCCACCTGCGCAAAGTGCATCTGGAAGAAAAAGGCATGACCCCGATGCAGATCTGGTCCAACGAATCGCAAGAGCGTTACGTAATGGCCGTGATGCCGGAAGACCTGGCTACCTTTACCGAGATCTGCGAGCGCGAGCGTTGCCCGTTTGCGGTGATGGGCGTGGCCACCGATGATGGCCACCTGCAAGTCCGCGATGACTACTTCGATAACAATCCTGTCGACATGCCGCTGGAAGTGCTGCTGGGCAAACCGCCGCGCATGACCCGCGACGTGAAAACCGTGCCGGTGACCACCGACGCGCTGAACGCCGCGCAGTACGACCTGAAAGAATCGGCGTACCGCGTACTGCGTAACCCGACCGTGGCCGACAAGAGCTTCCTGATCACCATTGGCGATCGTACCGTGGGCGGCATGACCGCGCGCGACCAGATGGTAGGCCCGTGGCAGGTGCCGGTAGCCGACGTAGCTGTGACCGCGATGGGCTTCAACACCACGCTGGGCGAAGCGATGTCTATGGGCGAGCGCACCCCGGTAGCCCTGTTTGACGCGCCGGCAGCTGGCCGCGTGTCGGTAGGCGAATCGCTGCTGAACCTGGCTGCGGCCAACGTAGGCGAGCTGGGCAATGTGAAGCTGTCTGCCAACTGGATGGCGGCCGCCGGCCATGCCGGCGAAGACGCCAAGCTGTACGCTACCGTCAAAGCCATTTCCGACCTGTGCGTAGCCATCGATGTGAGCATTCCGGTGGGCAAGGACTCGCTGTCGATGAAGACAGTGTGGGAAGAGGCTGGCGAGAAAAAAGCGGTCACTGCGCCGCTGTCGCTGATCATTTCCGCGTTTGCCCCGGTGGCCGACGTACGCAAGACCGTCACCCCGCAACTGCGCGCTGCCGACAGCGCACTGCTGTTGCTGGACCTGGGCGAAGGCAAGAACCGCCTGGGCGGCTCCATCTTTGGCCTGGTATGGAACGACATGAACGGCCAGGCGCCGGACGTGGATAGCGCCGACAAACTGTCGTCTGCCTTCACCGTAATCCAGTCGCTGGTGGACGACGGCAAGCTGCTGGCTTACCACGACCGCTCCGACGGCGGCCTGTTCGCCACGCTGGCCGAGATGTGCTTTGCCGGCCACCTGGGCGCGCAGGTCGAACTGTCGGCGCTGACCGGCGGCAACGCGGCCAACGTCAACGCCGTGCTGTTCAACGAAGAGCTGGGCGCGGTGCTGCAAGTGGCTGCCGACGAGATCGACAACGTGCTGAAGCGCTTCGAGATCATGGGTCTGGCGGCCAACGTATCGGTCATCGGCATGCCGGCTACCGACGGCGTGCTGCGCCTGGTACACGGCGACGACGAGCTGTTTGCCCAGAGTCGCGTGGCCCTGCAGCAAGCCTGGTCGGAAACCAGCTACCGCCTGCAACGCCTGCGTGACAACCCGGCGTGCGCTGACAGCGAGTACGCCCAGATCACCGACGCCGATGCGCGCGGCCTGTTTGCCGAGCTGACCTTCGACACCGAAGACAACCCGGCGGCGCCGTTCATTGCCACAGGTGCGCGCCCGCGCATCGCCATCCTGCGCGAGCAGGGCGTCAACGGCCAGATCGAAATGGGCGCCGCGTTTACCCGCGCCGGCTTCGAGGCGGTAGACGTGCACATGTCCGACGTGATCGCCGGCCGCGTGCAGCTGGCCGACTTCAAAGGCCTGGCGGCGTGCGGTGGCTTCAGCTACGGCGACGTGCTGGGTGCAGGCGAAGGCTGGGCCAAGAGCATCCTGTTCAATGGCCAGGCGCGCGAGCAGTTCGAGGCCTTCTTTGGCCGCGGCGATACCTTCGCGCTGGGCGTGTGCAACGGCTGCCAGATGATGTCCAACCTGTCGGACATCATTCCGGGCGCCCAGCACTGGCCGAAGCTGAAGCGTAACGCTTCCGAGCAGTTCGAAGCCCGCTTTGCGATGGTAGAAGTGACCGAGTCGCCGTCCATCTTCCTGCAGGACATGATCGGCTCCAAGCTGCCGGTGGTGGTGTCGCACGGCGAAGGCCGCGCGGTATTTGCCCCGGGCGCGCAAGAGCAGGTGCTGACCGCGCTGCGTTACGTGGACTTCAATGGCCAGGCTACCGAAACCTACCCGCTGAACCCCAACGGTTCGCCGGCAGGCATTACCGGCGTTACCACGCCGGACGGCCGCTTCACCATCATGATGCCGCACCCGGAGCGCGTATTCCGCACTCTGCAGAACAGCTGGCACCCGGAAAGCTGGGGCGAAAACGGCGGCTGGTTCCGCATGTTCGCCAGCGCCCGCCGCTGGGTGGGCTAAGGTTGGCCGCAGGCTGATAGCAAAACGCCCCGCAGTGCGGGGCGTTTTTTTATTCTGACAGCCCGGCAGCAGCGAGTGGAGCGGGGAGGAACTTTTTTGCGTGATGTTTTTCAAAGCTGTAATGACAAAAGCGCCTGCTCTTTACAGAGTCAGACGCTAGTCAGAGGGTGGTGCGAAAGGAGAGACTCGAACTCTCACGCCGCGAGGCGCTGGAACCTAAATCCAGTGCGTCTACCAATTCCGCCACTTTCGCACGCTTCGACACAGAAAACGTCGAGGTGATGAATATTAGACCAAAAGCTTTTATTTGGCAAGCACTGATATCAAATAGCGCAACGGCGGAACTTATGTAACAATATGTAGTCAATGACATTTGCAGTCCCCAAACAACACGCGCGAGGAGAACCATCGCCATGCAACCGAACCTTCACACTGCTTACAAAACCACCGCGTACAGCGGCGCAAGCCATAAGGTTCTTCGTAATACCTACGGCCTGCTGGCCCTGTCCATGGTGCCCACCGTCATCGGTGCCGCCGTTGGCGCCAACATGAATTTTGCCTTTATGGCATCCAGCCCCATCATGAGCGTACTGGCCATGATGGTCGTGATCTACGGTCTGATGTTTGCAGTACAAGCCAACCGCAACACTGCGCTGGGTGTACCGCTTATGCTGGTATTCACTTTCGCCATGGGTCTGATGCTGGGGCCGTTGCTGCAAGTAGCCCTCAAACTGTCCAACGGCGCTCAGTTGATCATGGTTGCTGGCGGCGGTACGGCAGCAGTGTTTGCCGTGATGGCCGGCATTGCCACCACCACCAAGCGTGACTTGTCCGGCCTGGGCAAATTCCTGACTGTTGGCGCCGTGGTGCTGATCGTTGCCATCCTGGCGAATATCTTCCTGCAACTGCCAGCCCTGGCACTGACCATCTCGGCCGCTTTCGTAGTGTTTAGCTCGCTGATGATCCTGTGGGAAGTGAAAAATGTAGTGGATGGTGGCGAAACCAGCTACATCTCTGCCGCACTGGGTATTTACATCAGCATCTACAACCTGTTTAGCAGCCTGCTGCACCTGCTGATGGCCTTTGCAGGTGATCGCGACTAAGCGCTAAGCACCACCCAATCCAACGCCGGCCTCTGTGCCGGCGTTTTTATTGCCGTCGCCTGTGAAAACGTACATAATCAAAATAACTTACTTACAGCAATGGCTTGCTCATGCTTGATATCGCCCTCAGTGCCATTCTTGCCGCCAGCGCCGGTGGCGGTGCCATTTGGCTGTGGCTTAAGCCACAGCGCGACGCAGCTTACCTGCAGGGCAGGGCAGAGGTTGAGCTGGAGCTGGCGCAGCTGCAAGGCCAGTGGCAGCATGCCCGCGAGCAGTGGCAGCAGCTAGAGCAACGGGAAGCCGATACCCGCCTGGCACTGGATGATACGCGCCAGCAACTGGCGCAAAGCCAGCAAAAGCTAGCCAGCCTGGCCAGCCACCTACAGCGCGTTCCCGACCTGGAGCAGCGCCTGCGCGAAAAAGATCAGCAGTTGGCCGCATTGCAGCAACAGCTGGCCGGGCAGGGTGCACGCCTGGCTGCCAGCGAAGAGCAGAGTCGCCAGCTGGAGCGCATCCTGCACGAACGCGGCCAACTTCAAGCCCAGCTAACCTCGCTACAGCAAGAACACACCCAGCTACAGATTGATCGTCAACAGCTACAAACGCTGCTGGAGCAGGAACGACAACAGGCAGCCGATAAACTGGCCTTGCTGGGCGAAGCGCGCGAAAGCCTGAGCCAGCAATTCAAGCTGCTGGCCAGTGACATCCTGGAAGAAAAAAGCCAACGGTTCACCGAACAGAACCGCCAGCACCTGGGGCAGCTGCTGGGCCCCATGCACGAGCGCCTGCAAGCATTCGGCAAACTGGTGCAAGACACCTACGATAAAGACAGCAAAGAGCGGCTGAGCCTGGAGCACGAGCTGCGCCGCTTGCAGCAACTCAACACCCAACTCAACCAGGACGCCGTCGCACTAACCAACGCCCTAACCGGAAGCAGCAATAAAACCCAAGGCAATTGGGGCGAGATGGTGCTGGAGAAAGTACTGGAAAGCTCGGGCCTGATGCGTGATCGCGAGTACCGCGTACAGGTTTCCGACCATGTTGAACAGCACGACGGCAGCCAGCGCAGATATCAGCCTGACGTGGTGATCGACCTGCCGGAAAACAAGCAACTGGTAATCGATGCCAAGGTATCCCTGAATGCCTACGTGCGTTATACCGCCAGCAGCGACCCCACCCAGCAAGATGGCGAACTCAAAGCACACATCGCCTCGCTGCGGCAACACATCCGCACGCTGGCCGATAAGCGCTACCAGGACCTGTACAAGCTGAACACGCTGGACTTCGTGTTCATGTTCATTCCGGTAGAGCCGGCCTATCTGCTGGCTGTACAGCATGACATGAGCCTGTTCAGTGAAGCCTTCGAGCGCCGCATCATGATCGTTGGCCCTAGCACCTTGCTAGCCACGCTACGCACCGTTGCCAGCATCTGGCGCTACGAATACCAAAACCGCAATGCGCAGGAAATCGCCCGCCAGGGCGGTGCCATGTATGACAAGCTGGCCAGCCTGGCAGAAAGCTTAGATAAAATGGGCCGCCAGATCAGCGTACTGCAAGACAGCCACCAGCAGACACTGCGCCAACTCAGCAGTGGCAGCGGCAACCTGATGGGGCGGGCAGAGCGCCTGCGCAAGCTCGGCGCCAAAACCAGCAAACAGCTGCCAGCACACCTACTGGACGAACAGGAAGAAATCAGTCCGGAAAACCCGCAATAATTCTTGCCATCCGGTGACGTGTCATCTACAAAGAAAACAGGTAGCAGAAAGGAGGGAGCAAACCATGGAATCGCTAGTGTTGTTGTTAATGATTGCAGTCAGTGTTGCGCTCTTTAGCCGTAAAGCGTCTGTCCTGAAGCGAGCACGCATCCACGTGCGCCCGCAAACCCCGGCCTACCGCCGGCAACGCTCCAACCTTTACTGATACCTTGTGGTGTTTGGAATAAAGTAGTTTGCACGTAGTTAGCAGTATCGTCAGACGAACCTTAGTTTTATTCACCCCAACACAAAGCCGGCCCGATGGCCGGCTTTGTCATGCCTGCTTATACAGATTATTGCCAGAGGCATTCAATAGCATCAGCAGCTTCGCACAACAGAGTTTTAACTACCGCAACTCAGTCGCCACGCGCCGCACCCCATTAAGTAAACTTGTTGTTGCTCAGCGCGACAAATCCCTGCCTGCAATTGCAAGTCAGCCCACAGCAAACAGACATTAAAGTGAATTCGGGAAGCAGACACTCAGCAGTTACAAGACTGGCGAACGTGTTATGGATGACTTCGTGTGCATCATGGTGGCCAACCAAAAAACCCAAGCCAGACGGGACTTTTGGGCGGATTTTCGAAGAAAGATCGGCGCATTGGCCGTGGCCGGTCTGGTGGTTCTGACGACGCTAATGAACCCGGTTAACACCGAAAAAGCCCCCTCTGGGGTTTAGTATTTACGTCGTATAATGTTTATTATGTCAAATTTAAGCAGTTAAATCTGTATTTTTGACCCCTCTTCAACTGCTATTGCAGTTGACAGCAATGAGTTCAAACGGCTGCCACTAAACAATGGCAGCCGCTTTCTTCAGCCGTTAGCGATGTGCTGCAGATAAATCTGCAGTTCCTTTTTGCCCTGCCACTCGTTGGCGGCCAACTGGTAAACGGCATCGACTTCTTCCGGAAGCCAGTCCACACGATTGAAGATCATGCCGTCACACTGCACGCCATCCTTGGCAAGCCGTAACTTGAGGTGCTTGTCACCAACCAGTCGCTGGCTTAGCACCTGAAAGCGGTCGCGAAACGTTGGCGGTGCAAAACCCTGTCCCCAGACCTCGGCAGCCAGGGTTTCCGCCATTTGCAGATTCAGTTCCCTCGCGTTGAGGCTACCATCGGTTTCCAGCGTGCGCGTTAGCGCATGTTGATCCAATAGGCCTTTTGCTACCTGCTCGAATGCCTGCTGGAATGCCGCTAGGCTATGCTCGGCGATAGTGAGCCCTGCTGCCATCGCGTGGCCGCCGAATTTGAGGATCATGCCCGGGTGGCGCTTGTACACTAGGTCCAGCGCGTCACGCAGGTGGAAGCCCGGTATCGAACGCCCTGACCCCTTGATTTCGCCTTCATCGCCGGGGGCAAAGACGATAGTGGGTCGATGAAAACGTTCTTTCAGGCGCGATGCCACGATGCCGACCACGCCTTGATGCCAGTCGTCACGATACAGCGCCAGCGTATAGCGTTGCGCCGGGTCAAAGCTGGCCAGGAAAGCCATGGCCTCGTCCTGAATGCCATGCTCAATCTGACGGCGTTCGCGGTTTAGACGATCCAGTTCTTGCGCCAAGGGCATGGCTTCGCTTTCATTACCGGCCAACAGACAGGCAATACCCAAGCTCATGTCATCCAGGCGCCCTGCGGCGTTCAGTCGTGGCCCCAGGGTGAAACCCAGATCGAAGGTGTTGGCCTTGTGTGCGGCGCGGCCGGCAACACGAAACAGCGCGGCAACGCCGGGGGCCATGCGCCCTGCCCGCATTCTTTTCAGCCCGTTGTCTACCAGAATGCGGTTGTTGCGGTCCAGCTTGACGACATCAGCTACGGTACCCAGTGCCACAATGTCCAGCAGCTCGCCCAGGTTGGGTTCGGGCTGGGTGGCAAAACAGCCGCGCTGACGCATTTCGGCGCGCAGTGCCATCAGCACATAGAACATCACCCCTACTCCGGCCAGATTTTTAGAGGGGAATTCGCAGCCGGGCTGGTTGGGGTTGACGATGAGTGCATCGGGCAGTACGTCGCCGGGCAGATGGTGGTCGGTAATCAACACTTCGATCCCGCGCGCCTTGGCGGCTGCTACCCCATCGACACTGGCAATGCCGTTATCGACCGTAATAATGATGTCCGGCCGGTTTTGCGCGGCCAAGGCCACTATTTCTGGCGTCAGCCCGTAACCATATTCAAAGCGGTTGGGCACGATGAAGTCGATGATGGCACCCATGGCGGCCAAGCCGCGCACTGCAACGGTACAGGCTGTGGCGCCATCGGCATCATAGTCGGCCACAACCAGCATGCGCTGCCTGGTGGCGATAGCATCGGCAAGGCGCGCCGCCATGGCGGTGAGGTTTTTCATGCGCTGGTAAGGCAGCAGGCCTTTTAGGGCGTAGTCGACTTCGCTGGCGCTATCGATGCCACGAGCAGCGTATAGCCGGGCCATCAACGGATGCAGGCCCTGGGCACATAGTGTTTGCAGCGTCTCGGGCTGCCAGGTTCGTGTCAGTATCTGGGTCATTGCGGGTACAGACTAGATAAGGGTTTGCCGGCTTGCCAGAACTTCCATAGATGGCGGCGTTGCAGGTGCAGCGTAAAGCCAGCCTCGCCATCGCAGCTGAGGGTGAGCGACTGTAACTTGCCGGCTTTCATTGCGGCCAAGATGGGTGTGAACCAGTCTTGCTCTAGCCGTTGCAATGCCTCACGCCAGCCCCATGCATCGCGAAACTGCGCTGCAGCTTCCATCGTATCCAGCACCACCAGGCTGTCTTGCGCGGGCAGGTCACCAAACCGATACGGCACGGCTTCCACCTCGCAGCCGGCTACTGTGCCCAAGGCCTGGTACAGCACGCTGTCGCTATACAGCGGCTGGCGTGGCGATGTTGGCAATGCGCTGTCTGCGCCCTGCTCGCCCCATAGCCACAGGCTGTTCACCGGGGTATCACCACGCAGCTCGCGTGCATCGTTGGCCGCATGGGTGTACAGCAGCATCTGCATCTCGTTGAGGTAGCGGCTCCATAGCATGCCTTGCGGGCCGACTGGCAGATGGTGGTTGATGTCTTCGCCGATCACGTCTGGCAGCGGCGTGAAGTGTGCCTGGCTGGCTGCGGGCAGTGACAGGAACCAGCGTCCAGGGGTAGGAGCATAAAAAACAAAGCCGTCTTCGACAAACAGCTGGTTGAGGCTGGCCACCAGCTGGTCGGCTTCGGCTTGCGCCAGGTTCATGATACCGATGTCGCCCAGCAGCGCGCGGTCACGATCGACGCGCAGGTTCACAGGGTCGGCAATCAGCCAGTGGCGGCCGGCGGTATCAAGCCCGGCCTGTTTGGCTAGCGTCGCCGCCACGCTGAGTGCGGGCAATTGGAATGTGTGCAGCAAATGCTGGCTGTGACGTGTCGGCTCAAACCGTAGTTGGCCGCGGCCCAATATCAATGACAATGACGGCGCGACCAAGTCACGGCAGAGATCTGGGCCATCAAACGGGTCGTACCAGCACAGACCCGGCAGGTGCAAAGTGAGATTCATGCGTTTACCGGTCCGATGAGATTTCGGACAAAAGTTCTACTCGACACAGAACCATCCTGCCGCCCCGACTGTCTGTTGGTGCAGGCTTTCGTGCCACACAATAGTAATGAATTGATTTGGCACGGATTTTAGGTTGGCGGGCGCTGTGTTTTTTTGCTAGCATCGCCTGCTTCGATATTTTCTGCCACATAAAGTACGGCTTTTGTACGGCAGTATCAAAGCTGATTCGCCACAAGTGGCGACTGATGCAGAACGAGTCAATGGAATGATGAATTATCGCAAACTGCTGACCTTCCCGCAAAAGTGGGTGGCACGTCTGATCAACAACCCGATGACCTGGCTGGGGCTGGCCGCTAGCCTGCCGTTCACCGGTGCGCTGACTGCCATGGCCATCAGCCAGCAAGAAAGGCTGCCCGAGGTAGCGCCATTGTCGCAGCAGGTGACCGAGGCGCTGGTACTGCAACCGCAACTGAAAAGCCAAGCCAGTAGTGTACGCTACTGGCGTGACGAGGCTGTGCAACGCGGCGATACCATCGCACGGCTGCTGAACCGCTTGGGCGTGGACGATGGCGAAGCCACCCGTTTTTTGCACGCCAGCCCGCTGTCACGTGATCTGCTGAAGCTAAAGACCGGCGCTACCTTGTCTGTAGAGGTGAACGATCAGGGTGAGCTGTTCGGTCTGCGTTTTCTTAACGATGACGAGAATGGCGAGAAAGTATTGGTTGTAATCGAAAAGCGGGGCGAACAATGGCAAGCCAGTGCCGATGCCCCGCAAACTGATACCGTGCAAACAGTACGTTCGGTGGTGATCCGCACCAGTGCCAGCGGCGCCTTGGCGCAGGCGCAGGTACCCGTGGAAGTGCGTGCCGGCCTGAACGAGATTTTTGCCGACCAATTGACCCTGAACAAATTACGCCCGGGCGACAAGATCCACTTGGTATACGAAACGCTGCTATATAAAGGCGCCCCCTTGGCGACCGGCAATATTCTGGCAGCGGAAATCCAGCATGGTGGCAAGACTCACCAAGCCTTCTACTTTGCCCACGATGCCGAGTCTGGCGCTTACTACGATGCAGCCGGCAAGCCGCTGAAGAAAGGCTTCAGCATGCAGCCGGTCAACGCTCGCATCAGCTCGGGCTTCGGCATGCGCTTCCACCCTATTCTGCGCTCCTTGCGCATGCACGAAGGCGTGGATTACGCAGCCCCGGAAGGCACGCCTATCGTGGCGCCGTCCGATGCAACAGTCAGCAGCGTCTCGCAGCAAAACGGCTATGGCAATGTGGTCGTTCTGAGGCACAGCAACAAGCTGTCTACGCTATACGCGCACATGAGCCGCTTCCAGCCCGGACTGCAAGAAGGTAGCCGCGTGAAGGCAGGTGACGTCATCGGCTTCGTCGGCAGCACCGGGCGCTCCACCGGCCCGCATCTGCACATGGAAGTGCTGATCGACGGCCAACCGGTCGATCCTGCGACCACGGCACTGCCGGTACCGGGTTTGTCGCCCAGCCAGCGCTTGGCCTTCCGCGAAGCTAGCGTTAAGCTTGCGGCCAACCTCAAGCTGCTCAGGGCAATTCCGGTGAGCGTAGCCCAGCTGGACTGAGCTGCGCTTGCGCTCAAAAGCCCTGGCAGCACCAGCCAGGGCTTTTTTCATGTCTGAAATTTTTATCGGTTTGATGTCCGGCACCAGCTTAGATGGTGTGGATGCGGTAGCAGTGGACTTTGCCAGCCACCCGATGCGAATCATCGGCGAGGGATTTATTCCCTATGATGTGACGATCCGCGAGCAGGTGCTTGCGCTGCAAGGCGTGGGCCATGACGAACTGGCGCGCAGTGCACTGCTTGCCAATCGGCTGGCGTATTGCTACGCCGACGCCGTGGCCGCCGCCTTGCAGGCCTGCCAGCTGAGCGCGGCCGAAGTGCGTGCCGTAGTGTGCCACGGCCAAACTATCCGGCATGCCCCGCATAATGGCTACACGCTGCAGATCGGCAACCTTGCCTTGCTGGCGGAATTGTGCAGTATCGATGTTATCGGTGACTTGCGCAGCCGCGACGTGGCTGCCGGTGGCCAGGGCGCGCCACTGGTGCCGGCATTCCACCAGGCACTGTTTTACTGTGCTGACGTGCCGCGCGTGGTACTCAACATTGGTGGCATTGCCAACCTCACCCGCCTCAGCCCCGGCCGGCCGGTGATTGGCTTTGATACGGGCCCTGGCAATATGCTGCTGGATGCGTGGATACGCCGCCATCACGGCCACGACTACGACGCCGATGGGGCTTGGGCCGCCAGCGGCCAGTGCCAACCTGCCCTGCTGTCGCGCTTGCTGGCTGAGCCTTACTTTGCCGCTGGCTTGCCCAAGAGCACCGGTCGCGATCTGTTTGATCTACCGTGGCTGGAGCGGCATCTGTCAGCCCATCGCCTGGCTCACGGTGCGGTAACCGACGTCGACGTACAGGCTACCCTGCTTGCGCTAAGCTGCCAAAGCATCGCGGACGCCATCCAGCGCTTTGCCAGTGATTGCCGCGAGGTCTACGTGTGCGGTGGTGGCACGCGCAACCGGCACCTGATGCAGCAGTTGGCCGCACGCTTGCCGAGCGTGCGCCTCGACACTACCGCCGCCTTGGGCTTGCCACCACAGCAAGTGGAAGCCGCCGCTTTTGCCTGGCTGGGCTGGTGCTTTACGCAACGGCGTGCGGCCAACCTGCCCGACGTTACCGGCGCCCGCGGTCTGCGCCTGCTTGGCGCGCTGTATCCATGCTAATTTGCGTCATGTCGATAAAATAACGACAGATTTGCCGATATAATGTCTAGCTGACCTCACACATCAAATAACAATGCGCCTGTTCAAGCGTAAAGCTGCTGTCCGAAACACCCAACCCTTGCCTCCCAAGCTGGCCGCACTGCTGCGGGAGGCGTGGTGGCTGCTAATGGCCGTCACCGCTGTTTACCTCGTCATCACCCTCGCCAGCTTCCATCCTGGCGACCCCAGCTGGTCGCACAGCTCTGCCGATACCCAGGTTCACAACTATGGCGGCACCTTTGGCGCCTGGCTGTCCGATATTCTTTTATATCTGTTTGGTTACTCTGCCTGGTTGATGGTCGGCTTTTGCCTGTTTGCCATCGTTTGGGGCTACCGCAGAATCGAGCAAACCCACTTCCAGACCGGCCCGATGACATGGGCTGCACTGCTCGGCTTTCTGCTTACCCTGATCTGCACCGCCAGCCTGGAAGCACTGATTTTCGGCAGCAAAGTTTTGACTTTGCCTGCCGGCGCTGGCGGCATGCTAGGCAAGTCACTGGGCACAGTTTGCGCCCATGCTTTTGGCGCCACAGGTGCCGGGCTACTGCTACTGGTATTGTCTGCGATCGGCATCTCGCTATTCACCGGCCTGTCGTGGCTTAACCTGATGGAAAGCCTGGGCGGCAAGATCGAAGACGCAACGGTTGGCGCCTGGCAAGCGTGGCAGGCCAGCAAAGATCGTGAAATCGGCCGGGAGGTCGCCAAGCAGCGCGACGAGAAAGTGGTGCAGGAAAAGAAAAAAATCGACGAGAAACCCCCGCTACGCATAGAGGCACCCGTGCTGGAAGTGCCGCTCTCGCCCAAAGCCGTGAAACCGGTACAGCAATCGCTATTTGCCGCACCCGGTGACGATGCCCTGCCCGGCTTGCCGCTGCTGGCACCACCCAAAGAGCAAGGCGAGCCCGTTTCGGCAGAGACGGTGGAGTACACTTCGCGCCTGATCGAACGCAAGCTGGCCGACTTTGGCGTGGATGTGAAAGTGATTGCCGCCTACCCTGGCCCGGTGATTACCCGCTACGAGATCGAACCCGCGGTCGGGGTTAAGGGCGCACAAATCGTCAACCTGATGAAGGACCTGGCACGCGCCTTGAGCCTGGTCTCCATTCGCGTGGTAGAGACCATTCCCGGCAAGACCTATATGGGTCTGGAGCTGCCCAACCCGAAGCGCCAGATCGTGCGGCTGTCGGAGATCATCGGCTCCGAAGGCTACCAGAACATGTCGTCCCGCCTCACCATGGCGCTGGGCAAAGACATTGCCGGCCAGCCGGTTTCGGCCGACTTGGCCAAGATGCCGCACGTGCTGGTGGCAGGCACCACTGGCTCCGGCAAATCGGTTGCCATCAACGCCATGATCCTGTCGGTGCTGTACAAAGCCACACCGCAGGAAGCCCGGCTGATCATGGTAGACCCGAAAATGCTGGAACTATCGGTCTACGAAGGCATTCCGCACCTACTGGCGCCGGTAGTGACCGACATGAAGCAGGCGGCCAACGCGCTGAACTGGTGTGTTGGTGAAATGGAACGCCGTTACCGGCTGATGTCCAAGCTGGGCGTGCGCAACCTGGCAGGCTTCAATCAGAAGATACGCGAGGCCGAAAAAGCCGGCGAGAAGATTCCCAACCCGTTCAGTCTGACACCGGAAACCCCAGAGCCGCTGGAGGCGCTGCCACTGATCGTGGTGGTCATCGACGAACTGGCCGACCTGATGATGGTGGCGGGCAAGAAAATTGAAGAACTGATCGCGCGGCTGGCGCAAAAAGCCCGCGCCGCCGGCATTCACTTGATCCTGGCTACCCAGCGCCCCTCGGTGGACGTGATTACCGGCCTGATCAAGGCCAACATCCCGACGCGCATCGCCTTTCAAGTGTCCAGTAAGATCGATAGTCGTACCATTCTGGACCAGATGGGCGCGGAAACGCTGCTGGGCCAGGGTGACATGCTGTACCAGCCACCGGGCACCAACTACCCGCTGCGGGTTCACGGCGCTTTCGTGGCGGATGACGAAGTGCATCAGGTGGTGGAGTTCCTCAAGACAACCGGCGAGCCGGACTATATCGAGGGCATCCTCACCGGCGCGGCCGAAGGCGAAGACAGCGCTAGCGGCGACTTCACCGCTAGTGGCAGCAGCGATGCCGAGGCCGACCCACTGTACGATGAAGCGGTCGCCATTGTGCTGAAAACACGCAAGGCGTCCATCTCGTCGGTACAGCGCCACTTGCGCATTGGCTATAACCGTGCAGCCCGCCTGATCGAGCAAATGGAAGCTGCCGGTGTGGTATCCGCCATGGAAACCAATGGCAACCGTACCGTGCTGGCACCCGCTCGCGAGGACTGATTAACGCCAATCGGGTGACAGCCCTGGCCCGCCCGAGGCTGGTCGCTTTCTATTGCAATGGTCGCCAAGGCGGCCATTGCTTTTTGCCACAAGCGCGTTAAGCTTGGGCCACCTGTTTTGTACTGGACAAATCATGCCCGCCCTACTGCAAGAACCCCCGTTCCGCCACGATTACACCCCCAAAACCGGCGTACTGCTGATCAATCTGGGCACTCCGCAAGCCCCTACAGCCAAAGCGTTACGCCCTTATTTGAAGCAGTTTCTTTCCGATACCCGAGTTATCGAGATACCTAAGGCTGTGTGGTGGTTCATTCTCAACGGCATCATCCTGAATGTCCGCCCGCGCAAAAGTGCTGCCAAGTATGCATCCATCTGGACAGCAGAAGGCTCTCCTCTACTGGTCAATACCCGCAAGCAAGCCAGTTTGCTGAAAGGGCTATTGGGTGAGCGTGGCCATCGTCATCTGGTGGTGGATTACGCGATGCGCTACGGCCAACCTTCAGTACAAGACGCACTTCAGCGCATGCGCCAAGCAGGCGTAGAACGGCTGCTGGTGGTGCCGCTGTATCCCCAGTACGCTGGCTCGTCCAGCGCGACTGCACTGGACGACGTTTTCCGTACGCTCATGCGCATGCGCAACATGCCCGAACTGCGCACAGTGCGGCATTTTCACGATAACCCAGGCTATATCCAGGCACTGGCGCATAGCGTACGCGAGCACTGGCGCGTTAATGGCCGCGCCGACAAGCTGGTAATGAGCTTTCATGGTGTACCTCGCTTTACCCTGGACAAAGGTGACCCCTACCACTGCGAGTGTCTGAAAACCGGGCGTCTACTGGGTGAGGCACTGGGCCTTGCCAAAGATGAATACGTCGTCTGCTTCCAAAGCCGCTTCGGCAAAGCCGAGTGGATCAAGCCTTATACGACCGAGGTGCTGACCAAATTGGCCAAAGAAGGCGTGGCCAAAATCGATATCATGTGCCCGGGCTTTGTCAGTGATTGCCTGGAAACACTGGAAGAGATTGCCATGGAAGGCAAAGAGGACTTCCTGACACATGGTGGCAAAGAATATCGTTACATCCCTTGCCTGAACGACCATCCAGCATGGATCTCGGCGCTGGGCGACTTGGCCGAAACCCATCTTGGTGGCTGGATTGCAACAAGTGATGATGCAGAAATACGACAGCAGCGCGCCCTTAACTGTGGCGCAAAAAGCTAGAAAAAGCCCTGCTTTTTTTCCAAAGGCGCACCTTGATGGTGCGCCTTTGTTCATTTGTGAAAATAACCTTCAATAAAAGCATGTTGCAGCACACCATAAAGAGGCACGCCCAAAATCATTGTCAGACAATATTCAGGACATTGTTGGCGACCCGCGTTGACACTGAAAGAACCGGCTCCGCATAATCCTCCGCATCTGCTCATCCAAAAGATGTAAGGCAGGTTTACCAAAGTCACAGACTTAAGATCAGGGGAAACACAAGATGAATAAATTTGCTCGTCTGAGCCTTTTCGCGGCTGCTGCCATTGCACTGACTGCTTGCGGCAACAAGGAAGAAAAACCGGCTGGCGAAGCATCCGCTGCAGCGGCTGACAGCGCTGGCGGTGAAGTCGTTGTCAAAATCGGCCAGGTCTCGCCGCTGACCGGCCCGATTGCCCACCTGGGCAAGGACAACGAGCTGGGTTCCAAACTGGCTATCGAAGATCTGAACGCTGAAGGCGTTGAGATCGGCGGCCAGAAAGTGAAATTCGAACTGGTCTCCGAAGATGACCAGGCCGATCCGAAAATCGGTACCCAGGTTGCCCAGCGCCTGGTCGATGCTGGCGTGGTCGGCGTGGTTGGCCACCTGAACTCCGGCACCACCATTCCGGCTTCCAAGATTTACTCTGATGCCGGTATTCCGCAGATCTCCCCGTCTGCCACCAACCCGGACTACACCAAACAGGGTTACAAGACTACCTTCCGCGTGATTGCTAACGACGTTCAGCAAGGCAAGGCGCTGGGTGAGTTTGCAGTTGACGGCCTGAAAGCCAAAAAAGTCGCCATCATTGACGACCGTACCGCTTACGGCCAAGGCCTGTCTGACGAATTCGAAAAAGCCATCAAGGCCAAAGGCGCCACTGTGGTGAAGCGTGAGTTCACTACCAACACCGCTACCGACTTCAACGCCATCCTGACCTCGATCAAGGGTGCCGCACCTGACGTGGTGTTCTACGGTGGTATGGATGCACAAGCCGGCCCGCTGGCCAAGCAAATGCAACGCCTGGGCATCAAGGCCAAGCTGATGGGTGGTGATGGCTGGCAGACACCGGAATTCATCAAGCTGGCTGGCGATGCAGCCGAGGGTCAGTACTCTTCCAGCTGCGGTATGCCGCGCGACAAGATGCCGGGTTTTGCTGCTTTCAACGAAAAGTTCAAGACCAAGTTCAACACCGAAGTACAGATCTACGCACCGTACCAGTACGATGCAGTACGCGTCCTGGTAGAAGCCATGAAACGTGCCGGCTCTACCGACCCGAAAGTGTACCTGCCTGAAGTGTCCAAAACCAACTACACCGGCGTAACCGGCCCGATCGCATTTGACGAAAAAGGCGATATCAAAGACGGCGCGGTAACTGTGTACCAGGTGAAGAACGGCAAGTGGGAAGTGGTGTCTACCGTAGGTGGCCCGGCTTCTGCCGCCGCTCCGGCTGCCAGCGCAGCCCAGTAAGCACCAGCTCACTCAAGTAGCATCAAAACGGCACCCTCGGGTGCCGTTTTTTATTGCACTTGCACAATAAGAGTGCGCTAGCTAAGATGGTGCACCTAGTGCCGATTGTATCCTTTCGCCACCTCCCTGCTTTGTAGCCGCACCGCCACCCTTGGTACGACTACAAGCACCTGCAGTCTTGCCGGCCCCACCAGGGTGCAGGCAGTCACGCCACAAAACCACCTGCATCCATCATAAAAATGCCCCCGCGCAGGGGCAGGGACAAGCTTTACCATGAACAAAATCATCAATGCTTCGCTGATTGCAGCTGCTGCTGCCTCGCTGGTTGCCTGCGGCGGCCAAGACCAACCTGCTGCAGAAAGCAGTGCTGCTGCCGCCACCGCCGCCAGTGGTGAACTTACCGTCAAGATCGGCTCTGCCAACCCGCTGACCGGCCCGTTTGCCCACTGGGGCCGCGATGCCGACAATGGCGTGCAGTTGGCCGTGGAAGAAGCCAACGCTAGTGGCGTAACCCTGGGCGGCCAGAAAGTGAAGTTCGAAGTCGTATCGGAAGACGACCAGGCCGATCCGAAAACCGCCACCCAAGTGGCGCAACGCTTCATCGATAGCGGTGTCGTTGCCGTTGTAGGCCACCTGACCTCCGGCGCAGCCATCCCGGCCTCCCGCATTTACAGCGACGCCGGCGTGCCGATGGTGGCCGGCTCGGTTACCAGCCCCAAATTTACCCAGCAGGGCTACAGCAATACCTTCCGCATCATTGCCAACGATCTGCAGCAGGGCCAGGCACTGGCCAAGTTTGCCGTGGAGCAACTGAAGGCACAGCGCATTGCCGTCATCGACGACCGCACCACCTACGGCCAGGGCCTGGCCGATGACTTTGCCAAGTCGGTCGAGGCGGCCGGCGGCAAGGTAGTCAAGCGCGAGTACACCACCAATAGCGCTACCGACTTCATGGCCATCCTGACCTCGCTGAAAGGCCAGAATCCGGACCTGATTTTCTACGGCGGCATGGATGCGCAGGCGGGTCCGATGGTGAAACAGCTGCGCAAACTGGGCATCAAGGCCGCGTTCATGGGCGCCGATGGCGTCAATACGCCGGAGTTTGCCAAACTGGGTGGCAAGGATGCTGAAGGCGCCTACGCATCCAGCGCTGGTGCCCCCAAAGAAGCGATGCCGGGTTTTGCCAGCTTCAACGACAAATTCAAGGCCCGCTTCAAGACCGACATCCAGGCCTACGCACCGTACACCTACGATGCAGCACGGGTGCTGATTGATGCCATGAAGCGTGCAGATTCGGCCGATCCGAAGAGATTCCTGCCTGAAATCGGCAAAACCCAGTTGCAAGGCGTGACAGGCGCTATTGCTTTCGAACCGAACGGCGACATCAAGAACGGTGCTGTCAGCTTGTACCAGCTGCAGGCTGGTGCCTGGAAGGGCCTGACTGCGGCCGCACCGGCGCAAGCCTCTGCCGCCCAGTAAGCCAAGCTGAACCAGGAATCAACCAAAAGCGCCTTTCGGGGCGCTTTTTTCATGCCCAGGATTGGCTGTCTGCTGATGGGCCGGCCTTGAAGCCAGCAGGTAAGTTGCGTAGAATGCCGGCGATTTATCTTCCTTGGAAGTAACATCCAAGGAAGCAACATGAAGATTTTTTTCGGAGCCCGTATGATGCCACGCCAACTGACCGCCCTCGCCTTCACCCTGACACTCGCCACGACGGCACACGCTTTTAGCCCTGCGGTCATTTACGGCTCGTCCGGCAAATTCGACAAGAGCTTCAATGAGGCGGCCTTTCAGGGCGCCGAGCGTTTCAAGAAAGCTACCGGCATCAGTTACCGAGAAGGTCAGGTCAATAACGACGCCCAGCGCGAGCAAGTGCTGCGTAATCTGGCACGCCGCAATGTCGATCTGGTGGTAGCCGTAGGCTTTGCCTTTACCCAGCCGGTACAAGCCGTGGCGCCGGAATTTCCCAAGGTCAAGTTCGTGATCGTCGATGACGTCGCCAAGGGTGGCAACATTCAGTCCGTCGCCTTCCGCGAGCACGAAGGCGCCTACCTGGGCGGCATGGCAGCAGCCCTGGCGTCCAAGACTGGCAAGGTTGGTTTCATCGGCGGCATGGATGCGCCGCTAATCCGCAACTTTGGTTGCGGCTTTGCCCAGGGGGCCAAGGCCGCTAAAGCGGCTACCGTGGTATACAGCAATATGACCGGCACCACCTCCGCCGCCTTCAACGACCCGGCACGCGGCGGCGAGTTGGCACTTAGCCAGTTTGACCGTGGCGCAGACGTGATTTTCCATGCAGCAGCAGGCACAGGCTTGGGTGTGCTGCAGGCTGCAAAAGATCGCAACAAACTTGCCATCGGGGTCGATAGCAACCAGAACCACCTGTTCCCGGGCCGGGTACTGACCTCGGTGGTGAAGCGCGTCGATAATGTGGTGTATCAGGTAATGATGGATGCCAAGCAAGGCAAATGGCAGCCCGGCGTGGTGTCGATGGGGCTGAAGGAAGGCGGCATGGACTGGACGCTGGACCAGCACAATCGCGCACTGATCACGCCCGCCATGGAAAAGCAGATCAACCAGGCAAAGCAGGCCATCATTGCAGGCAAGATCAAGGTCTCTGACTACCGCGTGGCCAACAGCTGCCCGGTGAAGTAAGGCAGTAGGCAAGCCGCAACAAGGCCGCCCCATGCGGGGCGGCCTTGTTTGCTTCAGGCAAGCGATCAGCGCGGGAGCTGCTGCGCCATCGCTTCGCCCAGGCGTACCGGTTTGGCCGGCAACCAATCGCTATTGAAGCGCACGCTGTCTTTGGGGTAGAGCAAGACCACGGTAGAACCCAGCAGGAAGCGCCCCATCTCGTCGCCTTTTTTCAGCACGATGTGCTGATCGTCGTAACGCCATTCGCGCACCTCGCCACTGCGCGGCGGATTAACGACGCCGTGCCACACGGTGGCCATGCTGCCCACGATGGTGGCGCCTACCAGCACCAGAACGAACGGGCCGTTATCGGTAGCAAATTCGCACACCACGCGCTCGTTGCGCGCAAACAGACCAGGCACGCCGCGGGCAGTGGTGGGGTTGACCGAAAACAACTCACCCGGCACGTGGATCATGCGCAGCAGGCGGCCGTCGGCCGGCATGTGGATGCGGTGATAGTCACGCGGGCTGAGGTAAATGGTGGCAAAGTGGCCGTTTTCAAACTGTGCGGCCAACTGGCGGTCACCCCCCACCAGCGCGGTGGTGCTGTAACTATGGCCTTTGGCCTGGAAGATCTGGTCTTGCTCGATGGCGCCAAACTGGCTGATGGCGCCATCCACCGGGCATACATAGTCGGCATTCGCCAGCGGGCGCACACCGGGCTTGAGCTCACGGGTAAAAAAACTGTTGAAGGTGGGGTAGCTGGCCGGGTCCGGGTTGGCCGCCTCCGCCATGTTTACCTTGTAGCGTCGGATGAAACGCTCGATCAGGCGCGTGGTGGCTTCACCGCCGGCCTTGTTGGCAATGCGGCCAGCCAGTTCGGTCAGTGCCTGTTTGGGTAGCAGGTATTGCGGCAGCACAGCAAGACGATAGCGCACGGATTGCACCTTCCATATTGGCAAACCGCACATTATACCAGCGCACCCGCTGCCGCGGCAGCCTGGCATCAGGGGCGGGGCAACTGCCGTAGCGCTTGCCAGGCCGCATCGATGGCGGCGTCCGTGTATGCCCTGCCAGTACTATCGGTGCCGGCCATGACGATGCGACCCAGCGGCCGCGCCGCCAATGTGTGCGCCGGCTCGCCTTGGTACTGGGCATCTTCCCAGGTGTAGCCGTGCGCCCAGCGGTTGACGGTGATGGCCGCAATGTCGCGCTTGGCGTCAAAGCCATGGGCGCCGTACATGGCCTGCAACTGCTGCCGCACCTGGTTTTCGTAGCTGGCAAAATCAGCGCCCAGCAGCTCGGCCCGGCCTTGACGCAGCAAGTCGGGGACCTCGCCCTCGCCCAACGGTGGGCAGGGCATGCGGATCATCAGCAGCACCACTGGCTGATCAGTGTTTGCTGGCGGCGCCACCGCCGCCATGCGCACCGGAAAATCCAGCTGCACAAACTGAAAGAAACTGCCCGGGCAATACGCTGCAGCGACGCCGGCACGCTGGAAGGCAGGCCAGCGGCGCAGTGCCACCTGCACGTAAACCAGCGGCAACTTCAAGTTGGCGCGCATGGCCGCTTTCTGGCTGGCGGGCAGCTCGGGCAAGATGTGTGCGGCCAACATGTGCCAACCCGCCATCACGCTGTGCCGTGCAGTGGCCTCGTACAACTTGCCGTCGCGCAGGTAGCGCACTCGCACGCCCTGCCCTTGATTGACCGCCTCCACCACCAGACTGCGCAGCCGCAGCCGCACCGGGCTGTCAGCCTGGTCCAGCTTGCGGTAGTCGAATGCGGCGGCCACTGACTGCACCGGGTTCGTCACCTTGGCCACAGTGGGGATCAGGCGCTGTACCAGCAGACGTGCCAGCGTGGCGTTGCCATCCGGAAAATGATGAACGTAAAGCGCGTCACCTTCTGCATCGTCTTCTGTCTCATCCTCCGTTGGCAACAAGCTGTCGTCATCCAGCCAGTCCGCCAGGCGGGCTGCCGATGGCAAGCCCAGCAAGCCGCCCTCTAGAGCCAGCGGCAACGTGATGGCATTGCCGCCCAAGGCGGCATCCTCTGCCAGCGGCATGCTCAACAGCAGCAGCAAGGCCGTATCGCGGATACCGTACACCTCGCGCAGCAAATCGGTGTAGCGCAACTGCTCGAAGCGCGGTGCCCGTTTGCCGTCGCGCAGCCAGGCGGCCAAAGCCGGCTGCGCCCCGCCAGCCAGCACGGCCTGCAGTTGCCGGCGCTGCGCGGCATTGAGTGGCGCCCGCGCCAGCGTATCGGCAAAACGCGGCGCATCCAGCATGCCAGGTAGCCAGGCAGCTGCCTGCGCGGAAGGGGCATCGGTGGTGGGCTGCGCACTGCGCAGCAGTACGTTGCGACCAAAATGCGCGGCATCGTAGAACACGCCGCTGCTCATGCCGTGACGTTGAAAGTATTGCAGGTCGTAGGCTTGCGCCAGCGCGGGCAGGTCGATACCGAGCTCGCGCAATAGCTTGCTAGCCACCTTGCTGTAAGACCCAGGGTGATCGAACGACTGCGTCCCGCCGTAGCTGATCAGCGTTTTGCCGCCAACGCTGAACTCGTTGCGGCGCGCATGGCCGCCAAAGTCGTCGTGATTGTCCAGCAGCAACACCTTGGCAGCCGGGTATTGCTGGCGGTAAAAATACGCTGCCGCCAAGCCGCTGATGCCAGCGCCAGTCACCACCAGATCGTACTGTTCTGCCGGGGCAACCGGCTTGCCGGCTGGCCGCTGGCCACCCCATGCCAACTGGTGCGCCTGCTCGTAGGCGCCAGGGTGGCTACCGCGCAAGCCGGTGAGCGCTGGTGGATACAGCCCCGGTGATGCGGCCAGCACCACGCTGGCAGGTAGCGTGGCGGCAGCGCCGGTAAAGGCCAGGCCATTCAGAAAATCGCGGCGGCTGATGTCGGGCATGATGACTCCAAGGCTTATGGACTGCAGTCACCTTAGCAAAGCCACCCGCACACTGCCGCTTGCGATAAGTTTGGCACCGCCGATGTGTGGCTTAGTCGTCAAAACCGGCCAGTACTAGCTTGCCGGTCACGGCATTGCTTTCCAGCAGCGCGTGAGCACGACGCAGGTTGGCCGCATTAATGCTGCCTAGCTGTGCCGCCAGCGTGCTGCGAATGCGCCCGGCGTCAACCATGTCGGCCACCTTCTGCAGCAGCTGGTGCTGTGCCACCATGTCGCCGGTGGCGTACAGCGAACGGGTAAACATCAGTTCCCAGTGCAGCGACAGGCTTTTGCGCTTCAACAGGCGCACGTCGATCGGCTCCGGGTCGTCGATCAGCGCCAGCTTGCCTTGCGGCTTCAGCACCTTGACGATCTCTTCGAAGTGGCGGTCGGTCTGATTCAGGCTGATCACGTAATCCACCTCCGGCACGCCCAGCGCGCCCAGCCCTGCCGACAGTGGCTGCTGATGGTTGATAACCTGCTGCGCCCCCAACTCGCGCACCCACGCCTGGCTTTCCGGGCGCGACGCGGTGGCAATCACTTGCAGACCGGTTAGCGCACGTGCCAGCTGGATCAAGATGGAGCCCACCCCGCCGGCGGCGCCCACAATCAGCAAGCGCTCGCCGTGATGGCCGCCCTGGTGCAGGCCCAGCCGGTCAAACAGCAGCTCCCACGCGGTAATGGCCGTCAGCGGCAAGGCGGCAGCCGCAGCAAAGTCCAGCGTTGCCGGCATGCGGCCAACCAGACGCTCGTCCACCAGCTGGTATTCACAATTGCTGCCATCACGTTGAATGGCCCCGGCGTACCAGACGCGATCGCCAGGCTGGAACAGTGTTACCTGCTCGCCCACCGCCTCTACCACGCCAGCAGCGTCCCAGCCCAGCACACGGGGCGTTTCCTGCGGGGTGGCGGGCAAGCTGCGGCGAATCTTGGTATCCACTGGGTTGACCGAAATGGCGTGAACGCGCACCAGCAGGTCGTGGCCATGGACGACCGGGGTGGGTAAGGTAATGTCCTGCAGCGAGTGTGGGTGGTCGGCGGACAGGCCAGCAAAGGCAGCGATGGCTTTCATCGGTATTCCTTTCAAGGATTAGAGCGGTTGCAGCAAGCGGATATCGAGACTGGCCAGCAACGGTGCGGCCTGCTCGCGAAACTGCTGGAAATGGGTACTGGCGATGTGTGCGTCCAGCGCAGCCTGGTCTTGCCAGGCCTCGACCATCACCACGCAGTCGGGTGCGGTCGGGTCGAGATTGGGTACGTATTGCAGGCAGCCTGGCTCCTGCAAGGTGGCCTGGCGCAAGGCATCCAGCAGCGGCAGCAAGGCGGTGCGTTGGCCGGGTTGGCAACCCAGGGTGGCAATCACGGTAATGGACATGCGGTTTCCTTGGTGACTTGTCTATGCCAGCCAGTGTGCCGCCATTGGATTGAATTGATTAGCCGCTATAATCCGGAAAGACTATCCGCTATTACGGACAATAAGAATGAAACTGGACGCCATGGCGCTGTTTGCGCTGGTTGCCCGCGAAGGCAGCTTTACCGCCGCGGCACGCGTTAGCGGGCTGCCCAAATCGACGGTGAGCCAGCGGGTGGCCGAGCTGGAGAATCTGTTGGGGGTGCGGCTGCTGCACCGCAGCACCCGCCGCCTCACCCTCAGCGAGGCTGGCCAGGTCTATCTGCAGCATTGTCAGGTAATGCTGGATGCCGCCAGCGCGGCCGACGCAGCATTATCCCGGCTGCGCGACGCGCCAGCCGGCACCTTGCGCATTACTGCGCCGGAAGCCTCCGGCACGCTGCTATTGCCGGGTTTGCTGGCGGCGTTTCAGCAGCGCCATCCGGCGGTAACGGTGGAATGCGTGATCAGCGATGCGCAACTGGACCTGATCGCCGAGCGTATTGACCTGGCGTTACGCACCGGCCAGCTGGCCGATTCCAGTTTCGTGTCACGCCGTATCGGGCCGGTAGGCCGCGTGCTGGTGGCGTCGCCAGCGTATCTGGCACAGGAAGGTTGGCCGCAGACCCCTGACGAACTGGCAAGCCACCGGCTACTGATGCACGGGGTACTGCCACAGTGGCCGCTGCAACAAGCGGGGGATGTAATACGGGTAGACGCCAGCCACGCCAGGCTGCGCGCCAATAATCTGAACACCTTGCGCCAGCTGGCCGTCGCCGGTGCCGGCATTGCCCTGCTGCCACGCTTCATGGTGCGTGACGCGCTGGCCGACGGCAGCCTGCAGCGCCTGTTGCCGGACCACCCGCCGCCGGACAATCATTATTACGCAGTCTACCCCAGCCGCAGCCACCGCCCGGCGGCACTGACGGCGTTGCTGGATTTCATCGACGAGTACGGGCTGGCGACGCAACTGGCGTGATAACACTACTGCAGTAAAGGCCGGAACGAGAAAGCATACTGCTTCAGTGCGGGGTTCAGCACCCGGCTGTAACGGCGAAAGTCGATACTGGAAAAGTCTGCCCCCTTGAAACGCTGCATAAAGCGCCTGGCCGTTACCGGATCAAACAGAATGAACACCGGCAACGTCTGCTCCAGCCCCAGATCAGCAAAATCTTTGCCTTTGGCGTGGTCATACAGCATGACCAGCGCCATGGCCCCTGTCATGAAATGGCCGCCGGCCAGTGCTGCCAGCTTGCCGTCCGACAGGGCCTGCAATGCTTGATCCGAGCTATTGATGCCACTGAACAAAGGCGTGGTACCACGTTGGCTGCAACAGGCTGCCCACGTTTGCATGGCACCAAACGCCATCAGATCGTTACCAGCCCACACCATTTCCGGCTCCGGAAAGCGCTGAAACAGCCACTCTGCCTGCAGCCTAGCGCGTTGCTGATCCCAAGCCGCGTAGACTTCAGCCACCATGGTCACATCTGCCGACTCCTTCACCGCACGCCGCATACCGGCACTACGGCGTACCGATGATGGCGTAAGCGGATCACCGCCAATAGCCAGCAGCTGATGCAACTTGCGTTGCGGGGCGTTTCGTCTGGCTTGCTCGATCAGGGCCATGGCAGTCATATAACCCGCCTGTTCGGCATCCGGGTCCAGCGAACCCAACCAGTGACGATAACGCTGCCGGGGCAGGCCGATATCCTGATCGTCACCACGGCCACTGAAAGCCATGAAAGTCTTGATACCGGCGCCATCCAGTATCGGCAGTAGCTCTGCGCCAAGCGCAAAGTCGTTGGAAAAAATCACGTAATCAGGCCGTCGGGCAACAGGCCGTGCCGCAAGTGCTCTGGCAGCCTCCAGCATGCGCTGCTGCTTGCGCTCGGCATATACCACTTCCAGCCGTACTTTCAAGTCGTGGGCGGCTGCCTGCATGGCGCGACTGGCACTATGCCAGTGGGCTTCTTCTTGCTTGCCATAGTTAAGAAACACCACACTGATGGCAAAAGCCGGCGTCACCCACAAACACGCCATGATGGCGAGTAGCTTCATGCTTGATCCCTTTCAGCCAAGGTTATGTCTCTCAAGTATGTAAGCCCGTTGTGGCAGCACCAACACGCCGCGAGCATTGCCGACCGAAACCTACATATCAATTGCCAAATTTTGGTTATTGAATTATCGAACGCGTCGTTTTTTTGCGATTGGCACACCAGCGCCCCGTGTTGAAAATCCAATACAGGCCTATAGAATCAGCACACCACCCCTGATGCCTGAGTGATGTCGTTAAAGTTTTCCGCGCCACTATCTGATAATGTTTTTATCAGGTGTTGCAAGGAATAGTCATGGACAGCATCCGCCGCAAACTGGTCAGCCCGCTAGGCGGGCAAGGTTGGCCGCAACCTCCCGCGCGCACACCAGACCACAAGCCACCAGACGAGAACGACAGCAGCCCGCTGGCCAGCGAGTACCAGGACTGGGCACGCTGGCTGGATGCGCTGCGTCTGGCAGCCGAGGGGGGGCAAATGGGGGCGCTGCGCGCGCTGGCACATGGCAAGTTGCGCTTTTTGCTGCGGCGCTGCTTGCTGCTGCGCGACAACACCATGCTGGGCATCCGTCATCACGCCCAAATGGGCAAGACCGGCAGCCTGATTCGCGAATTTGAACAGCTGATGGGGGAGCTGACCGGCCGCCCGATGCCGGCAGAAGATGAATGGCCCTTGCCCGGCAGGCTTTACGACGCCGGCAGCTCAACTACTGCAGACAGTAGTGCACCAGGTGAGCGACGACGGCAGCCAGGCCGACAAAACCGGCTCGACGCAGTCAGCCTGGACCTGGCCCAGCAGATCCACAGCAGTCTGCAATTAACGCTGCGCCTGCTGCAACAACATGGCAGCCTGGCAGGTAGCGCCAGCATGCAAGATGCCAGCGCTGGTCTGGCACGTGCCGCCACGCTGGGCAAGCTGCAGCAGGGCGAGGCCTGACACCGAATAGTGGCTGCGCTAGAATCGCGCCAGCTTAGCCACGAGGCACATCATGCAGCAAATCATCGACTTCATTCTGGAACTGGACAAACTCAAGGGCGTGACCCGCAAGACACGGCCATTAGGCCTGGCGCGTCAGGAAAACTCCGCCGAGCACAGCTGGCAGATTGCCATGCTGGCCGCCTCGCTGGCACCGTATGCACCACAGCCAGTCGACATTCACCGCGTCATTGCCATGCTACTGGTGCATGACATTGGCGAAATCGACACCGGCGACACCATCGTCTACGCCACCGAAGGCTGGGAAGAGCGTAAAGCAGCAGAGCTGGCTGCGGTTAAACGCATATTCGGACTGCTACCAGCAGCGCAAGGCAGTGCATTCCTGGCACTCTGGCAGGAGTTCGAAACCGGTGAAACAGCCGAAGCACGCTTTGCCCACGCCGCCGACCGCGCCATGCCGGTACTGCTGAACCTGGCTAATAATGGCCAAAGCTGGCGCGAGAACGGCATCAGTTACCAGCGTGTCGTTGGCCGCATTCGCGAACCGATCGAGCAAGGCTGCCCTGCGTTATGGGCTTATCTGGCGCAGCGATTGGCCTACGCGCAAACCCAAGGCTGGTTCGGCGAATGAGTTAGCAACCTACATCACTGCAAAAAAGCCAGCTGGCATCTGCCAACTGGCTGTTTAGTTTCTGCTGGCAGGCAGCACTTGTAAGCTCAGGGGATAATGGCGAGCCCCGCCAGCGGCTGCCCCTGGGCAATGCGGCCAAGCCGGGTGGCCCTGCCACTTTCCAGATTCACTTCGTACAACTGACTGGCCCCCAAGCGCTGGCTGGCAGCCAACAAGGCAATGTTCTTGACGTCGGAGATGTCGAAAGCAGCACGCTGTATTGCGCCGTAGCCTTGGCCACCAGGGTGTAAACCAATTACATCCCAACCGGGCAAACCCAGGCTACCAATCGTGCGCAAACCACCCTTGTCGGGTGATACAAATGGTTGCACACCCTCTTTCGACCCCTGCATGACCAGCGTGCCCTCACGGGCATCGATGGCGTACATGGTTGTCAGCTTGTCGTTGCGTGCATTGTAGGTATAAGCCGCTGCCATTACCGCTGGTACCTTGCCGGCGTTCACATCGTCGGGCAAGTAGTGCAAAGCCGTGTCGCCCTGCAGCCCTTCAACATTGGCATTACCATCGATCTGCACACCGCTGTCCGGATGGAGGCGCAGGTTGGCGCCACGGTTGCTGACAACCCGCATGCGGTCTACCGTGGGGTTGAAATCGAAACCGAATTGTTCACCCTGCAATGTCGGCAAGGCGACGCTGGCCACTTGCATCAACTTCCCGCTGTCGGTGTTGATCATATAGATGCGCCCCTGCCGTGACAGGCCGTACAACACGCCACGTGCGACACGGTAATCGATACCGACCAGTACGTCGCCGGGCGCCAGGCCTTGCAGTGCGGTATCGGACAGCACGCGAGAGGGGTGATTGGCATTCACGCGCAACAGACGCATGTCTTCGGTCAGAACGTGCAGCTGTTCGGAGCGCAACTGGCCAGGAGGCTCAACTGGCAAGCTGGCACAGCCTGCGAGCAAGCCAGCAAACAAGACGGGGGCAAAGGAAAAACCAAGGCAGTGACGGGGCATGACGACGTAGTCCTTATTCTGTGCGAGCACACTGCGCACAGTATAGCTGTCGACAATGCAAAACCGCGCCGCAGAATGGCACAAAAAAATAACCTCCTGAGTCGTCACAAATCAGGAGGCCTTGAGAAGTTCGGGTACAAAACCCGCTTCTGAACTGTCTGCGAGGAAAGCAGGAAATTCGGAAGGTGGGATAATGATATAACCCGAATCCCGTTACGGCTATGCGTAAAACTACCTAGGTCCGCGATAAATGTGCCGCAAAGACGTCTTCAAGCGCAGAAAAATCATTTAAAGCTTTGATTTCACTAAAAAAACTTTCCGCCTCACCATAGCTGCGCTGCAGCATTTTTACCCACTGCTTGGTGCGGCTGACCGCATAGTTGCCGCCCTCTGCACGCAACTGACATTGTTGCGCCAGGTCATGCACCCAGCCCAGCACCACCGCCCAGGGCGCCTGCTGCTGCGCCTCACCGGTTTGCTGCCAATGCCGGATGCGCGCGCCAAGATCGGGGCACGACACCAAACCGCGGCCTATCATCACCGTGTCACAGCCGCTGATACTGCGAATGGTCTGGTAGTCTTCCAGTGTCCACACTTCGCCGTTGGCGACCACCGGGATGGCCACCGCCTCGCGGATACGCGCCAGCCATTCCCAGTGTGCCGGGGGGCGATAGCCCTCCACCTTGGTGCGGGCGTGCACGCACAGCTCTTGTGCACCGCCGCGTTGAATGGCATCGGCGCACGCCAGCGTCAGGCTGGTATCTTCGTAGCCTAGGCGCATTTTGGCCGTCACCGGCACGTTGGCGGGCACCGCCGCGCGTACCGCCTGCACAATGCTATAAAGCACTTCAGGCTCCTTCAGCAGCACAGCGCCGCCACGGTGGCGATTGACAGTCGGCGCCGGGCAGCCGAAATTCAGATCCACCCCGGCAGCACCCAGTTCGGCAGCGCGTATGGCGTTCTCGGCCAGCCAGCCCGGCTCCGAACCCAGTAGCTGCACCCGTACCGGCACGCCGCAGCGGGTAGCCGAAGCATGGGCCAGCTCGGGTGCCAGCCGTTCGAAGGTGCGCACCGGCAGCAACGAATTGGTGACGCGGACAAACTCGGTCACGCACAGATCGATACCGCCAACACGCGTCAACACGTCACGCATGACGTCATCGACCAGGCCTTCCATCGGGGCCAGTACAATTTTCATGATTTCACCACAGCAAGGGAGCAGCGCATTGTATACAAGCCCGCCAGACGGCACCACGCCCCACGAAATCTTGCTGCGCCAGGGCGGCGTGGCTGACATCGACGCCATGCTGCCACTACTGGTGGCCTATCGCCGCTTTTACGGCCTGGAAAGCGACACGACCACGCTGCAGCCGTACCTGCGTGCGCGCCTGCAGCAGTCGGAAGCCAGCTTGTGGCTGGCACTGCACCACGGCGATGTGATTGCCTTTGCGCTGTGCTATCACGGCCACTCCACGCTGACGCTGCAGCGTAACGACCTGCTGCACGATCTGTACGTTGCGCCGGCGTGGCGTCGCCATGGCGTGGCTGCCCGGCTGCTGCAAAGCATCCAGTACGCGCTGCCACCAGGTGCCACGCTATGGCTGGAAACCGCCCACGATAACCTGCCGGCGCAGGCTTTGTACCGCCGGCTGGGGTTTGTCCGCGACGAAGTCTTCCTCACCATGGCCTGGCAGCGGCCAGCAGATTTGTGAAGCCGACGGCCACACGGCACAATGCGCAGCCTTTCATCAGGAGAACCGGCATGACACCGCCCAGTATCACCCCCGGCCGTTACCGGCACTACAAGGGCAATGAATACCAACTGATCGACGTGGCGCGTCACAGCGAAAGCGGCGAGTGGATGGCGCTGTACCGCCCGTTGTACGGCGAACAGGGGCTGTGGGTGCGCCCGCTCGCCATGTTCTGCGAAACGGTCATCATTGATGGCATCGCCCAGCCGCGCTTTGCCCTGCTGGAGGCCGCGTGCTGATCTTCCGCACCGACCAGTTCGCCCTGCCCTTGCCTGCCGGCCACCGCTTTCCCGCCGAAAAGTACGGCATGCTCGGCCAGGCCGTGGCGGCAATGGCGCCTGATCGTCTGGCTGAAGCGCCGGCTGCCACCCCGGCAGAGCTGGTGCTGGCGCACCACCCCGACTACGTTGGCCGCATGCTCGATGGCAGCATCAGCCCCGCCATCATGCGTGAGATCGGCCTGCCGTGGAGTGCGGCGCTGGTGGAGCGCAGCCGCCGCTCGGTGGGCGCCACGCTGGCCGCGGCACGCAGTGCACTGTATTACGGCTGCGGCGTTAACCTGGCTGGTGGCACCCATCACGCCGCCCACGCCAAGGGCGGGGGCTTCTGTGTGTTCAACGATGTAGCTGTCAGCATTCGCGTGTTGCAACAGGAGGGCCTGATCCGGCGCGCCGCCGTCATCGACCTGGATGTGCACCAGGGCAACGGTACCGCCGAGCTGTTTGCCGGCGATAGCAGCGTGTTCACGCTATCGCTACACGGCGAAAAAAACTTCCCCTTCCGCCGCGTGGCTTCTACGTTGGATGTAGATCTGCCGGACGACACCGGCGATCACGCCTACCTTGCGGCACTGACCGACGCACTGGACACCCTTCAACACCGCTTCCAGCCCGACATGGTGTTCTATCTGGCCGGTGCCGACCCTTATCGTGGTGACCGGCTAGGCCGACTGAACCTCAGCATGGCCGGCCTGTCACAACGCGATCTACAGGTATTTGACGTATGTGAGCAACGGCAATGGCCACTGGTTATCATGATGGCCGGCGGCTACGCGGTGCCGATTGCCGATACCGTCGCCATCCATTGCCAGACCGTGCGCAGCGCATTGGCGCGATACACCTTGCCCACAACCTAGAAAGGAGCATGCTGATGAATACTGCCAAAGCCACCCTCGCTGGCGGCTGCTTCTGGTGCACCGAAGCAGTCTTCCGCCAATTGCAGGGGGTACTGGACGTGGTGCCGGGTTATATCGACGGACACCAGCCCGACCCCGACTATGCCAGCGTATGTCGTGGCGACAGCGGTCACGCTGAAGCCATCGAAATTACCTATCAACCTGACACCGTCAGCTACGACACGCTGCTGCAGGTATTCTTTCTTACCCACGACCCCACCACACTGAACCGGCAAGGGCACGACGTGGGTAGCCAATACCGCTCTGCCATCTATACCCATGATGCGGGACAGCACACGGCGGCCTTAGCCTGCATCCGCAAACTGGAAGCCGACGGCGTATACAATAGCCCCATCGTCACCCAGGTGAAGGCAGCCAGCGTGTTCTACCCGGCCGAGGCATACCATCACGACTACTTTGCCCGCAACCAGCACGCCGGCTATTGCCAGGCGGTCATTGCACCCAAGCTGCACAAGCTGTACAGCTACGCCCCGGCCCCGCTAAAAGGCTAGCAACGGGCAGAGTTGGCATCCGGGCGGCATGTCAGTTGCAGCTGCGCGGCCCGGATGCGTTACAATTGCTTCCCCCTGTATCCTGCCGCCTCGGCCACCATGCCCGCCAGTGCCCCCTCTCCGCTTACCACCGGCTTGTTTCCGCTGCGGCAATGGCCGCAAATGGTGCATGAACTGCCGCGCCGGGTGAAAGCCAGCTTCCTGCTGTTATGGGTGCTGCTGGCGACTGCCATTCTGATCGCCGCCATCCTGCTCACCGAAGAAAGCCGGCAGCAGCAATTTGACGCCACCACTCTGCATATCAAGAAAACGCTGGAAGAACGCCTGCTGATCGGCGAAACCGCCGTATACGGCTTTTCCGAGCTCTCTGCGGCCAACTACGGCATGGACCGGCTGCGCTTTCGCCAATATGCGCAAGGTATCGGTGCCCGCTACCCGTATATCTACCTGATGGGCTTTCAGCCCAAGATCAGCCTGGCGGAGCGCGAAAACTTCGAAGCGTCAGTCAGCTTCCAGCGCCACCAACCGTTTCTGATCAAGGACTACCACGCCGACGCCGACCCCGGCTGGCTGGACAACCAGCTGTGGCGACCGGCCACCGTGCGACCGTTCTATATTCCGCTGATCGACGCCGAGCCTGCCAACGGCAACCGCTACCAGTTCATGCAGGGGCTGGACATCCTGCACGACAGACAGCTGGGGCCGGCGGTACAACGTGCCATCCGCAGCACGGACATCGAGATTACACGCCCCTACAAGATGCGCGAAGGCGGCCATGGCTTCGGCTTCGTCAAGGCTATCTATGCCGAGGGCGTAGCACCAGCGGCACCGGAGCAACGGTTGGCGGCAGCCATCGGCGTCATTACGGTTGGTATTCGCGCCGAAGCACTGCTGGCCATGCAAGGCGATTCACTGCAAGACTTCGACATTCGCTTGCTACCGGCAGCCGGCGCCAGTGGCGGTGCGGTTATCCTTCAGCAAGCCAACCGCAACACCCCGGGCAGCAGCGGCCTGATGCAACTGTTGTTCCCGCCGCGTTACAGCGAGCTGGCCATCGACCGCGACTACTTTCCCTACAAGCTGGTGGTAGCCCGCTACGGCACACCGGGTCATATCTCCTGGTACCTGTACGGGCTGGGAGCAGGCGCGGCGGCGCTGATTACTGCGCTGCTGCTGTTGATAGCCGCATCACAACACAACGAGCGACTTCAGAGCGAGCGTTACCACGATGCGCTGAACCGCGAGCGGCAGCAGGCGATGGTAACGCTGGAAAGCATTGACGACGCGGTACTGGTGACCAATCGCGACCTGCAAGTGGAATACCTGAACCCCAAAGCAGCACTACTGCTGGGCACGCATACCCTTGAGGCGCAGGGTCGTCAGCTCAGCGAACTATGGCAGTTGCGTTTCGACTTGGCGCGGGAGGCAGTACTGGACCCGCTACAAACCTGCATCCGCAGCGGCCAACAAGTGACGCTGCCGGAAAATGCCTACATCGACCAAGGCGGCAAACTGTTTTATGTGGAAGGAACGGTGTCACCATTGCCAGACCAAGACGGCATGTTGCGCGGCTTGGTAATTACTTTCCGTGATATGGCACCGTTACGTCAGCGCATGGCAGAGGCACTCGAGCGCAGCGAAGCGCGCCTAAAGCAACACCAGGCCGAGCTGGCCCGGGTGGCACGTATCAACACCTTGGGCGAAATGACGTCTGGCATCGCCCACGAGATCAACCAGCCACTATCGGCGATTGTCAGTTACAACGAAGCCTGCCTAGGCTTGCTGGAAGACGAGGAGCCGGACCGCATCCTGCTGATTAGCGCCCTGCGTTCGTCGGTCAAACAGGCACAGCGCGCTGGGCATATCGTCAAAAAGCTAAGAGAATTCGTCGCCAGCAAACAAGCCGACCTGGTGCCGGTAGACCTGAACCAGGCTGTACTGAATGTGATTACCCTGATTGAACCCGAATTGCGTGACCATCAGGTAGTGGTAAAAACCGACCTGGCGCCTTCGCTGCCGCTGGTGTTTGCCGATACCATCCAGGTAGAACAGGTCATTCTGAATCTGGGTAAGAATGCGATGGAAGCCATGATGGCGCAGCCCGGCGAACACCGGCTGTTTCTGTACACCGAACTGCGCGCTAACCGTGCGCGGGTTGGCGTACGCGACAACGGCCCTGGTATGAGCGAAGACATCCAGGCCCGTATCTTCCAGCCGTTTTTCAGTTCCAAGTCACAAGGCATGGGCTTGGGGCTGACCATCAGCCATACCATTATCGAAAACCTGGGTGGTACCTTGCAGGCCGGCAACCTGCCCTCCGGTGGCGCCGAGTTTTACTTCGAGTTGCCGGTCATGAACACTGAACACAACATAGAAGGAGTGAGCGCATAAATGTCCTCCACCACACCAACGATATTTGTCATTGATGACGACCCGGCAGTACGTGACTCGCTGGCCTTGCTGATCGGCACCCAAGGGCTACGCGTACAGGTGTTCGAACATGCCGAGGCGTTTTTGCAGCATTTCAACCCGGACGAGATCGGCTGCCTGGTGCTGGACATCCGCATGCCGCAAACCTCCGGGCTCGCGCTGCAGGACATGCTGAACCTGCAGAACATCCAGATGCCCATCATCTTCGTTACCGGCCACGGCGACCTGGAAGAGTGTCGGCGTGCCTTCCGGGGCGGCGCCGTCGACTTTCTGACCAAACCCGTGAATTCGGTGCAGCTACTGGAAAGCCTGAAGAAAGCCATTCGCATCAGCATCCAGCAGCAAAAGCAGGAAGCGGAAACCCAGGAGGTGCGCCAGAAACTGGAGCGTATTACCGAGCGTGAACGCATGATCCTGCGCTACGTGGCCGAAGGGCGCTCCAGCAAGGAAATCGCCCGCGAACTGGATCTGTCGCACCGCACGGTAGAAACCCACCGTGCCAAACTGTTCGAGAAACTGGATATCAACTCACTGGCCGAGCTGGTCCGTTTTTACCTCAAGGCGCTGGACGCCAACCAGACCACCCAAGCCAACTGAGCGACACCATGACACGTTTATTCAACAAGATCGGCCTGGTGGCCCGCCACAGCAAACCGCAGATCATCGAATCGCTGATGAGCCTGGCCGCCCACCTGACCGGTCGCGGCTTTCATATCGTGGTAGATGCCGACAGCTGCGCCAACCTGCCCGGTGGCCTGTACCCGGTGGTCGAGCGTACCGACCTGGGCAAGCTGGCTGACCTGGTCATCGTACTGGGCGGCGACGGCACCATGCTGTCGGTGGCGCGCATGCTGGCGCCGTACCGCGTCCCGCTGGTGGGGATCAACCAGGGGCGCCTCGGCTTCATGACCGACATCCCGCTGCACGAGATGCTGGACGCCATCGACCGCATTCTGGACGGCCAGTTCGTCCCCGAGGAGCGCATCCTGCTACAGGCTTCGGTTATCCGCGAAGACGCCGAAATCGCTAGCGCACTGGCGTTTAACGATGTGGTAATCAGCCGCGGTGCGCTGGGCGCCATGATCGAATTCGAAGTATTCATCGACAACCAGTTCGTCTACAGCCAGCGCTCGGACGGACTGATCATCAGCACCCCTACCGGCTCTACCGCTTACTCGCTGGCGTCCGGCGGCCCCATCCTGCACCCCACCCTGCAAGCGGTGGCGCTGGTGCCGATCTGCCCGCAGTCGCTGAACAACCGCCCGATCGCGGTCAGCAACAGCTGCGAGGTGGAGTTCATGCTGACGCGAGGCCTGGACGCACGCGTGCACTTTGACGGCCAGTCGCATTGCGACCTGATGGAAATGGACCGGGTCATCATCCGCAGCTACCGCAACACGCTGAAGCTGCTGCACCCGGTGGGTTACAACTACTACGACATGCTGCGCCACAAGCTCCACTGGGGCGAGCGCCTGCTCTGAGGCATCTAGCCATGCTGCTGACGCTACACGTCAAAGACTTTGTCATCGTTGACCAGCTACAGCTGGAATTTTCCCCGGGCTTTACCGTGCTCACCGGCGAAACCGGCGCCGGTAAATCCATCATTCTGGATGCACTTGGCCTGCTGCTGGGCGACCGCGCCGAGATCGCGCAGATCCGCGAAGGCGCCGACCGCGCCGAGATCAGCGCCAGCCTGGATATCCAACGCCTGCCCGACCTCAAGGCCTGGCTTGGCGACAATGCGCTGTCCGGCGACGACGACGAGCTGCTGATCCGCCGCCTGATCGACCGCAGCGGCCGCTCGCGCAGTTTCATCAACGGCCAGCAAGCCACCCAGGCACAGCTGAAAACGCTGGGCGAATACCTGGTCGACATCCATGGCCAGCACGCGCACCAGTCGCTGGTGCGCCCCGACACCCAGCGCGGCCTGCTGGATGCTTACGCCGGCGCCACCCAGCTGGCGCGGGACGTGCGTGCTGCCTGGCAAGACTGGCAACAGGCGCGCAAGGCGCGTGAGGATGCCGAAAAACGGCTGCGCGAATCGGAAGTGGAACGCGAGCGGCTAACCTGGCAAATCGGCGAACTGAGCGAACTCAACCTGCAAGCAGACGAATGGCCGCAACTGAACCAGCAGCATTCGCGGCTGGCCAACGCGGCCGAGCTGGCACAGTCGGCACAAGCGGCGGTGGATGTGCTGTCCGACATGGATGGCAACTGCCTGTCGCTGCTGTCGCAGGTACAAAACCGGCTGGGCAAGCTGTCGGGCTTTGATACGCGTCTGGCCGAGTCGCTGGCGCTGCTGGATTCGGTCGACGCCGAGCTGCGCGAGGTGGTGTACAGCCTGCGCGACTACGGCAGCAGTTTCGATGACGACCCGCAGCAACTGGTGGAGGTAGAGGCCCGTATCGACGCCCTGATGGGCATGGCGCGCAAATACCGCTGCCAGCCGGAAGACCTGCCGAAAAAGCTGCAAGACTGGCAGGCACAGTTGGCCGCACTGGAAGCGGCTACCGATCAGGACGCGCTGGCCGTGGCCGAAGCGGCGGCACTAGCCCGCTACCGCGCACAGGCTGAAAGCTTGTCCGGCAAACGGCGCCAGGCGGCCAGCGAGCTGTCGGCACGCATCAGCACCGAAATGCAACGCCTGGCGATGGAAGGCGCCCGCTTTGCCATCGAGCTGTCTGCCGCCAGCGAGCCGACGGTGCACGGCCTGGAAACTATCGAGTACCTGGTGGCGGCCAACCAAGGCAGCACGCTGCGCCCGCTGGCCAAAGTGGCGTCCGGCGGCGAGCTGTCGCGCATCAGCCTGGCCATGCAGGTGGTGATCAGCCAGGTGGCCAGCGTGCCGACGCTGATTTTCGACGAAGTGGACGTCGGCATTGGCGGGCGCGTGGCAGAAGTGGTGGGCAAGCTGCTGAAACAGCTGGGCGAACGCTACCAGGTGCTGTGCGTGACTCACCTGCCACAGGTGGCGTCCTGCGGCGATCAGCATTGGCGGGTCAGCAAGTCCAGCAACGATGGCCGCACCGTCAGCCGCATTGCACCGCTGGACGCCGAAGGCCGGGTGCTGGAAATTGCCCGCATGCTGGGCGGCGAAGACATCACCGCCACCACGCGCCAGCACGCCAGCGAGATGCTGGAAAGCAACGCCTAACGCTGCGGTAGTGTCAAAGCACAAGGGCCTGTCGCCAGCGACAGGCCCTTGTGCTTTTCAGACCATGACCAATCAGGCGGCAGATTGCGCGGCCGGCAGCAAGGGCACCACTACGGCGGCAGCCTTGCGCAACTGTTGCTCGACCAGCGCCGGCTGCCGGCTTAGCTGGTAGAAGCGTGCCAGACGGGTGGTGCAGCTGACACTCAGCGCCAGAATCTGCGCATCACGCCCGTCGCTGGCGGTCAGGCCCGCAGCCACCCGCTGCTGGTACTCGGCAGCCGATGCCGGTTGACCACTCGCGGCCGCCAGCACGGCCAGGCTACTGTACAACAAGGGCTGCAGGTTGGCCGCTTGCGCCGGCACCAGCGCAGCCAGTTGCGGCAGCAAGGTAGTGATGTCGATATCGCCAACATGGTCGGCCAGTTGCTGCAACTGCAAGGAAGGGTCGCCACTACGCACCGCCTGCAAGGCCTGGCTGGCCAGCTGTTGGCGCAGTGGCTCTGCCGTGGCCGCATCACCCAGCGCCGTGGCCGCTTGCAAACGCAGCGCGCTCGCCACCAGGCCAGGATTGGCCGCCGCCCACTTTTGCAAGTCGCCCCCCTGCTCGCGCGCGGCCTGCCAGCGCCCCTTGGCTGCGTTTACCTGCAGGGCGTTGAGCAGTGTCTGACCATACCAGCGTTGCAACTGGCTGCCAGCGTAGTCGCGCATCACGCCGGCAGGCAGCTGTTGCCACAGCTTGCCGGCACTTTCAAGCCACGCTTGCCATTGCGCTGGCGGCAAGGCCGCACTGCCGGCCAGTACGGCCGCCATGCGCGCAGCTACCGGCACTGCCTGCGCCGGCGGCAGCTTGGCTAGCAGCGCGGCTTGCTCGTCCAGTGCCGGCTTCCCCAGGCCGCCTGGCCGCTGCACCAGCAGCCAAGTGGCTGCCAGCATCTCGTCCGGCAGCGCCAGCTCTGCCTGGTAGCCAGGCGTTGCCTGCAGCCGTTGCAGTAACTCGCTTGCCCGCTGCGCCTGGCCCGCTTCTGCCAGCGCCACCACCAGCGCGAGCGTCAGCCGTTGTTTCTCCCCCAGTCCGGCACCTTGGCTGCTGCGTTCCTTCTGCAAGCTGGCTGCTACCGACTGCCATTCGGCACCGGCAGGTGCGGCGCCGGGCTGTAGCAAGGAGTCCGCGCTGCCAGCCGCCAGCGCAGCGCCAGCCGGTGACTGGGCGAAGGCTTCCGGGTCGATGGCCTGCCCTTGCAGTCCGCCAGCCATCACTGCACCCAGCGTCCCCTGCGCTAGCAGCGCCTGCTGCGCAGGGTTCAGACTGCCCGGCAGCGACCCCAGGCGGTGCCCGCCCCAGAAGGCCAGCCCCAGCATGCCCACTACCACGCCGGCGCGAATGGCGCCGCGGGTGCCACGAAAAAAGGCCCGCCATGGCTGATGCAAGCCCAGCTCGCGCTCCAGTTCGGCGCGGATGCGGTTGCGCAACGCGCGCTCACTGTCTTCTTGCTGCTGCTGACTGGCCAGCTCGCCTTCGCGCTGCAGGCGAGCGTTGAGTTTGCGCAGCTCCTCGTCGCGTATCTGTTTCTGGCGCAGTTTGTCGCGGTCGATCTTGTCCAGAAAAATGCCGCAATGCGGGCACTGCCGCTGCGGCGTGGGCCGCATCATGCGCTTGCAGCCCGGACATTCGCTATCAGCAACGACGGCATCTTTGGCCAGCAGGGCCAACACGGCCTTGATTTCCACTTCAAGGCCGGCAGCCTGAAAGCTGGCAGCGGCCATGTCGGCCTCGTCCTTGCTGACCTCGCGTCGTACACGGCTGGCACCGTGGTTGATAAGGTGCTGCAGCAACTGTTCGGCCTTTACCGGGTTCAAACCCAGTGACTGCAGCAGGGGCTGGCGCAAGGTGGCGGGGTCCACCCCTTCTGGCAGGCGCACAATCAGGTCGTAACGGCTATCGGGGGTGGCGGAAAGCTTGTCGGGCTGGTCAGTCATGGCGTAGGCATGGCGGTTGTTTGCCAGCATTGTAACGAATGTCGCACCAGCCCGTACATGCGGCCTGCATCGTCAGCTCAGCGCTACCGCACCGGCAAAGTCACTCACTGCTTGTACCAGCCTGTCGACATCCGTGGCACGGGTATCCGGGCAGACCAGGATCATGTTGTGGAAGGGCGTAATCAGCAGGCCGCGATTCAACAGGAACAGGTGCACGATATGCTCCAGCTCGCCGTCCAGGATGCGGTCGGCCTCACTGCCGTTACGCGGCGGCACTGACGTGAACTGGAACTCGGTACGCGCCCCCACCTGCGTCACGCACCATGGCAGCCGGTGGCGGGCAATGACCTCGCGCAGGCCGGCTGCCAACCTTTCGGCCAGGCCGAACATGTGCTGATAAGCGGCGTCGGTCATCACCTCGGCCAGGTTGGCGCGCATGGCGGCCATGGCCAGCAGGTTGGCCGTGAGTGTGGTGCCAATGCCGCTATGCCCCGGCGGTGCGTGGCGCTTGGCATCTTCGGCGCGGCGTGCCACCTCTTCGGTAAAGCCGTACACGGCGCACGGCACACCGCCCGCCACCGGCTTGCCCACCACGAACAAGTCCGGCTGCAGGCCGTAGGCAACGGTGTAACCGCCTGGGCCGCTGCTGATGGTGTGGGTTTCGTCGATCAGCAGCAGCGTGCCGTACTGGCGGCATAGCGCCTGCGCCTGCTGCCAGAAGCCGGGCTCGGGCAGCACCATGCCGATATTGGTCATCGCCGGCTCGGCCAGCAGGCAGGCCACCTGCCCGTCCTGCAGCGCGGCTTCCAGCGCCGCCAGATCGTTGAATTCGATACTGCGCGTATGCCGGGTAATGTCGTACACCTGCCCCAGCAGGCTGTCACGGGTTTGTGGCTGGCCATCCACCAGATCGACGAACACGTCGTCCACTGTGCCGTGGTAACAGCCGTTAAAGATCAGCACTTTGCTGCGCCCGGTGATGGCGCGTGCCCAGCGGATGGCAAAGCGGTTGGCGTCGGACGCTGACAGCGCAAACTGCCAGTACGGCATGCCGAAGCGCCGCGCCAGCTCTTGCGCCACCCATACGCCGTCGGCGCTGGGCAGCATGGCGGTGTAGCCGCGCTGCGCTTGGCGGGCGATGGCGTCGGCCACCGGCTGCGGGCTGTGGCCGAACATGGCGCCGGTATCGCCCAGGCAGAAATCCACGTACTCGTGGCCGTCCACGTCGCGGAAACGGGCGCCGCGTGCCTGGTCCACATACAGCGAAAACGGCGTCGACCAGTCGTTCATCCAGTGCAGCGGCACCCCGAACAGCAGATGGTTGGCCGCATCGGCCGACAGCGCGCGCGAGCGCGGCATGCGGCTGATGAAGGTGTCGCGTTCGGCGGCCATCAGGGCCTGGGCCTTGTCCCAGTCTATGCCGTGGCGTGCGGTGGTCATGGTGTGCTCCTTTGTAGGCTATGGCTGCGGCCAACCTTGGCAGACAGCGCGGGCTCTTTTATCGATATCGAAAAGTGTCAAACGTGCAGCTGCAGGTGCTCGCGCTCCCAGGCGGTGATGGCGCGGTTGAAAGTTTCAAACTCCTTCTCTTTTACCGCACAGAAGGCCTGCACGAACTCCTCGCCCAGAATGTCGGCCAGCTCAGGGCAGGCCTGCATCAGCTCGACCGCGTCTTCCAGGCTGCGCGGCAACTCGTAGTCCATGTCGTAGGCGCTGTCGTCCATTGGCGCCGACGGCTCGATGGCGTTGACCATGCCGAGGTAGCCACAGGCCAGCGTGGCCGCCATCGCCAGGTAAGGGTTGACGTCCACGCCGGGCACGCGGTTTTCCAGCCGGCGCGCGGCCGGGCCGGACGGCGGAATGCGGATGCCGCAGGTGCGGTTGTCGTAGCCCCAGCGCACATTGATCGGCGCGGCGGTGTGGCGGCTGAGGCGGCGGTAGCTGTTAACGTAGGGGGCAAACATCGGCATGGCCTGCGGCAGATAGCGCTGCATGCCGCCGATGTGGTGGAAGAACAGCGGGCTGGGGCTGCCGTCCGGCAGCGAGAAGATGTTGTCGCCGGTACTGGTACTCACGATGCTCTGGTGAATGTGCATGGCGCTGCCCGGCTCGCCTTCCATCGGCTTGGCCATGAAGGTGGCGAAAATGTTGTGACGGTAGGCGGTTTCACGCACCGCGCGCTTGAACAGAAACACTTGGTCGGCCAGCGACATGGCGTCGCCGTGGGTGAAGTTGATCTCCATCTGGGCGGCGCCTACTTCGTGGATCAGCGTTTCCACGTTGAGCTCGGCGGCCTGGCAGAAGGCGGACAGCTCCTGGAAGAAGGGGTCGAAGTCGTTGACCGCATCGATGGAAAACGACTGCCGCCCCACCTCGGAGCGCCCTGCCCGGCCTGACGGCGGGCGCAGCGGCTCGTGCGGGTTGTTGTTCTGGCGGATCAGGTAGAACTCCATCTCTGGCGCCACCACCGGGCGCCAGCCCTTGTCCTCGTACAGCTTCAACACCTTGCGCAGCACGGCCCGCGGCGAGATGCCTACCGGCTTGCCGTCGAAATCCTCGCAATCGTGAATCACCACCGCCACCGGCTCGATGGCCCACGGCACCAGGCGGATGGTGGCCGGGTCCGGCCGGCACACCATGTCCGGGTCGTTGGCGCCGGCAAAGCGCTCGAACTCGGCAAATTCGCCGTTGACGGTGATGGTGAGCACCGCCTTGGACATCTTCATGCTGTCTTCCGCCAGAAACAGGTTTTTGGGCACGATCTTGCCGCGCGCCACGCCGGTCATGTCCGGAATCACGCATTCGATTTCGTGGATCTGGTGCTGGCGTATAAACGCCGCCAGGGTGTCGTTCATGCTTGCTCTCCTCGGCTTGCCGCCGTGCCTGCTCACCATGCGTATCACGCAGTGTGCGGCCCGGACAGTTTTGATGATGGTCACTATAGATTTGATCAAATAATACAGTCAACATTTGATCAAATCATTGCCGCGCAGTGTGTAGCCTTTCTGCTATGCTGGCGGGCGCCCCATACCTGCCTTTGTACGATGAAGACCGCTACCGCCTCTACCCTGCAAGATGAAACCTACGACACCCTGCGCCACTGGCTGATGCTGGGCCGCTGGCTCCCAGGCGAACGGCTGAAGATCAAGCACCTGGCCGACGAAATGGGCGTCAGCCAGATGCCGGTTCGGGCGGCGCTGCAAAGGTTGGCCGCCGAAAGAGCACTGGTGAACGTGCCCAACTGTGGCGTGGCTGTACCGCAGCTAACGGTGAGCCAGTTTGACGACATCCTGCTCAACCGTATCCTGCTGGAAGGCCAGGCGGCTTGGCTGGGCGCCCAGCATCTGGACGAAAGCAGCCGCGCCGAGTTGGCCGCGCTGTGTCACGACATGGACGACGCCATTGCTGCCGATGACGTGAAGGCCTATCTGGACGCCAACGAACAGTTCCACTTGCAGCTGTACCAGGCCAGTGGCTCGCCGGTGCTGTTGTCGCTGATCGAAACAGTGTGGCTATACGTCGGCCCCATTTCCAACCAGCTACACCAGGACTTGGCCGTCTGGAAAACCATGAATGATGCCCACACCGCCCTGCTGCAGGCGCTGCAAGGTGGCGATGCCGACGGGGTGCGTGCCGCCATCGAGCAAGACCTGCGCACAGCGGGTAGTTACCTGAGGCAGCTTTGTCTTGCAGACTAGCCAGTACAGGGCAGCACTTCATCGACGATTGCATAGTGTTAGCTTATTATTGCCAAACTCGGTTTAAAGCATATGGCACATGTCCCTGCACCTTGGCACGCTGTACTTCGTGCAACTCACCACATTCTCACTGCTAACCCTGGCCGTGCTGCTGATGGGGCTGCGCTATCCGCAAGAACGCGCGCTACGTCACTGGGGCGTGGGCGGCATCCTGGCCAGTGTCAGCATGTTGCTGATTGCCCTGCGCGCGGTACTGCCAGCCTGGCTGTCAGTTGACGTCGCCAATATCATCCTTTTTGTCGCGCTAGGCCTGACCTGGAGTGGCGCACTGGCACTGGAGCAACGCCAGGTACCATGGCGCCTGCTGGGCGTGCTGGTAGCCCTCGCCAGCGGCGTGCTGCTGGCCATCTCTTCCGCGCCGGCTTACTTCGAGCTGCGCGCCGCCTTGTACAGCGCTACCTACATCTTGTTTAACCTGCTCACGCTGCAGGTGTTCGCCAATAGTGCCCATCGTCAGCGCCTGGGCTACCGGCTGCTGTGCAGTCTCATCCTGCTACTGCTACTGGGTCAGGTAGCACGCATCACGCTGGCCATGCATGACAGCCAGGGCGCTCTGGCCAGCTCGCCGCACTTTGCGATGGCCAATTTCGGGCTGATCATGCTGGAGTTTGCCAAGATTCTGGCTTTCATTTTCGTCTGCTTCGAATCGCTGGAAATCCGTCTCTACCAGCTGGCCATGCGCGACCCGCTGACCGGGCTGTACAACCGGCGCGCGTTTCATGACCGCGCCAAAACGCAACTGGCCGCCAACCGTGACATACCACTGGCGCTGTTGGTCATGGATCTGGATCACTTCAAACGCGTCAACGATGTGTATGGCCACTTGGCTGGCGACGACGTCCTGGCCCATCTTGGCCGCCTGCTGCGTAATCAGCTGGCCCCGTTCGATGCCTTGTACGCACGTAGTGGTGGCGAAGAGTTTGTGGTGTTGCTCAGCGGTCATGCGGCCAACCACGCCACGCTGATTGCAGAGAACCTGCGCCTGGCCCTGGCAAGCCAGCCCATCCAGAGCAGTGACGGCCAGCGTTTGCAGCAAACATGCAGCATCGGTGTCAGCCGTGGCACCAGCGGCGACTGCGACCTGCGTCAATTGATGATGGAAGCCGATATGGCGCTGTATCAGGCCAAGGAGCAAGGGCGCAACCGGGTTTGCGCCGCCGGTCAAGACATGCCACACAATACGGCAAGCTGACACCCCTGCCGTAGCTGTACGGCAGGGGCCAGAGAAATCACGCCGGCTAACGCAACAGGCTGGCCGCATATTGCGGCGTCAGGTTGGCCTGTGCCTGCACCGCGACACTGCTGTTGCTCAGGATCTGCTGGCGGGCCAGCTCGGCCGAAGCTGCGGCGTAATCGGCGTCCTGGATGCGGCTACGCGACGCCTCGGCATTGATCGACGAGGTAGTCAGATTATCGATAGCGGTACCGAAGCGGTTGCTGGCGGCGCCCAGGTCGGCACGGCTATTGCCCAGCTGCTTCAGGTCGGCCTGGATCTGCGACAAAGCGGCCGACGGATTGGACAGGTCGATGGTACCGGTTGCATTGGCGTTGGCGTTGTAGCCATTCAGCGCGGTGCTGCCCGACGTCAGGTTGGGCGCGGTAACGCTGATTTGGGCATCGCTACTGCTATTGGCCCCCACCTGGAAGGTGGTATTGCTGCCGCCGTTGAACAAGGCAGTACTGTTGTAGTTGGTACTCTGGATGATCTGCGAATTGGCCTGCGTCAGCTGATCTACTTCTTTCTGCAAGGCTTCGCGGTCGCTGGCACTCAACGTGCCGTTACCGGCCTGCACCGCCAGTTCCTCGATGCGCTGGCTGTTCTGGGTCAACTGCGATAGTGCGCCGTCTGCGGTCTGGGTCAGCGATATGCCATCTATCGCGTTGCGAATGGCCTGACTGTCTCCCGCTACCTGGCTGCGCAAAGCCTCGGCAATCGCCAGGCCTGCCGCATTGTCTGCCGCACCATTCACCGCCTTGCCGGACGCCAGTTGGGCCAGCACCTGGCGCTTGGCCTGCTCGGTCTGCCGCAACTGGGCCTGACTGTTCAGGGCGGTGAGGTTGCTATTGATGCTGAGTGCCATGCTACTACTCCCGTATTTGTCAATTTATTCTAGACAATGCTGCGCACCATTCAATATGCAAAAAATAGAAATGTCCATTTTCTTTTTAATCTCAGCCACATAGGCATGCACAAGGCTTGCCAGCAACCACCGGCACCCCTTATAACTGCAATTGTGCACCGCACAAAAAAAGGAGGCCATCATGCATGTTCCCAGCCGTCATGACAGCACATTGCTGCAGTTGAACGAAACCTGGCACCAACACCGCATCTGGCTGACCGCCATGCTGCAGCAGCCGTGGCGCCTCACTGGCCAATGCTTGCGCGAAAGCAGCGGCGAATCCGCTTGCTATCGCCGCATTATCCTGCGTGCACTGGCCGACCAGACGGCGCTAAGTTACGACGCCCTCGATCTGGTGCAATCATACGAAAGCGTGCTGCGCGACTGGTCGCGCCAGTACCCCATACCCAGTGCCGACAACTGGTGGCAGTGGCACAGCATGCAACGCAAACGGCAGCAGCGCGTATTACTAACGTTGATCAAAAGTGTGCTGCAGGGCTGTCAGGTAAGCCTGGCGAGCGAAAAACAAGCTGCGTGAACCGCACCAGCAAAAAGCCCCGGCCAAATAAGGTCGGGGCTTTTTGCTGGCCATCTCACAGGCGCTAGTCCTGGAGTCGCTGCTGGATGGCTAGCACATCGTCCAGCGCCGACAGAAAGGCATCCAAGACCTGTGGGTCGAAGTGTTGGCCGCGCTGGGCACGCATGAAGTCCAGCGCGCGATCAATTTCCCAGGCCGGTTTATACGGCCGCGACGACGTCAGCGCATCGAACACATCTGCCACCGCAACAATACGCGCTGCCATCGGTATGGCGTCTCCTGCCAGGCCGGCAGGATAACCGCTGCCGTCGTACTTCTCGTGATGCCCCAAGGCGATATCGTGCGCCATTTTCAGCAACGGCAGTTCACTGCTGGCCAGGAACTCGGCACCACGAGCTGCATGGGTTTTCATGATCTCGAACTCTTCCGGCGTCAGCTTGCCCGGTTTGAGCAGGATGTGATCGGGGATGGCCACCTTCCCGATGTCGTGCATCGGCGCCGCCAGGAAAATGCGCTCTTCGATTTCAGGCCCCAGCCCTAGGCGACCTGCAATGATCTGGGCATAAAAGGCCATGCGCTCGATGTGCTTGCCGGTTTCCGGGTCGCGCGATTCGGCGATATGAGATAGCCGGATAACCAAATCCTGGGCAGCTACCTCGCGCAGCTGGCGCTGGGCGCGGCGCAGTTTCAGCAGGTTCTGAATGCGGGCACGGGTTTCTGCCGGGTCAACCGGCTTGGCCAGAAAGTCGGTAGCGCCGCCTTCCAGCGCATTCTGCCGTACCTCTTTCATGTCGCTGGTGGTCACCATGATCACCGGGATGTCCTGGATGTGCGCCATCTGGCGTAACGCTTTCACCAGGGTAAGGCCATCCATGCCCGGCATCATGTAGTCGGTGAGGATCAGATCTGGCGTGTTCTTTTCGCACCAGTCCACGGCAGCCTCCCCGCTACTCATGGTTAAAGGCTCACAGTTTTCCATTCGGGCAACCAGGTGGCGCAAAACCATCAGGTTGGTTGGATTGTCATCAACAATCAAAACCGTCATCTTCATAGAGAACCAGCCCTGAGAGAATATATTTCATTATAGAATCATAGCAGATCGTCACGATGCGACCTTTGGATGGCATGCCGGCATAAAAGCCGGCAGCCCGTTTTATGGCAATGGCTATACTCGTAATAAAGTGCTATTCACTTGGGTATGGCCGTCGCAGCAGATGGGTTAGCCAAGCTGGCACCGGTAAAGCATGACTTTTTTCACCGCCGCAAGCCACAACTATCAATAGATTAGTTCATAATTAGTTGCTTATTTGTAACCAAAGGAGCATCAGCATGCTGAAGTTTGTTCGTCACGCCCTCGCCGCCGCCCTGCTTGTTACCGCCTCCACCAGTGCCATGGCACTGGAAGCTGCCAAAGGGCGGCCCATTCTGACTGTATCCGGTCTGATAAGCGAAAAGAATGCTGGCAATGATGTCCAGTTTGACGCTGCCATGCTGGACAAACTGCCACAGCATAAGCTGACGGTAGAAACGCCTTGGTACAAAGAAGCACAGACTTTCGAGGGGCCGCTGTTTCGTGACGTAATGAAACAGGTAGGCATGAAAGGCAAGAAGTTGTACGTTGTGGCGCTGAATGATTATGCTGCCGAGATTCCGCTGTCGGACATCGAGAAATACGACGTGGTATTGGCACGCAAGATCAACGGCAAGGTATTGAGCGTGCGTGACAAAGGCCCCCTGTTCATCATTTACCCTTTTGACAAGAAGCCCGAGCTGCGTACCAAGGAAATCTACTCCCGTTGCGTATGGCAAGTTAACCGCATCCGGGTCGAATAAAGGATCAGCACAAGGTGACGGCACACCCAGGCAATCGTCGCATACGCAACCAGCTGTGGCTGTTGGGCATCCTGATTGCCATCGCCCTGCTGGTGGTGGGACTGTTGTACCAGCGTCAACAAACCGAGATGCAGCGGTTTGTGGTGCAAGGTGAAGACAACGTGGTCTGGGTGTATTCACAGCTGGGTATCGACTACTATCGTGCGCTGGGGGCTGCCAAGGTTGCCGCCACCACCGGCGAGGTTGCAGACCTCGACGAGCTGCAGTTGCGTTATGACATCCTGGTGTCCCGTATTACCCTGCTGGCAGAGTACCGCTTTGCCCTGCTGTTCAAAGACAGCAACTGGTACGGGCGGCAGATGCGCCCACTGCAAAAGCTGATTACCGCAACCGACCAGAAGCTGGAGGCGGACGGTGGCTACTTTGATCGCCAATCAGCAAAACTGCTGCAGCAGGATCTGGAGGCCGTGGTAGAAAACATCCGCGAGCTTACCATCGGCGCCAACAGCCGCTTGACCGAACAGGCAAACGAGAGCAACCGCAGTCTGCAAACCATCAACACCACGGTGGCCGCGACGGCAGCGACGCTGATGTTGCTGACCAGCCTGATTGCCGCTCTGGCGTACCGCAACCTGTCCAATAGTGAACGCCGACGCCTAGAAGCCGAAACACTCAGCCGGGAGCTGGATCAGGCCCTTGCGCAGGCGGAAGCGGCCAACGAAGCCAAAAGTGCTTTTCTGGCTAACATGAGCCATGAAATTCGCACCCCGATGAACGGCATCATCGGCATGACCGAACTGACGCTGGATACGGAGCTAAACCACGAACAACGCGAGTACCTGGAGTTGCTCAAGTCTTCGGCCGACTCGCTGCTGATCATCATCAACGACATCCTGGATTTCTCCAAGATCGAGGCCGGCAAGATGGCTATCGAGGCGGTACCGTTTTCGCTTCGCAGCCTGATTGCACAAACTGCCTATCCCTTTGCCCTGCGCGCCGGCAAACAGCAGGTGGAGCTGGTGTGCCAGGTAGCCCCGGACCTGCCGGATCGCATCATTTCCGACCCGTCACGGCTGCGGCAGATACTCAACAATCTGCTGGGCAATGCCGTCAAGTTTACCCATCGCGGTGAAATCGTATTGAGCGTAGATGGCCAACAGCGAGCGGATGGCCGCTTCGAGCTTTGCTGTTCGGTTCGGGACACAGGCATCGGTATTCCTGCCGAAAAGCAGCAGCTTATTTTCGACGCCTTTGCCCAAGCAGATAACAGCACGACCCGCCGCTATGGCGGCACCGGCCTTGGCCTGTCCATTACCCTACGGTTGGTGCGGTTGCTAGGCGGTGACATCAGCGTGCAAAGCAACCCGGGCCAAGGTGCTGACTTTCGTTTTGCGCTACCGGTCGCCCTGTCTAGCGAACAACCCTCTCGCCCCCATCCCGCAGAACTGGACGGCCTGGCTGTTCTGGTTGTAGACGACAACGCCACCAACCGTAGCTGGCTGGCTTCTCTACTACGTAACTGGAACATGCAGGTAACGTTGGCCGCAGACGGTCACGACGCACTGGCCCTGCTGCAACAACATGACTTCCAGCTGATTCTGCTGGACGGTCATATGCCTGGCATGTCGGGCTTCGACGTGGCCCAGCAGATACAGCAAGACAGGCGCAGCGCAACCGTCATCATGCTGACCTCCTCTGGCGAGCGTGGTGACGCCAGCCGCTGCCAGGCGCTGGGCATCCGTGGTTATCTGACCAAACCCGCCAGCCAGGATGAACTGCTGACCACTTTGCAGCTACTGCTAGGCGCCCAAGCACAAACGCATGACCCTGTACCCGCGCTGGTAACACGCCACACAGTACGCGAACTGGAACACAGCCTGTCGGTATTGCTAGCAGAAGACAACCCGGTCAACCAGAAACTGGCGGTCACCATCCTAAGCCGCCGCGGCTACCGGGTCACTGTAGCAGGCAATGGCCAGGAGGCGCTGGATGCGCTGGAAAGCAGTCAGTTCGACCTCATCCTGATGGACATGCAAATGCCGGTGATGGATGGTCTGGAAGCCAGCCAGCGCATCCGGGCGCTACAGCAGCAAGGCATTTGGCCGCCGACACCCATCATCGCCATGACAGCCAACGCCATGAGCGGCGATCGCGAGCGCTATCTGGCGGCCGGGCTGGACGGCTACGTCAGTAAACCGATTGATGCCAGCCGCACGTTTGCCGAGATTGCACGCGTACTTGGCGTACAAGACATGGCAGACCATGCGCCGGCGCCACCGCCTGCCCCGGCACAAACCGTGGCAGACAGCAGCCCGGTATTCGACGCCAAGCAAGCACTGGCGAACTGTGACGGTGACAGCCAGTTTCTCCCTATCCTGCTGGCCGCCTTTTGCGAAGATGCCCCAAAACAGCTGGCGGCCTTACGTGAAGCGTTGGCCAGTAACGACCAAACAGCAGTGGTCATGGCCGCTCATACCCTGAAAGGCACCTGTCTGTCGATTGCGGCGCCACAGTTGGCCGCATGCTGTCGCCAGATGGAAAGCGCCGCCCGTGAAGGCAGGCTGGAAGAAGTACGTGAAGCCATGCCAGGCGCTGAACAAAGCTGCCATACCCTGCTACAAACGCTGCAGCCCTATCTGCAAAGCTGATCAGCCTGTGCAGCGGTGCTGCAGGGCCACGTTAACTGGCGAGCCAGCCGCAGGCTTTCAGCCACATCATTAGTGCTACCAGCACCACCAAAATGGCAAACAACCGCTGCAACAGCGCCCGCGGCAACTGTTGCACCGGACCGCGCAGCAAAAGGTAGCTTGCCATCGAACCGGCTGCAAACGGTAACGCTACCGGCCAGTAGATCAGGCCTTGCCATATCGCATGCGTAGTGGCACTGGCCGATACCAAGGCAATCACGGCCAGCGATGTTGCCTGGATGTGTCGCCACGGCAAATCACTGTAACGCGCCAACGACGGCACGATGACAAAGCCGCCGCCCACCCCGGCCAAGCCACTGAAAAAGCCGGACACCATCCCGGTAAGTACCAGCGCCCGTGCGCAAGCCGACGTCCATATCAAACGGCCAACCAAGGGCTGTACTACGCAGGGTAGATGACGACGTTCCATTTCGTCTTCGGGTGTGGCTTGCCATTGGCGCCAGCCCAACCACAACATCAGTATGGCAAAACCCGCCTGCAATAGTTGATGTGGCAACCAAGCTGCCACATGACTCCCCAGCGGCACGATAACGGTACCAACGCCGCCGATCAGCAAGGCGGCACGATAACGGACGATGCCCTGACGCAAACCCAACAGTGCACCCAATGCCGAAACCAGCCCGACCACCATCAGTGCCGTGGGTGCCGCCTGCTGCATAGGCAGCTGTAGCCCCATTACCAGCAAGGGCACCGCCAGAATGCCCCCACCTGCGCCAGTCATCGCCAAAACCGCACCGATGAGTGCCCCCAATGCAGCTGCAAACATAAGATGCTCCTCAGCTTGCGCGGCGCAGGCAACGCACCAGCATCGGACGCACAAACCGCGCCCCGTCCTCGCCACAGTGCGGCATGAAGGCAGCACGCACGCGGGCAAGCTTGTGCTCATCCAGATGGTGATCGGCAAAAGTGGGCCGCATCATGCGCTGCTCGAAGCGCTCGAAATTGTCAAATTGCACCGGCATGTCGAAGCGATATTGCTGCTCACCGTGCCACGCACCCGTTAGCAAAGCACGATTGAGCGCATGCTGGGCAGCAGCCCGCACGGCACCTTCGTCGTTATACAGTTTTACAATCTCGTTCAATGCGCCGTCGTAAACCGGCTCCGACACATACAAGCAGCCCCCAGGACGCAGCACTCGGGCAGCTTCGGTGAGTGCCTGATCCATGTCTGGCCGCGGCACATGGTGCAGTGATTTCAGCATCAGCAACAGATCAAAGCTGGCCGCAGCAAAGGGCAGTGACTGTGCCGGCGCCAGCATGAAGGTCATTCCATTTGGCGTGTGCTCCAGATTAAGCTGATGCTGGCGTTGATCCACTTCGAGGCCAATATAGGTATTGCCTGGGTGGCGTTGCAGCAAGCGGCGGGCCAGGCCGGCGGCCCCACAGCCAGCCTCCAGGATATGCAGCCCCTGCAATGGCAGGCAGCGAGCCAGGATATCCAGTTCATCATCAATAACGGGCATGCGTTTCCTTGCGTGTCTGCTGATACAGCCAATATTATACTTTTATCTTATATTATTTTTTATTATATTATTATTCTCATGGTGCACAATACAGGAACACATCATGCCTGCCCACGTAGAAGCATTTTTCGACCCGGCCACCTTCACCTACAGTTATGTTGTCAGCGATCCGGCCTCCGCTGAGTGCGCCATCATAGACCCCGTACTGGACTACGATCCGGCCTCTGGCCGCACCCGCCACCATAGCGCCGACCGCCTGTTGCAATACATCCTCGAATACGAACTAAAAACACGCTGGATACTGGAAACCCACGTCCATGCCGACCACCTCTCTGCCGCGGCCTACCTCAAGCAACAGCTGGGCGGCACACTGGGTATAGGCGCAGGCATTACCCAGGTTCAGCGCACATTCGGCGCCCTGTTCCATGCCGGCACCGGCTTTGCCTGTGATGGTAGCCAATTTGATCACCTGTTCCAGGACGGCGAAAACTTCCAGCTGGGCGAGTTGGCCGCACAAGCCATCCACACCCCGGGGCACACTCCCGCGTGCATGACTTACCTGATTGGTGATGCTGCCTTCGTCGGCGATACGCTGTTCATGCCCGACTACGGCACCGCCCGTTGCGACTTCCCGGGCGGCGATGCAGCTACCCTGTACCACTCCATCCAGAAGCTGTTTGCCTTGCCACCGCAAACACGGCTGTTCATGTGCCACGACTACAAAGCCCCTGGCCGCGATCATCACGCGTGGCAAAGCACTGTCGCCATGCAAAAACAGCACAATGTCCATGTACATCAGGGCGTTGACGAAGCAAGCTTCGTCGCCATGCGGCAAGCCCGCGACGCCTCACTGGGTATGCCCGCGCTAATACTGCCTTCCGTGCAAGTAAACATGCGTGGCGGCCAACTGCCACCGGCAGAAGAAAACGGCGTGCGATATCTGAAAATTCCGCTGGATACACTGTAAACAACACAGAAGTTACGTGTTACCCCTAGTCAAAGCAGATAAAAAAAAGTAATATCCGCACCTCACTTGTAGCGCAGCTACAAGACGCAGGAAGCGTGGCCGAGTGGTTTAAGGCAGCGGTCTTGAAAACCGCCGAAGGTGTGAGCCTTCCGTGAGTTCGAATCTCACCGCTTCCGCCAGAATTCCACCCCCGCAAACATCAAGCCAGTATTGGTCAATCCAGCACTGGCAAGGGTTTTCGGGGGTTTTGCTTTTCTGACAAAAAACCATTAAATCCGTTTTTACGCACTTCCTCGCACCTGAAGTTGCCCCCGATCTGCCCCACACTCACCGCTGCCAGCGGCCGCGCCATCGGCACATGATGCGTCGGGTAATCGGTTAGCAGCTTGTTGCGGGCAGTATCAGCCCACCCCACCAGTCGCCACAGACCAGGCATTACCGCAAGACCTCTTCAAAAAAACTAGCAACAGCATGAAGCCAGAGCAGAAAGTGCAACCTCAAGCTGGCAGAGGCTTGCCAGCAGCATGAACTTGTTTGACTTCACACAGTTAATGACAAACAATTTAACACTCATGCATAAAGCCCAGGCGCTCGCTGCGCTTGCAACTCACCATGCTAGACAGCAAACTGCTTCACACCTTGGCAACTGTTATCGAATGCAAAGGCTTTGAAAAAGCTGCCAGCCAACTGGGTGTTACCCAGTCGGCTGTATCGCAACGCATAAAGCAGCTGGAAGACCATATAGGCCAGCCTCTGCTGTTGCGCAGCCAACCGCTAGAGGCCACCCCTGCCGGCAAGCGCCTGCTGCAACACTTCTGCCAGCTCAGTCTGCTGGAAGAAGAGTTGATGGCACATATCAAACCAGACAGCGCAGGGCCACTGCACAGCAAGCTGAGTCTGGCCTGTGAGCCCGATAGCCTGGCCACCTGGCTACTGCCGGCACTGGTGCCATTAATGCAACAACATCAATGGCAGCTCAACATCAGCGCCTTACCTGACGATGGCAACCTGCTGGGCATGGATGCCCGCCTGTGCGGCTGGGTTAGCCAGGATGGCCGCAGCCTGCATGGTAGCCAGCCCATGCTATTGGGAAGCTTGCCCTATGCCTGCGTATGCTCGCACGCATTTCATCATCAACACCTGGCTGGCGCGTCAGAGGTGGACTTTGGCCAGCTGCAAGCCGTCGTACTCAATCATCAGCAAAGCCGCCACCAGAGTTACCTCCAGCAGTTTGCTGGTTTCGACGGAGCGTTTCCGTGTGCCAGTGTTCCTACCCCGGAAGCCATGCTGCAAATGATCGATGCGGGTCTCGCCTATGGACTTTTACCGCAGGAATACCTGAGCCAGCGCACTGCTGATGGCGCCCTGTACTATTTGCCGGGCAGCATGCAGGCACCGTTGTACTGGCATCATTGGCGCATCGAACCAGCGCCGGCACGCCAATTGGGCGCCGCCTTACTGGCGGCGCGGCAAGTGCGCAACGCCTCGGCAGTACTGGCCATATAAAATCATTGACAAGCAAGCGCCGCAGCCGGAATATCCCACGCCCTTCCGATTGGAGCGCAACGATGGACAAAACGATTCCCTGGGATATGCTGGCCAAAGAGGCCAGAGCTGCCGCCAAGCACGCCTATGTACCGTACAGCCGCTTTGCCGTTGGTGCCGCCATCCTCACCGCTGAAGGCAAGATCGTACGCGGCTGCAATGTGGAAAATGCGTCCTACGGCCTGACCAACTGCGCCGAACGCACCGCCATTTTCACCGCCAAAGCCGACGGCATGCAGGAAGTGGTGGCGGTTTGCATCTATACCCCCACCGCGGTGCCCACCCCGCCATGTGGCGCCTGCCGCCAGGTGCTGAACGAGTTTGGCCCTACCATGCAGGTACGCGCTATTTGTGATGGCGATGGCACCATCGATACCACGCTGGATCAGCTACTGCCCGGCGCCTTCGGCCCGAAAAACCTGGACTAAGCCCGGCGCACGCCCCAGACGAAAAAACCGCCACAACCGTGGCGGTTTTTTTTGATGGTACGCCGCGCTCAATCACGCGGTATCGACAAAGGCTGCCACTGCGGCCACCAACCTTCCGGCTGGGCACGATCCGCCGCCACTGCCACGCCCGGCAACGCCAGCAACTGCCCCGCCTCATCGCATAGCACTGGCCAGCTGTCGCGCAGCAAAGCCGGCACGGCGGCCTCCTGAAACAGTTTTTTCAGCGCTTTGCGGCCAACCCGTGTGGACAGGCTTTCACCGCCTTGCCGCGACCGCAGCTGCCACACCACGCCGGGTGCGGCAGACAATCCACCTGCCTGCCAGACCCAGCGCAACTCGCCACTCGCCAGGCGCAGCGTCTGCCCGGGCACGCACGGCACCGGCCATGCGCTACGGCTACCCCACGGCATGGCCAGTAGCTGGCTGCGGTAGCTCAGCACCACACCGGTTTCACCATCCAGCCGGGCGTCCTGCCCTGCCAGCAACGCAGACTGCAAGCTCAGCAGCGCCGCCGGTGCCGGCGCCTGCCAACCCAGCTTGCCCAGCCAGTGCAACAAGACATGGCGCTGCCGCGGCGCACTCAGCACCTGCCAGGCAGCAAGCGACAAGGCCCCGCTGGCGGCGTCGTGCAACGCTTGCCAATCCTGCGCCGCTACTTCGTCGAGAATGGCCGCCGCGTCGGCCATTTGTGCCGCACTACGCGCCAGTCGCGCATCCAGCCCCTGCTGACGTTGCCGCAAACCCGGCAACACCTGCAAGCGCAGATGGTTGCGCAGATAGTTGGCCGCATCCTGATTACTGTCATCTTCCACCCAGTGCAAGCCGCGATCGGCCGCGTACGCGGCCAACCTTGCACGGGGCACGCCCAATAGCGGGCGCCACAGCTGCTTGCCGTGCCAGGTACGCCAGCACGGCATCGCCGCCAGGGCCTTGACGCCACCGCCGCGCAATAGCTGCAACAGCACGGTTTCGCTTTGATCATCCGCATGGTGCGCCAGCGCAATGATGGTGGCAGCTGACGCGGAGAAAACCTGATAGCGGGCGGCGCGCGCTACTGCCTCTACGCCTTGCCCACGCGCGCTGCCAATGCTGACGCGCTCGGCGTGCAGCGCGACACCGCGCGCGTCGCAGGCTTGCTGGCAATGCTGCAACCAGTCATCAGCGTGCGGGCTGATGCCGTGATGGACATGAATGGCCGACAGCGCCGGGCCGCCAGCCTCGTCGCGCCAGCGACACAACAGGTCCAGCAGCACCATCGAGTCCAGCCCGCCGGATAAGGCCAGCGCCAAATGACAATGGCCGGACATAGTGTCCGGCCAGGTCTGGATCAGCGCAGGCAGCAGATCAGGCTGCATTTTCCTTGAAGCGCCCGTAACTCATCAGGCGATCGAAGCGGGTTTTCAGCAGCTCGTTCACCTCGCGGCTATTGGCTTCCTTCAATTGTTCCTGCAGCACGCGCTTGAGCGAAGTCATCATCGCGGCGTGATCGCGGTGGGCACCACCCAGCGGCTCGTTGATCACACGGTCGATCAGGCCCAGGGTTTTCAGGCGCGGCGCGGTAATGCCCAGCGCTTCGGCCGCGTCGGCAGCACGCTCGGCGGTTTTCCACAGAATGGACGCACACCCTTCCGGCGAAATGACCGAGTAGGTGGAGTACTGCAGCATGTTGACGTAGTCGCCCACGGCGATAGCCAGTGCACCACCCGAACCACCCTCACCGATGACGGTCACGATGACCGGCACTTTCAGGCGCGTCATCTCGTACAGGTTACGGCCGATGGCTTCAGACTGGCCACGTTCTTCGGCGCCGATGCCGGGGTAAGCACCCGGGGTATCGACAAACGTAATGATGGGCAGGCCGAATTTCTCGGCAGTACGCATCAGGCGCAGCGCCTTACGGTAACCTTCCGGACGCGGCATGCCAAAGTTGCGATAGATCTTTTCCTTGGTATCGCGGCCTTTCTGATGGCCGATAACCATCACCGGCTGGTCGTTGAAACGGGCCAGGCCGCCAACGATGGCCGGATCATCCGCAAACGCACGGTCGCCGTGCAGCTCCTGGAAGTCGGTAAACAGGCTATTAATGTAATCGAGCGTATACGGACGCTGGGGATGACGCGCCACAATTGCAATTTGGGAAGGGGTCAGTTTGCTGTACAAGGTCTTTGTCAGTTCCTGACTCTTCTTCTGCAAGCGCGAAATCTCTTCCGAGATATCGAGGACGGAATCGTCTTGGACGAAACGCAGTTCCTCTATCTTGTTCTCGAGCTCGGCAATGGGCTGCTCAAAATCAAGAAAGGTCGGCTTCATGCTTAGGTTCCGATTAGGGACAATCGGGCAATGATACATGAGCGGTTTGCATCACGCACCACCCTGTCCGACAAAATGCGGCGGGCATCAGTTCTAGCAAAAACAACCGTTTGAAGAAAACCTGCATTTTTCTTGCAAATACCCCTTGCAGGCCCGCCCAGCCTATGTTTTAATTCGCCTCCTCGCTGAACGACGCAGCAAAAACAGCGTCCCAGCAAGCCGAATTTTCGGGCGTTTAGCTCAGTTGGTAGAGCGTCTGCCTTACAAGCAGAATGTCGGCGGTTCGACTCCGTCAACGCCCACCAAGCTTTACGGTTGGAGCGGTAGTTCAGTTGGTTAGAATACCGGCCTGTCACGCCGGGGGTCGCGGGTTCGAGTCCCGTCCGCTCCGCCAACCATACAATCTAGCAGTAACCGAGTTTTCGGGCGTTTAGCTCAGTTGGTAGAGCGTCTGCCTTACAAGCAGAATGTCGGCGGTTCGACTCCGTCAACGCCCACCAAGCTTTACGGTTGGAGCGGTAGTTCAGTTGGTTAGAATAC